>UQTN01000049.1 GCA_900543945.1 uncultured Collinsella sp. | reverse complement strand
CCATAGCGGCACTCCTTCGCTCGATTTCAAACGGATACTAGAGTACCACCGGTCACCATGGCGCCGAATAACCCTTTCGAACCGCACCGAATCGGCAGCGGCCGGACCGGGGCGGATCGCGCGATCAACTCATGCCCTTGCCATTTCTAAATGATCCGTTTCCCCGTCCCCAACGGATCAATAAGAAAAGAGGGACTGTCCCGCGTTGGCGGGACAGTCCCCTCTGGCTTCGATATGTGCAATACGGTTCGTTAGAAACCCTGGCCATAGCCTTGGCCTTGGCCCTGTTGGCCCAGCAGCTCCTCCAGATACTGGCGCAGCTGCTCGTCGGTAATACCGCCGTTGCCGGTGTCGGTCGCGCTGTCGTCCTGCTGCTGGTTCTGCAGCTCCTCGTCGGAGCCCAGCTCGACGGTGACCTTCTTCTCTTCCTTGCCGCGCATGAGCGTGATCTCGACCTTCTCGCCCACCTCGTGGCTGCGCAGTGCGATGATCAGGCCATCGGCGCTCGTGATCTCGTCGTCGCCCAGCTTGGTGATGACGTCGCCCTCCTGAATGCCGGCCTTGGCAGCAGGACCATCCTCAACGACGCTCGCCACGTACGCGCCGCTATCGGTGCTCAGCTTGTTGGTGCGGGCGTTGAGCACATTGACGCTCGAAAGCGTAGCGCCCATGTACGGATGCACCGGCGTCTTGCCGTCGATGATCTGGTCGGCAATGTTCTTGGCGTAGTTAACGGGAATAGCAAAGCCCACGCCCGAGCTGGAGCCCGAGTAGCTCTCGATGAGCGAGTTGATACCCACCAGCTCGCCGTTGTCGTTAACGAGCGCACCGCCGGAGTTGCCCGGGTTGATGGCGGCATCGGTCTGGATCATGTTGGCATAGATGGTGTTACCGTTGGTAGAGCTCATGGCCGTTGAGCGATACAGCGCCGACACAATGCCCGTGGAGACAGACTGCTCGTTGCCGAACGGCGAGCCGATCGCCATGACCCACTCGCCCACGTTGAGCTTGGAGGAATCGCCGATCTCGATCGGGGTGAGCTTGGAGGCGTCGGCGTCCTTGAGCTTGATGACGGCCAGGTCGCTCGAGGCATCGTTGCCCACGAACTCGGCCTCGTACGTAGTGCCGTCATCCATGGTCACCACGTACTGATCGTAGCCATCGACCACGTGGTTGTTGGTGAGAATGTGGCCCTCGGTATCGAGCACAACGCCCGAACCGACGCTGCCCGAGCTGTCCGACTCGTCGGCAGACTGCGAAAGCGCGTTGCTCTGGCTGCCACTCGAAGTAGCGGTAATGGAGACCACAGAGGGCAGCGCCTTGGCAGAAACGGCCTCGGCCAGCGTGGTGTCCTCGGAATCAATCGTAATCTTTTGCGTCGATGAACCCGAAGCACCCGCCGTCACGGCATTCTTTCCGCCGCCAATGTTGAGCGTGCCGCTCATGATGAGTGCGATGACCAGCAGGGCGCCGCAGGCGCAGCCGGCAAGCGCTGTAATAAAGATCGGCAGCTTTTTGGTCTTGGTCTTGACCACCGTGTGCTTGTTTACAACCTGCTGACTGCCCAGCGGCTTTCCGGTCTGCGTGTCGTAGGCCTGCACGTAGGGAATGTTGCTGTCGGCAGGCGTCGACTCCACCTGCACGCGCGGCTGCTGCTGGGTCTCGCCGGCGTTGCCCGCATCCTGGGGACGCTGGGAATCGTACTCGCTCATAGCTGCGATCCTTTCGTCAAATAACCAAAGGCCCGCCAAACATGTGGCGGGCCATCATTGTTCACGTTGAGTTGTACCCCAATATGCGGGCGCACGTGTACGAGAACGCAATCTTTTAGGAAGGCTTAAGTTCTGTTGCAGATTCGAGAGAGATCCGCACCTGCGTCAAAACCACCACAAAGGTGCCTGTCCCCTTTGTGGTGGAAATCTAGTCCTTAAACAGATAGCCCACGCCGCGGACGGTGGTGATGTGCGCCGCGATCTGCGGGCCCACTTTGGAGCGGATGCGTCGGATGTGCACGTCGACGGTGCGCGTGCCGCCGCAGTACTCAAAGCCCCACACGCGGTGCAGCAGCACCTCGCGGCTGTAGGCACGGTTGGGGTGCGTCGCCAAAAAGCTCAGCAGCGAGTACTCCATCAGCGTCAGGTCGATGGGCTCGTTATCGAGTGTCACCTGGTAGGTAGCCAGATTAATCTCGAGGTTATCGATGTTGAGCACATCATCGGTGGTGACGGTCTCCTCCTCGCCCATCAGGCGCTGCGCGCGAGCCTTGAGCTCGTTGGGCGTCGCCGTGGGGCACACAAAGTCGGCATGCGCGTGATTCGGCAGGCGCAGGGTACCGAGCGCCTCATCGTCGACGATCACCAACATGGGGACACCGCCGCGATCGTCAAGCCACTTGGCAATCTGATCGATGCGGTCGCTGCGGATGCCGTCGGAGTCGAGGATCAGCAGGTCAAAGTCGTGCGCCGCAGTCGGCGAATCGGGGGTTGCCAGGCTCACCTCGACACCCAGGGTGGTCGTCAAGCTGCGGGCAAACTCGTGGAAGCGCGTCGTGCGCGCCATGAACAGGGCACTCTTATCGGACATATCGGCCTCCAAAGAAATGAGCTCAATCGTACTGAAACAAGCCAGCGCGATTAGGAGTTCGCCAGGTAGTGCTTGATCTCCCACTCGGTGATCGTAGACTCAAACTTATGCCACTCGTCGCGCTTCTTTTTGAGGAAGAAGCTGTGGATGTGCTCGCCGAGGGCATCCTTCATAAACTGCGAGTCCTCAAACACGTCGAGCGCCTCTTTGAGCGAGCGCGGCAGCGGCGCGTAGCCGGCCTCGACCATCTGACGGTCGGTAAGCTTGAGCGTCTCGGCCGTGGCCTCGGGCGGGAGTTCCAGCTTGCGCTCGATGCCGTCCAGACCAGCCGCCAGCGTGACGGCGTTGACCAGGTACGGGTTGGCCATGGGGTCGGGACTGCGCAGCTCGATGCGCGTGGACAGCGGCTTGCCGGGCTTGTAGACCGGGATGCGGACCATGCTCGCGCGGTTGCGCAGGCCCCACGTGGCGTACTGTGGCACGGAGTCGCCGCCCGTGGTGATGCGTTTGTACGAGTTGACCGTGGGGTTGGTGATAGCGCTGATCTCGCGGGCATGCGCCAGGATGCCGGCCATATAGTGCTTGGCGATATCGGAGAGGTGGTACTTCTCGTCGTCCTCGCCCCAAAAGACGTTGTTGCCGTCGTGGTCGAACAGCGACTGATGCAAAAACATGGCGCTGCCATCCTCGCCCGCCAACGGCTTGGGCATAAAGGAGGCGTGGCAACCGCTCTCGTAGGCCTGCTGCTTAATGATGAGTTTGGCCGTAGTGATGGCGTCGGACATACTCAGGGCCTCGGCGTGGCGCAGGCTCATGCCGTGTTGCGAGCGGCCGGCGGCGTGGAAGGTGTACTCCACGGGCACGGACATCTTCTCGAGCGTGAGGACCGTGTTGCGACGCAAGTCGCGGGCGGCATCGCTCACCGAAAGATCGAAGTAGCCCACGTTGTCAAGCGGCTCGGGGGTATGCTCGTCGGGGAAGTAGTAATACTCCAGCTCGGCACCCACGTTGAGCAGATAGCCAGCCTTCTCGGCCTTGCGGAACATGCGACGCAGGGCATCGCGCGGGTCGCCGGCAAACGGCTTGCGATCGGGAGTGCACACGTCGCAGAACACGCGGGCGACGCCGTTGTGGCTCGGGCGCCACGGCAAAATCTGGAAGGTCGAAGCATCGGGAAACGCCAGCATGTCGGCTTCCTCGGGCGTGGCAAAACCCTCGATGGCGGAGCCGTCAAAGCCAATTCCCTCCTCAAAAGCGACCTCGAGGTCCTCGGGGCTAATGGCAAAGTTCTTGAGGCGGCCGAGAATGTCGACAAACCACAGACGAACAAAGCGGATGTCACGTTGCTCTACGGAGCGGAGTACGTAATCGATGTTCTGCTGGTTCATGTCGCTCCCCTTTCTTTCGGGCGGGTTTCGACTGGTCTATATCGCAGATACTATCGCAGAAAAATGTTTCCGCAGGGTTAAAGCGTATCAAGCGCCCAAAAAACGTGCGCGAACAGGCAGTCACAAACGAATGGCTAGCGTTCAGATTCGGAAACAATTTGCCTACACGCTCGTTCCAGCGCTGGGAACTCCATCGTCACCGCATCCCAAACAACCGATCGGTCGACATTGCCGTAATCATGCGCGAGGTAATTTCTCATGCCGATAATTCCACGCCACTCAATTTCGGGATGAAGCCGCTGCGAGCGTTCCGACAACTTGCCCGCTTCTTCCGTCACCCTAAGCGCGCACATCAAAAGGGAGTCCGCCAACGCCCTCGTCCGCACGTCATTCGCATGCAGAAACTGGTCCTCGGTGATATCAAAAGCCTTGATGCGCTCGTTCGTTTCAGAGATGGCGTCCAAGACCTCTTGGGCGCGGAGGCCGTCTGACTTACGCGCGATCATAAAGGATCACTCCTTCGCGCTCGATTACCGCGGCAAGATCGGCATCAAGATGGTCGCTCGAGACAAGATCAACCTGCCTCCCAGTTTCTTTGCGCACCGCCTCGCCGAATGCCGACAACGCGAAAAGGCCAAAGCCCTGATCGCGATCGACTTCGAGACGCAAGTCAATGTCACTATCGGCACGCGCGTCGCCACGAGCATACGAGCCAAAAAGAATCACGCTTTTGATGGCGGGAATCGGGCTGGCCGCCTCACGGACAGCGGACTCAATCTGAGCGGTATCCAAAATGCCCGCCGCGACGCTTCCGCTCGCAGAGCTTTTACCGAGTGAAGGGACAAACGGCAGCGAACGCTCGCGCAGCATCTGTCTCATAAACATATTGACTGCAACAGACGAAGTCATGCCAAGTTCTTCGCACAGATCGGCAAATGAATCTTTAATTGACGAGTCCACTCGCACACTCAGCACAGACGCAGCCATGGATACCTCCTGTATGACATTGTCTATATATTATCACACAGACTAGCGCGAGGCCGAAGCGCGGTGTTCGATGCGGCCGGGGATCTCGATGCGCTTGGGAGCCAGCCTTGCGGCCTCGCCCACCGTGGTGGTGACGACGTTAATGCGCTCGGACAGACGCTCGACTACGCGCTCGGCAATGGTAAGAGTGTCCTGCGCTGCCGTGGTCACACCGCCAAAGAGGACGTGGTTCCAGGGATAGTCGTCAAACGTTGCAATCTTGAGACCCGCCGGCAACGAGGGCCCCAGCTGGGCCAGCGCCTCGGTCAGGCGCAGGAAAACCAAGCCGTTGACGGCAATGAGGCCGAGCTTTTTACCCGCATAGCCGCGGATGGTCTCGTCCAGGCGACTGACACCCTCGACGCCACCATCGGCCAGGGTGACGACCTCACCCGCAAGGCTGCGTCGCGAAAGCTCGTCGGCAAAGGCCTCGGCACGCTCGCGACGCACAGGGCTGTCGTCGCTTGCCTCGGTGAGCAGGCACAGGCGCTCGCTGCCCGCGACAGCCAAGGCGTCTACCAGGCCGGCGACCAGCTCACGGTTGTTGGAGGTCACCAGATCGATGCCACCGTCGGCAACATCGCGGTCGAGCAGCACGACGGGCAAGCGTCCCGCTGCCGCGGCGATCGCCTTGTCGTTGCCTCCGCAGGTGTTGACGACCAGGCCGTCCACGCCGGCATCGATAAGTCTGGTGAGCGACTCTGCCTCCTTGGCGGGGTCGTTGCCGCTAATGGCAGTCATAAGCGAGCAGCCGCGCGCGGCGGCACTGGCGGAAAGCCCTTCGAGCATGGCGCTGGAGAACGGGTTAGCGATGTCGGCCAGGATCACGCCGATGAAATTGGTACGCGAGCTGCGCAGATTGCGCGCGGCGGCACGTGGACGATAGCCGGTGCGCTCGATAACCGCCGCGATGCGAGCATGGGTTTCCTCGGTCATCTGCCCGGGGCGGTTATTGAGGTAGCGCGAGACCGTGGCCGGGCTCACGCCCGCCTCGGCGGCAATGTCCTTGATTCTCATCTGCGCCATAGCGCACCCCGTTTCCCCATTGTCGGCAGTCTGAGCCATTTTAGGCATTTTTAATAATTTCGGTTGCAAAACGCTGTAGGTGAGCAGCATCGTTTTGCGTCTCGAGCAGATGCGATGATGGGCTAGATAGACGAGTCTTTGGACAGCTCGAAATAGTCGGGATACAAGGCGATAACCGGGCCCTGTTCCTCGGGCATCAGGTGCAGGTGTATCTCTGCCAGATAGCTCGCCGCGTCGGTATCGCCCCTCTTAATGGCCTCGAGAATCCGGCGATGCTGTCGACGAATCGGCTCCCAATCCAGATCCTGCGACACCATACGCAACCAGTTGTATCGCTCAAAATGCGTGTTGATGCTCTTCATCCAATCCCACAACATGTGACGACCGGCAATCGCAAAACACGTCTCATGGAACAGGTTGTCCAGATCGAAAAAGCGACGCGTTTCGCTATGGTCGAGCGACTCGGACTCGGCAAGAATCTGCCCGAGCCGATGCTTTTGCTCGGGCGTGGCGGCAGAGCAGCATTTAATGAGCACACTTCTCTCGAGTTTCTCGCGCAAGAAACAAGCGTTCTCGGCGCGCTCCATGCTGATCTTAGAGACGTAGGTGCCGCTCTTGGGACGCGTTTCCACCAGCTCCTGCTCGCGCAGACGCACAAAGGACTCGCGAATGGGCGTTCGCCCGATTCCCGTCTCTTTTTCCAGGCCAATCGCCGAAAGACGCGTGCCGGGCTTGAGCTCGGCATAGATAATCTTGGAGCGCAATGCGCTGTATGCCTGATCTTGCAGGCTCTGATAATGCTGGTGTTGTTCCATAAAGCCCTCGGATGAAGCCCACGGTTTGTCGAATTCCACCACGTAATACTATCGCATCGACACGCCCCGGCTCCCAATCAGTCTTTTTGGGACGGGGCTCTTTTAGCTACCCTGGCCCGCAGATCGGCCCCCTTGCCACAAAAGTGGCCCATCTACTACGTTAACACGGATAGCCTCGGCCATACCGAAAACCGTGAAAACAAAACCGCAGGTAGACAGCTTGTCGATTTTCGAAAAAGCCGACTATGGTTGGCCCCTGCGGCTTAAACGTAGTAGATAGGCCCTTTTCGTGACGCAGCACTACCGCACCCCAAATTGGCACCCCGAGCCTGTTATAAGTTGCTGTGAAATACGGACGGTTGATAATCAAGGGTTGATAATCAAGGCGCGCTATACGGCTTGCTATATTTCACTATACTTTGCTGTACGTCGCTATACTTTGCTATAACTTGACAATAATCGGCCCGTTACCATCCGGGATATAACGGACCCCAAGCCAACGCTGGCTTGGGGTCCGTCTTGTACCATGGCTCTTTTGGACTATGAGCGCTCGTATTTCGTGGCCCGCCCGGTTCCCTGCCTTACGATTGCATTCCGTTCAAGCAGAGATTCGAGTGCCGCCAACGTCCGCATGCGGCTCAGCCCCGTCTGTTTTTCAATCTCGCTTCGCGACATAATTCGCCCGCCCGACAAGGCATTGAGAACCTGGATCTCTTCCTCGGACCCTTCAAAGGCATCGGTAGCGGGCAATGTGACGGCCACCATGCCGCCGCGAACATCAAAAAATGGTTGATTGATCGAATCGCGATAGGCACGTCTAATGCGCGCGATTCCCGTGCCAAATTTCTCGATGTAATCCAGTTTTAAAAAGACCTCGGCGACAATTGGGTTTCTGAGCACGGATATCTGCCCATACAGGTATTGTTCCGTCGTCAAACCGGCGGGCAGTGATCCGGGCGAAGTCACAACAACACGATCGTCGTACAAGGCAATTTGAACATTCGCTCGAACGTCCCACGTCCGATGCACCAAAGCGTTTGCAACAGCTTCGCGGAATGCCTCAAGAGAAATTCGATCGGTTTGGACGCGCTCCATCCCTTCGATACGCTCAAAACGGTAGTAGCGTGCAAACATAGCCACCGCCCTGTCCACCTGCTCAATTGCGGATACATTTGTCGTCGTCTCACGGTCCAAGATCACATCCTCGGTATCGCCAAAACGGACGCAGTCGATGCCCGGAGAATCATTCTTATCCGCCAAAATCGCCGCAGCGTTGGTATAGCCATCTTTGCCGAGCAAGCGAAGCGTGCGCATAATATCCGGCGTTAGCTCGGAAATGCCGAGATGTTCAACACACTTATGCTCGAGCGTGTGAAAACTCAAGTCCTGGCGAGCCGACGTGAGCGCGTCGAACGTTACGTTGCTGCCTTCGAGCGTCAGCCTGCCATACTCAAACCGGTCGACCTCCACCGTTGCCGAATCGTTTCGCCTGTAGGCCTTTCCCTTGCTTCGATAGGGTTTGTCCTGGCCCTCATAAACCGTAAGGATTACGGTCCCGTGTTTCTCATCGCGCTCGAGCGTGTAACGGGGAGCGGGATCCAAGCTGTCATTAATCATGTTCTCGATGCGGAGACACTCTGCGACCGGATCTGCAAGGCCGACAGCCACGCCCTCGTCATCAACGCCAAACTCAATCTTGCCCGTCCCGTAGTTTGCATAGGCGCTCACCGTTTTAAGAAACGTCGGCGTAACGCTTTCCTTGTATTCGACTGTAGGGTTCTCTCTAACAACCATATGCACAACCCTCTCGTTTCATACCATTCATAACCGTATTATAAGACGAAAACCGTTTGCGTACTGATTTATCAAAGACGCAAACGGTTTTCGTCTTTATTTGCGTACGGAATTAAGACGCATAATTTCGCTTTCGTATGGCTCAATACCGGACACAGACTGTTTTCGTCTGTCAATACGCCTGCAATCCAAACGAAAAGAGCCCCGAGCTCAGTTGAACTCGGGGCTCTTTGTGCCGCACATCTATGAGAGGAGAAATTCGATGCGTACGGGCGCTACTCCATGAAGCCGCAATGGTGCAATGGGGCCAGATTTACATGCACCAAGTTGGTGCAAAGTAACCTGCCCCCACGCAACAAGGGGTTGACTAGAGCTCGCAGGCGACCTTGTAGCCGTCGCCGATGGCGTCGCGGATGTTGCCGCACTTCTGGGCATCGCCCAGCACGTGGGTGACAACGCCGGCAGCGGCAAGGTCATCGGCCAGCTTGGTGTTGGGACGGTAACCCATGGCAAGCACCAGCGTATCGGCGTCGGCGATGGTATGGACTTCGCCGTCCTTTTCGTAACTGATGGTGTCCTCGGTAATCTCGGTCACCTTGGCCTCGGTCAGCACGTGAACGCCCTTGGAAAGCATACGCGTGATGAGCACCGCGCGGCCGGCGCCGCCCTCGTTGGCGGCGAGCGTCTTGGTCATCTCGATAACGGTGACATCGCGGTTGGCCGGCGACAGATCGTTGACCAGTGGGGCCAGGTAGTCGGCCGTCTCGCAACCGACGGTGCCGCCGCCCACGATGACAATCTTCTTGCCCGGGAAGGCCTTGCCACCCAGCAGGTCGTCGGCCGTCATGACCTGCTTAAATCCCTGCATGAAGGCCGGGGCGATGGGCTCGGCGCCATAAGCCAGGACAACCTCGTAGCCCGCGTAGTCACGCTGAATGTCCTCGGCCGAAAGCTCGGTACCAAAGACGCACTTCACGCCCGCCTTAGCAAGACGGCGATACTGGTACTTGATCACGCGGGTGAGTTCCTGCTTTGCCGGCGGAACGGCCGCGATGCGCATCTCGCCACCCGGCTCGTCCTGCTTGTCCACGAGCACCACGTTATGGCCGCGCTTGGCGGCAATGTAGGCTGCCTCCATGCCCGCAGGACCGGCACCCACAACGAGCACGTTCTTTGCCTCGGCGGCAGGCTCGTAGCCGGCCTCGTCGCGTTCCACGTCCGGGTTGACGGTGCAGGAGATGCGCTTGCCAAACATGATGCCGTTCAGGCAGCGCAGGCAACCGATGCAGGGACGGATATCATCGGCATTGCCGGCAGCGGCCTTGTTGCAGAACTCGGCATCGCACAGATTGGCGCGGCCCATCATGCAGATGTCGGCAGCGCCGTCCTCGATCAGCTCCTCGGCAATCCATGCCTCATTGATGCGGCCGACCGTGGCGACGGGAATGTTCACATGCTTTTTGATCTCGCGCGAGCAGGCGGCGTGCGAGGCCTGCTGCGTACCGGCGGCGGGAATCGCGGAGCCGCGCTTGATGGTAGTGCCGCCCGACACGTGGATCATGTCGACGCCAGCCTTCTCCAGGCGACGCGAGACGTAGATCATGTCGTTGAGGGTCAGACCGCCATCGGTGTACTCGTCGCCCGAGATACGGACGTCGATGATGAAGTCCTTGCCGCAGCGCTCGCGAATCTCGGCGATGACCTCGAGCAAAAAGCGCATGCGGGCGTCGAGCGAGCCGCCGTACTCGTCGGTGCGCTTGTTGTAGAGCGGGGTCAAAAAGCCGCCGAGCATGCCGTGGGCGTGCGCCGCGTGGACCTCGACGCCATCGACGCCAGCCTTTTGCATACGCACGGCGGCGTCGCCAAACTGGTGCGTGAGCTCGTGGATCTCGTCGACCGTGATGGGGCGCGGTGCCTCGCGGGCGTAAGACGGGCCCACAAAGGACGGAGCGATCAGGCGAGGCGTGCCCGGAATGTTAAAGGCCATGTAGGCGGGGTGGAAGAGCTGCGGCATGATCTTGCAGCCGTACTCGTGGACGGCCGCGGCGAGCTTTTCCCAGCCGGGGATAAACGTGTCGTCGTAGCAGCACATGTCACCCGGCAGATAGGTATAGGTGGGCTCGACCGTCACGACCTCGGTGATGATGAGGCCCACGCCGCCCTTGGCGCGGGCACGGTAATGATCGACCAAGTCGTCGGTCACATAGCCATGATCGGCCAGGTTGGTAGATACCGGCGGCATAAAGACGCGGTTCTTGACCTCGGTTGTACCGACCTTGATCGGGCTAAAGAGCATCGGATAGGCGGAGGACTCCATACAGGGTTCCTTTCGTTTGAGCCGCTCGGCGGCAGTTGCTAACGTACATATCGTATCAGCAACTGCCGTATCCGCAGTCAAACATACCCAAACGCCGGTCGGCTAATGAATACCGCGACCCAAGTCTTCGGCGATTTTGTCCACGCCCTTAAGTGCGGCGCACGTCTTTTTGTTGGAGCAATGCCCCGTGCAAACGCCACCCTGAGCGCAGTCGGCGCAGGTGCCCTTGCGGTAGATGCGCACGCATACCGCGACAAACGCAATGCCGATAACAGCCAGTACAACAATATCGATAGGTGCCATAGCAAGCCTCCTCTAGTTAACCACCACTTACTTTACCCCATCTTTCACCTGCCAAAAAGGGACAGGTTTATTTTGGTCGGTTTTATCTGCGGAAACGCCACATCTCAGCTTTTGGTGCATGGGGGTCAGGTTACTTTGCACCAACCCTTCCCCCTTGCACCAAAAAGCCCGGGGGTCGCTGGGACACCCGGGCTCGTGGAAAGGGGCTAATCCTTATTCGGACTTAAGCGGAAACTGCGGCGGAAGCAGTGTTGGTCTCGTCCTCGTCGGTCCATGCGTGTTTGGGCATGGGACGGAAGATCTGGAAGAGCATCGCAACCAGCAGCACGATGGCCACAACCGTCCAGATACCAAACTGCCCAAGAACAAGCAGGTTATAGAACTGGTTGATGAACAGGCCGATGACCCAAGCAAAGGCACACTCGTAGCCGATGGCAATCGCGGTCCACTTACCGGAGTTCATCTGGTTACGGATGGTGCCGATAGCGGCAAAGCACGGAGCGCACAGCAAGTTGAAGGCACCAAAGGCGACGCAAGCGCCCATGGTCGGGAACATAGCCGCAAACGCGGTCCACAGGCTCGGGTCGGTCTCGGCGGCGTCAGCAACCGACAGCAGCGAGCCGGCGGTGGCGACGACGTTCTCCTTAGCGACAAGGCCAGAGACGGTCAGTGCGGTGGCCTGCCAGGTGCTAAAGCCGAGCGGGGCGAAGATCCAAGCGACCAGGTTGCCGAACATGGCAAGCACGGAGTAATCCATGAACTCCTCGGGGATGCCCTCTATGGAAGGCAGGTAGCCAAAGGCGCCGTTGTAGCTACCAAAGTTGGAGAGGAACCAAACGACGACGGTGGACGCAAAGATGACCGTGCCGGCCTTCTTGATAAAGGCGAAGCAGCGCTCCCACACGTGCAGCGCCCAAGAGCGGATCGCCGGGAAGTGGTAGGCAGGAAGCTCCATAACAAACGGCGTCGGGCGGCCGGCGAAGAGCTTGGTCTTCTTGAGCATGAGGCCCGAGGCAATGACGGCAAAGACGCCCAGGAAGTAGAAGAGCGGGCTGATCCACGCAGCGGTGGTAGAAGAGTCGCCAATGATGGAACCCATAAGCAGGGCGATGATCGGCAGCTTGGCGCCGCAGGGGATGAACGTGGTGGTCATGACCGTCATGCGGCGGTCCTTCTCGTTCTCGATGGTCTTGGTAGCCATGACGCCGGGGACGCCGCAGCCCGAGGACACGAGCATGGGGATAAAGGACTTACCGGACAGGCCAAAGCGGCGGAACACGCGGTCCATGATGAAGGCGACGCGGGCCATGTAACCGCAGTCCTCCAAGAAAGACAGCATCACAAAGAGCAGGAACATCTGCGGGACGAAGCCCATGATGGCGCCGATGCCAGCCACGATGCCGTCGCAGACCAGCGAATCGACGAGGCCACCGTCCTCGGTACCGCCCGCCACAAGGGCGTCGTGCACCGCGGTGGTGATACCCGGGACATAGGGGCCGTACTGCGCCGGGTCGACCGAGTCGGCGTTGTCGCCCGCAGCCTCAACAGCTGCGTCATAGGCGTCGCGACCCTGACCGAGCACGTACCAGCCGTCGGTGCCGAAGAGCTGGTCGTTGGTGAAGTCGGTCACCGTGCCGCCCAGGGTGGAAACGGCGATGTAGTACACGCAGAACATGATGACCACAAAGATCGGCAGGCCCAGGATACGGTTGGTAACCACGCGGTCGATCTTCTCGGAGGTGCTCATCTTGGCCGGAGCCTTGGTCATGCACTCGTCGATAATGTGGGCAATCACGCCATAGCGCTCGCCGGTGATGATGGACTCGGCGTCGTCGTCGCAATCCTGCTCGCACTGGGCGACCAGCTGCTCGACGCGAGCGGCCTTCTCCTTGGTGAGGTTGATGAGCTTGCAGGCGTCCGCGTCGCGCTCAAACAGCTTGACAGCGTAGTAGCGACGCTTGTTGGCGGGAACGCTCGCCGGCAGGTTGTTCTCGATGTGGTCCAGAACGTCCTCGATGGAGGAATCGAACTTGTGCTCCGGCACCTGGCCCTTGGAAGCAGCAGACTTCTTGACCTGCTCGAACAGCTCCTTGATACCCTTGTTTTTAAGGGCCGAGATCATCATGACCGGGCAGCCAAGCTTCTTGGAAAGCTTGTCCGTGTCGATCTTGTCGCCGTTCTTCTCCACGAGGTCGGCCATGTTGAGGGCCACGACCACGGGCAGGCCGGTCTCGATAACCTGAAGCGCCAGGTACAGGTTACGCTCGAGGTTGGTGGCATCGACCACCTGGACAACCACATCGGGCTCGCCGCTCATGAGGTAATCGCGCGAGCACTGCTCCTCGGGGCTGTAGGGGGAAAGCGAGTAGATGCCGGGGAGGTCCGTAATCGTGACGTTCTTGTCACTCAGGAGCTTGGCTTCCTTTTTCTCAACCGTGACGCCGGGCCAGTTGCCAACGTAGCCGTTGGCGCCGGTGATCAGGTTGAAAAGCGTGGTCTTGCCGCAGTTGGGGTTACCCGCCAGCGCGACATGGATCTGAGAATCCGCCATTCAATCCTTCTTCCTTGTGTGCCCGCGCTGCTTTCTCCGCGCAGGCTGGATAATGTGCTTCAACGTTGCAAATTTAAGTTAGAAAAACCTAACTTTATCTGCATAAATAGTTGCCGCGGGCCCTTACTGGACCTCGACGACGGCAGCCTCCTCCTTGCGGATGGAAAGCTCGTAGCCGCGCACGTTGATCTCGACCGGATCTCCGAGCGGTGCAACCTTAACGACCTTGAACGAAGTGCCCTTGATGAGGCCCAGGTCCATAAGGTGACGGCGAAGCGCGCCCTCGCCGTGAAGCTTGACGATGGTAGAGCTCTCGCCCACCTTAACGTCACCCAACGTCTTCATATTCTTTTCCCCCTTTCAGCTTTAATGAAATGCTGCGAACTAACCGACGGTCATGATGTGCATGGCGACCTTGGTATCGATACCAAAGCGTGCGCCCAGCACGGTGACGATGATATTGGCGCCACTCGAGCTCACCACGTGAACCTCACTGCCCTCGACAAAGCCGAGGTCCTTGAGGTGGTGCTTCATGTCCTCATTGCCCTTTACACGAGACACGTGCACGGTTTCGCCTGCTTTCACCATCGAAAGCGGCATGGCCGGCATCTGCGGTCCGCAAGACATGAGTGTGCTCCTAACGTCAGTTCGTCCTCAACATCGACGCAGCAAAAGTTAACCACGTCTATGTTCGCTACAGTAAACTAGCACGTGGTTAACTTTTTGGAAAGGGTCCCTATTCAGTTTTCGAAAAAGTTTCCCATATGAAACAGGTGTGACAAGGGGACAGCCCCTTTGTCACATTGTTGCGTTTAGAGGGAGAGGTTTCTGATCGACGTGACACACGAGGCCTCGTCTACGCCCGAAATGCGGAAGATGATGTCCTCGCCGCACTCGCCGTAGAGAGCCATGAGCCCCATTACATCGCGGCCGTCGGTATGGCGATCGCCGATGCTGACCGATACGTTGCTACGATGCTTGGCAATTATGTCATAGAGCAGCGCAACCGGGCGGGCATGCAGTCCCAACGGATCTTTAATCGTCTTTGTAAACTCGACCATGTCCCCTCCCACGGCATCGCACATTCGGCCGGCAAACCCAGCCACGTGGTAGTTATTGTAGCGTTAGATGCTTGTCGAGAGCTCCTCTGAACACCTCGTGGGCAAAAAGTGGCAAATATGAGTACTGTCACCAATTTAGTAGCAGCAAAATCGAGAGCAAATTGCCTACTTTGAGCGATTCGAAGAGGTTGAAAGCCGTCAAACGCCCTTTAAAGGGGGTTATATAAAGGTAGCGCACAGAGATGTGGTGTAAGAGGCGGGGCATGCCCCGCCTCCGCCCTT
>UQTN01000048.1 GCA_900543945.1 uncultured Collinsella sp. | reverse complement strand
GGCCCACCACCACGAGCGCCGTGCGGTCGATGCCCTCTCGCGCGCCCGCATCGGCGAGCGTGCCCACTGTGCAGCGCACCACGCGCTCCTCAGGCCAGGTCGCCTTGTACACGAGCGCCGCCGGCTCGTCGGAGCTGCGGCCCGCGGCCAAAAGCTCGGCGGAAAGCTCGGCGAGCATACCCGAGCTCAGGAAGATGACCATAGTCGAGCCGCTTTCCGCCATGGTGCGCATGCCCTCGCCCGCGGGCATGGGGGTACGTCCAGAAAGCCGCGTGATCACGACCGACTGGCTGATTCCCGGCAGCGTGTATTCCTGGCGAAGCGCCGCCGCGGCACCGCAAAAGCTCGACACGCCGGGCACCACCTCGTAGTCCACGCCGCGCGCGTCGAGCGCGTCCATCTGCTCCTGGATGGCGCCGTACAGGCACGGGTCGCCCGTGTGCAGGCGCACCACTTCCTCGCCCCGCGCATCTGCCGCGCACATCACGTCGAGCACTTCCTCCAAGGTCATATGCGCGCTGTCGTAGACGATGCAGGATTCCTTGCACTCGGCGAGCAGCTCGGGGTTCACAAGGCTTCCCGCCCAAACGACCACGTCGGCCGCGCGCAGAAGGCGCGCCCCGCGCAGCGTGATAAGGTCGGCGGCGCCCGAGCCTGCGCCAACGATATGAATCATCCGAGCCTTCCCTTCCCGTTTCTCATCGCAACCGTTTACGCCGCCATTCGCGCAGCGGGCAAAACACGGCGCCTGCGGCAGCAATCGGCGCAAATACGCAGGCAGGAGGCGCAATGCCGCCCGCCCTGGCTTTGACACGTTCACAAGTGCCCACTATCATAGTAAAAGTTTCGGCAACGAGCATATGACAATCGGATAAAAGGAAATGACCGGCGCGGCGCCCGCACAGCCCGCGCTGGCTTGCGGAGGGAACCAGGTGGGAATCCTGGGCAAGGGACATTACTGTATAGGACGCGCGGGCGAACCGCCTCGCGCCCCAAGCCAGACTGCTTCGCCTTTTCCTCACGGCATCGCCGTGGCGTTAGCTCCTTGTGAACCCCGAGGGGTGCGCTTTTCTTTCGCTTGTGCCGACAAGCAACTGTCGCCGGGGGACCGGCAAACCGAGGAAAGGAAAAACCATGTCCGACCAGATGTCACGCCGCGGCTTCATGAGCGCCGCAGCAACCGGAGCCGTCGCGCTCGCCGGAGTCGCGCTCGCGGGCTGCTCCAACACCTCCGCAAGTTCCGAAAAATCGAGTGAAAAGGAGAAGGCCGTGAAGCCGGTCATCCTCGTCACGAGCTTCGGCACGAGCTACAACGACTCGCGCCACATCACCATCGGCGCCATCGAAGACGCTATCCGCGAGAAGTACTGGCAGGACTACGACATCCGCCGCGCCTTCACCGCGCAGATCATCATCGACAAGCTGAAGAAGCGCGACGGCATCACGATCGACAACATGACCGAGGCGCTCGACCGCTGCGTGGAAGACGGCGTGAAGGAAATCGTCGTGCAGCCGACGCATCTCATGGGTGGCCTGGAATACACCGACGTGAAAGACGAGCTCGACAAGTACGCCGACAAGTTCGACAAAATCTCGCTCGGCGACCCGCTGCTCACCTCCGACGACGACTACAAGAAGGTGGCCGCAGCCATTAAGGAGAACATGGCGTCCTTCGACGACGGCAAGACGGCGCTGTGCCTCATGGGCCACGGCACCGAAGCCGATTCCAACGCCGACTATGCCAAGATGCAGGAAGTGTTTAAGAACGAGGGCTTGACGCAGTTCTTCGTCGGCACCGTCGAGGCTGAACCGACCTGCGAGGATGTTATCGCCGCCGCGAGCGCCGCAGGCTACAAGAAGGCCGTGCTCGCGCCGTTCATGGTGGTCGCGGGCGACCACGCGAACAACGACATGGCAGACGAGACCGACCCCGACAGCTGGGCTGCGAAGTTCGTGGCCGCCGGCTTCGAAGTGACGTGCCTGCTCCAGGGTCTGGGACAGAACGTCGCGGTCGACGACATCTACGTCTCGCACGTGGACGACGCCATCGCCAAGCTGTAAACTCGCCGCGCACGGGGGCGCCGGTCGCGTCCCCGTGCAACGGGCATGCGCCTTCCCCGACTGACGGCGCATGCCCGTTGCATTCGCATCCCGCCCGCCCACCGCACGGCGCGGGCGGTCGAAGCGATTGAAAGGAACCCCTCCATGTTGAAGAAAACCCTCGCCTTCGCCCTTTCGGCGGCGCTTTTCGCGTTCTCGCTCGCCGGCTGCGGCGGAAATTCAATCGACAGCGCAAAGGCAAGCGATGCCGATTCCCAGGAAAAAACCGAACAGGCGGCCGATGCGCCCGAGGACGCAAGCGCTGCCCCCATCACCGCCGACAAGGTGGCCGACGGCACCTATCCGATCACCGTAGATTCCAGCTCGAACATGTTCAGGATTGTGGACGCCCAGCTCATCGTGGAAAACGGCTCCATGCACTGCGTGATGACACTTTCCGGCACGGGCTACGGCAAGCTCTTCATGGGCACGGGCGACGAGGCTGCCGCCGCGAGCGAGGCCGACTTCATCCCCTATGTGGAAAACGCGGAAGGCAAGTACACCTACGACGTGCCCGTTGATGCGCTCGACGAGGACACCGCCTGCGCCGCGTGGAGCATTAAAAGGGAGCGGTGGTACGACCGCACGCTCGTATTCGAATCCGCCGGCGTCGATCTGCGCGCCGACGCACTGAAGTAACGCCATGCGGTCGATTCTTCCAAAGGGGGAAAACAGGAAGCGCCGCAGCATCGCGGCGCGCGTAATCGCCTGCGTTCTCGTCGCCCTGCTCGCGCTTCCCTTCGCGGGGTGCAGTGCGAGCCCAAACGCGACCGGTGCCACGGCGGGCTCTCAGGAATACACTGTGAGCGTCTCGCTTTCCGGCGGGTCAGGGCGCGCAAGCATCGCCTCACCAACCACAATTGTGAAGGATGGCGACACCTACACCGCGACCATCACCTGGTCGAGTTCGAACTACGACAAGATGACCGCCGACGGCGTGGACTACGCGCCCGTAAACGACGGCGGCAACTCCACGTTCGAGATACCCGTCACGCTCGACGAGGACATCGCCGTGTCGGCCGAGACCGTCGCCATGTCGACGCCGCACACCATCGACTACACGCTCTACTTCGACTCATCCACCATAAAGGAGAAATCGGGCGACGATGCAAGCGGCGGCTCCCCTGCGGGAACGGCTTCAAGCGCCGCGGCCGACTTCCACAACGCCGATTTGGGCTGCGGCTGGGAGCCGACGGGGACGCTTCAGCTTGAATACGCCAAGCACTTCACTGTCGACGAGTTCGAAGGCGGCTTGCGGCTTATCTGCGTTTCGAACGGGGAGCGCTTCCTCGTGGTGCCGCAGGATGCGAAGGTACCTGATGGGTTGAGCTCCGACATCGCGGTCATAAGGCGCCCCGCCGACAAGGTGTACCTTGTGTCGTCGGCGACGATGTGCCTGGTCGACGCGCTCGATGCGAACGACAATATCTTAATGTCGGGCACGAAGGCCGACGATTGCTCGGTCGCAGGCTTCAAAAGCGCGCTCGAAAGTGGGGCGATCGCCTACGGCGGCAAGTACAGCGCGCCCGACTACGAGCGAATATCGGCCTCGGGCTGCACGCTCGCCATCGAGAACACCATGATCAACCACACGCCCGATGTGAAGGAAAAGCTGCAGAAGCTCGGGCTCGTCGTGCTCACCGAACAGTCGTCGAGCGAACCCGAAGCACTCGGGCGCGTAGAGTGGATTAAGCTTTTCGGCGTCCTGTTCGACAAGGAGGACGAGGCCGCACGCCTGTTCAACGAGCAGAAGGCCCGCGTCGAGCAAACGTCGGGGCTCGCGTCTTCAGGTAAAACCGTGGCGTATTTCTACATTAACTCGAACGGGGCCGCCGTCACGCGGCGGGCAGGCGACTACGTGGCGCAGATGATCGAGCTTGCAGGCGGCAGCTACGCGCTCGATGACGCGCAGACGGCGTCGACGTCAGGTTCGTCAGTAACGCTCGAAATGGAGCGCTTCTACGCGACGGCGAAGGATGCCGACATCATCGTCTACAACGGCACCATCGACGAATCGGTTGCCACCTTGAACGACTTCGTAGGCAAAAACGCGCTATTGTCGCAGTTCAAAGCCGTGAAGAACGGCAACGTCTGGGTCACAAGCGCCGACATGTACCAGCAGATGACTTCTACCGCCGACATTATCGACGAGCTGCACGGGGCGTTCGCCGGCGATGACGCGAGCGACTTCCATTATCTGAGGAAGCTCGGCTAGCACCATGAGAAGCCGACTTTCCATGGCATACGACGAATCGGGGCGCGCCGCGCGGTGTCGCGTCGTGACGGCGCTGCTCGCTGTTGCCCTCATCGTGCTCGTCGGGACCAACCTGTGCATCGGGAGCGTGCTCGTGCCCGCAGACCACATCCCCGGCATCCTTTCGGGCGGCGCGGCCAATTCCATGGAAAGCCAGGTCATCTGGGAGATTCGCCTGCCGCGCGTGCTTTCAGCCGTGCTTCTCGGCGGGGCACTTTCGCTCTCCGGGTTCCTGCTGCAGACGTTTTTCAACAACCCCATCGCCGACCCGTTCATCTTGGGCGTCTCCTCAGGCGCAAAGTTCGTCGTCGCGCTTACGATGATCGTACTTCTGGGCGCGAACCAGGCCATGTCCTCGCCGGCCATGGTGGCCGCAGCGTTTCTGGGCTCGCTTATCACCATCGGCTTCGTACTCCTCATCGCACGGCGCATAAGTTCCATGGCCATGCTCATCGTAGCGGGCGTCATGGTGGGATACATCTGCTCGGCGGGGACGAACTTCCTCATCGCCTTCGCCGACGACCAGTCCATCGTGAACCTGCACAACTGGTCTTTGGGCAGCTTCTCGGGTTCGAGCTGGGACGACATCGCGGTCATCGCGGTCGTGGTGATCACCGTGAGCGCATGCGTATTCGCGATATCGAAGCCCCTTTCCGCCTTCCAGCTGGGAGAAGCCTACGCGAAAAGCGTCGGCGTGAACGTCGCACGCTTCCGCGTGGTGCTCGTCCTTCTAGCGAGCATGCTCTCCGCCTGCGTGACCGCGTTCGCTGGTCCGGTGTCGTTCGTAGGCATCGCGGTTCCGCATCTCGTCAAGTCGGCGCTAAAGTCGTCGAAGCCCATCCGCGTGATTCCTGCGTGCTTCTTGGGAGGCGCCATCTTCTGCGCGGGCTGCGATTTGATCGCGCGCACGCTGTTCTCCCCCGTCGAGCTTTCCATCAGCGCCGTCACCGCCATCTTCGGCGCGCCGGTGGTTATCGCACTCATGTTGAAGAAGCGGGTGAGGTAGATGGGGAAATTCGTGCCGCAGCCCAAAACGCTCGGAGGGGACATTCCATGCTTAGACAGTCCAAAGCTCGCACGAAAGCGCCAGAAGGCACTTTCGGCTCGTGCGGAACTGCGCGCGGAACGCCTCCTCCGAGCGGAGTCGAACCTCGAAACCCCGGTCGAAACGCAGGCTGACGGAGCGCCGCTTTTCCGCATAAGCGACCTGACGGCGGGCTACGACAAGAAGGTCGTAGTCGAAGGCGTCGATCTGGAGGTTCGCGCGGGCGACGTCGTGGCGCTCATCGGGCCGAACGGCTCGGGCAAGTCGACCATCTTGAAAACCATCACACGCCATCTTGCACCGCTTGCCGGCGCGGTCGAGCTCGACGGGCGGGAGATTTCCCGATGGAAGACGGTGGAGTTCGCAAGGAACCTTGCCGTTATGCTGACGGATCGCCCCCGGACCGAGCTCCTCACCTGCCGCGATATCGTAGAGGCGGGAAGGCATCCCTACACCGGGCGAATGGGCACACTCTCGCCCGACGACCATAGTCGGGTCGATGAGGCCATGAAAACCGCACATGTGGAAGAGCTCGCCGAGCGCGACTTCATGCAGATAAGCGATGGGCAACGCCAGCGCGTCATGCTCGCACGCGCCATCGCGCAGGATCCGCGTGTGCTCGTGCTCGACGAGCCCACGTCGTATCTCGATATCCGCTACCAGATCGACCTGCTGCGAATACTTCGCCACCTTGCGAAATCGCGGAATGTGGCTGTCATCATGTCCATCCACGAACTCGAGCTCGCGCAGAAAAGCGCCGACAAGGTGATTTGCGTGAAGGACGGCCGGGTCTTTCGCGCCGGCGCACCCGAGGACATATTCACGCGCGAGACAATTGGCGAGCTCTACGGCCTTCAGCATGGCACCTTCAACGAGCGCTTCGGCAGCGTGGAAATTGGGCGCCCACACGGTGATGCGCACACGTTCGTCATCGCCGGCGCAGGTACGGGGTCGGCTGTGTTTCGCCAGCTCATCCGGCAGGGCAAGGCGTTCTACGCGGGCGTTCTGCACGAAGGGGACATCGACTGCGAGCTCGCGCGCGACCTGGCGACGGAATGCGTGGCCGAGCGCGCCTTCGAGCCGATCGGGGATAAAACCATAGCCCGCGCCAAAGAGCTCCTCGTCCACTGTGCGCGCCTTATTGTGTGCCCCGCCGCCTTCGGCACCATAAACGCCCGCAACGCAGAGCTCGTCGAGTTCGCACGCTCGCATGGTATCGAGGTCGTGCGAGCGTGCGAAGGCGCATCGGAGGATTCCCAATTAGAGTGAGAAGGATAAACTGGACTTTATTTTAAGGATCCTCAGGCTACAGCTCCTACGCCGGCGAGGTCTACAAGGCGCCGGAGAACCTCGTGAACAAGAATTTACACGCCGACGAGCCCAACTAGGCCTAGTCCAAGCGAGATTCCAGACTCGACAGGCCGTTGAGAGTCAGATCGTTGGCGACCTCAGAGACGCGCTCGATAGGAACCGATCCGTCAGACAGTGCCCACGTGCGATAGATGCCGATGATACCCGACAGCAAAAACGCCAGATAGTAATCGAACATCTCGTCCTTGAGACCTTGTGGCAGCAGATCGCGCTCGGCAATCTCGTGCTCGAGCGGCGCACGAAGACGAGCCATAAAATCATCGAGCGGAATATTCTCGATCAGCTGACGATTGAGCACCAGGTTGTTGCACAGCGCCTCGTTTACGGTTTTAAAGAAGGTCGCCGCCGCGCCCAGAGCGCGCTCGTTGGTGTCACCGTCCATTGAAGCAAGCGTTTTCTCGACCGAGTCGACAATCATCTCCACCACATCGACGGCAATGGCATCGAGCAGGCCGTCAACCGTGCCAAAGTGCACGTAGAAGGTCTTGCGGTCGACATTGGCCTCGCGCGCGATGGCACTCACCGTAATGTCTGCCAGCGGCTTTTCCATGAGCAGGCGCTCGAAAGCGGAAAGGATGGCATTACGGCTGCGAACAATGCGGCGGTCAAGACGCGGTTTGCTGGTTGCCATGGGCGTGTCCCTTCGATATGCGAGCATTCATCAACAGATGAGAGATAATCTACGTAAGAGGATTATCCCCCATACAGCACAAATATGCCCCGCATCATGAAGAACGCACGACTGTCCTACTGCGACTTAGGGCGCTTCTTCTTATTGAGTGCCGACGGAGATACGCGAATACCATCGCCTGTCTGGCGCACATAGGCTTTATGAGCCGGCTTAGCGGCCCCAGAAGCCTTCTGAGCGTGCTTCTTGGGATCAACGGTAACAGCATTCGTGGGGTGCGGCTTAGTGGGCGCAGAGGGCGTCTGAGACGTGCGGCCGAGTTTGCGCATCACGCGATCCCAGCGCGCATGGATGCTCTCGTTGTGGGCGCTCTTAAGGCCCAGCAGGGGCGCAGCCAAAATGGTCGGCGCAATAAACGTAATGAGGCGCCACAGCAGATAGCCGGCGGTCGAAGCCGACCCAAAGAAATGACCCAAGAACAATGCAAAGCCACCCTCAGCGCCACCAGTTCCACCGGGCAAGGGGACCGCAGAGCTCAGAAGCTGGACAAAGGCGCTCGCGGCCATGACCGAGAAAAAGTCGACCTCGTGGTGGCCAAAGGCAAGCATCAGGAAATACGGCACCAGATAGAAAAACGCGAGCTGCAGCATGGTGATAAACACGGTGAGCAGCATGGAAGAAAAATGTCCGGCTGAAAGCTTGAACTTCTCGGAGAAGGAGTAGATCTCGCCGTCGACAAACGTGCGCCATCCCTCGATCTTAGTGGCCGAGACACCTATGCGCTCGAGCCAATTGATGATGCAATGGGCGACGCGCGTGACGGTCTTAGGCATGAGCGCGACGGCGAAGATGCCCAGCAAGATGCAGCAGTGCCCGCCAAAGCTAAAGACGCACAGCAGCGTCATGTCGCCATAGCGCTCGGCAAAAAACGGCATGCGAGCAAGCAGGAGGATAGCGCCCCAGGCAACGAGGCCAAACTGGTACACGATAAAGCGCGTGAACTGCGTGGCTCCGGCCTCGCCGACATTTTGGCCCGCTTTGGTCAGACGGTAGATCTGGGCGGGAGTCGAGCCCATCATCATGGGCGTGAGGTTGCCAAAAAAGATGCCGCTCGCCTCGACCGAGATCAGGTCGCGAATGCCGACGGGTGAATTGGGGTCGAGCCAGACGGCGATCGCATAGGCCACAATGCCAAAGAACAGATACATGAACATGCATAGACACGCGGCAACGAGCCAGGGCGCCTGGACGCTCGACATAGCGGCCCAAAACTGCCCCATCTGCCCGGTTACCACCAGATAGACGATATAACCCACCAGCACGACGCCGATAAAGATGGCGCCGCGGCGTGCACTCTTATTGTCATCGCCGCCCGAGGCCTCAACCTCGACCTGGGGCTTGGACGTATGCTGAGAGGACTCCGTCATGAGACTCCTTCTAACAGTCAAAATATCTTGGTAATTGTACCCGTAAGGGCCATAAGCAGAACGCAAAGCTCTTGTTCAAACGGGAATTGCAGACGGTTGTTTGATAATAAAAAACCCGGCCTTCCATGGGAAGTCCGGGTATCAGATGCGTGGTAGCCCGTACCAGATTCGAACTGGTGATCTCCGCCTTGAGAGGGCGGCGTCCTAAACCGCTAGACGAACGGGCCATAAGCCTCAGCAGAAAAGAAGTGGTAGCCCGTACCAGATTCGAACTGGTGATCTCCGCCTTGAGAGGGCGGCGTCCTAAACCGCTAGACGAACGGGCCACATGACATCTGCACTGCCGTGCTGCGAGGAAATATATTACGGGACAAAAAACGTCAGCGCAAGAAGAAATTCCAAATTGCCGAAAAATTGTCGGCAGGTTATGGAACACGCAGGTAAACAGGATAGCTAATTCAAGTTGAGATGGACCAAAAGAGCTTCGCGCTCGTTGGAAATGTTGTCTTCGATCACGGCGTCGAGGGCGGAGTTGAGTAGCTGGCCTAGCTCGGGCCCCGGCTTCACACCGGCGCGGATCAGGTCGCCGCCGTTAATGGCGAGCATCTTGAGCGTATAGGGCTCCCCCGCCTTCAGCAGCTCGTGCGCCATCGCGCGCATCTCCTCAATCGTCTCGACGTAATAGAAGCACGACGGGGCCTTGCCAAGTGTGTCAGCACGCTTAAGATCCATGAGCTCGTCCATCAGACGCGGCGTGTCGACGCCCTCGCCCGAAAGCGCGCGCATCATATTGAGCAGGCAGGAGCGCTCGGGGCGCAGTGGCTTGTCGTGATATTTGATGAGCAGGCACACGTCGCGCACCAGGTCGTGCGAGAGCGCCAGGCGATCCATAATGGCGCGCGCTTTCTTGGCGCCGAGCTCGGGATGACCGTAGAAGTGTCCGCTGCCGGCGTGATCGACCGTAAAGCACTCGGGCTTGGACACATCGTGCAAAAACGCCGCCCACATAAGGCTCGACGAGGGCGCGACGCCGTCGCACAGCGCCAGCTCCCCTGCCACCGTCAGCACGCGGGCGATATGCTCGTAGACGTTAAACGCATGATAGACACTGCTTTGATCAAACCCGCGAGCGGGCGCAAGCTCGGGCACGGCGGCGCAGATGAGCTCGGGGTAGCGGAGCATCGCGTCTCCCCCATGACCGGTCGAAAGAATGCCCTCGAGCTCAATACCCACACGCTCACGCGCCACGGCATCGAGCAGCGGCGCACACTCGGCAAGCGCGCGCTTAGTCTCGGGCTCAATCATAAAGTCCAGGCGGCAGGCAAAGCGTACAGCACGCAGCATGCGCAGGGCGTCCTCGTTAAAGCGACGCTTGGGATCGCCGACAGCGCGAATCAGCTTGCGCTCCAAGTCACCCTGGCCGTCGTAGCGGTCGACAAGCCCGCGCTCGGGATGCCAGGCCATGGCGTTGACGGTAAAGTCGCGGCGCGCCAGATCGTCCTCGAGCGAGGCGGCACGCTCCACACTCTGGGGATGTCGCCCATCGGTATAGAAGCCATCCAGACGGTACGTGGTGACCTCGATACGCTCGCCATCGGAAATAGCCGTGATTCCGCCAAATTTAATGCCCGACTCCACAACCGCGATGCCGGCGGCCTCGAGCGCCGCTTTGGACTCCTGCCACAGGCCGCTACAGCACATATCAACATCGTGGCTGGGGCACCCCATCAGGGCGTCGCGCACCCAACCGCCCACGTACCAAGCCTCAAGACCAGCCGCCTCAAGCGCGCGCAGGACGCGCAGGGACGCATCGGACGGTTGCGTACCGTTGAGCGAAACATTGCACATACCTGTGGCCTCCTGCGACTATCAAATTGGCTATCGATTGCGTCTGCAAGAAGTCTAGCAAGAAACAGCCTCCACTGCACACGCAAGTCCGATAAACAAAAACGCATCCGTCCTAGTCTAAGACGGATGCGAAATAATCAAACTATTCAGGAAAGGTGCCGGAACTAGCAGACCTGGCGAACCTCGATGTGCTTCTTATATTCGTCCACCTTGGCAAAATCGCCCAGACCGGGGCACTCGACCACGTTGGCGCCGGTGGCCATCGAAAGACGCAAGGCATCCTCAACACGCTCGGGGGCGTCGTGCCACACGGACAGGAAGGCGGCCAGCGAGGAATCGCCGGCGCAGACGGTCGACAGCAGCTTGACCTCAAAGGTGCGGTTGGCAAACCAGATATGCTCGCCGTTGGAGAAGTACGCGCCGGCGCCACCGAGGGTCAGCAGCACGTTCTTGGCGCCCTTGGCATGCAGCTCGGCCATAGCGCCCTTGACGGACTCATCGTCGCCACCGCTCACCTTGATGCCAAAGATGTCGAGCAGCTCGTCGTCATTAGGCTTGATCAGCAGCGGCTCCATGGCAATGAGGTCTGCCAGCTGATGGCTCGAGATATCGAGGACGAACTCGGCCCCCTTGGCCTTGACGCGGCGCAGGACCTCGGCCAGGAAGCCCTCGGAAGTGTTGGGAGGCAGCGAGCCGCTGATGACCAGGCAGGTCATGTCATCGAGCGAATCGATGAGCTCAAACATCTCCTGCTCGTTGGCCTCGTTGATGGCGGCACCGGCGTTGACCATGTTGTACTCGGTGTCGGGGCCGGCGTTGAGGAACACGTTGACGCGCGTGATGCCGTCGGTCCACACGGGCTTGACGGGCACGCCCAGGGCCTCAGCGCCCTTAACGATAAACTCGCCCGAGAAGCCGGCGAAGAAACCCAGGATCTTGGTGTCGACACCGTAGTGGTCAAGCGTAAACGAGACGTTGAGGCCCTTGCCGTTGGGCGTGTAGACGGCGTTGCGGGTACGCGTGACGGTGTTGGCAGCAAGGCCGTCGCAGGCGATGTTGTAGTCAATGGCGGGATTTGCAGTGAGCGTGTAAATCATGAATGTTCCTTTCACGAAGCAACGTGTTGATGAAAGTATATTCCACGCATCGACAAAAGGCTACAACAACTCGGTGAACGGTGTGGAAGCGATGAAGTACGGCAGGACACCTCTCCCCCATGGCGGAACAAAAAAGGCGCCCCGGCCGAAACCGGGGCGCCGCATGCGCACGAATATGTCGCGTTTCGATTACTGACGATCGAGCTTGCGGACAGCAACGCGCTTGCTGTACTCGTCGACGTGACCGAAGTCGCCGATGCCGACGGACTCGGCAACGTTGGCGCCGGTGGCCATAGCGAGCTTCATGGCCTCCTCGACGTTGTCGCGATCCCTGTACCACTTGTGCAGGAACGCAGCGAGAGTGCAGTCGCCGGCGCAGACGGAAGAGACAAGCTTGATGTTGAACTCGCGCTTGGCGTACCAGATGTCCTCGCCGTTGGAGAAGTAAGCGTCGCCACGGCTACCACGGGTGAGCAGCACGTTCTGAACGCCAGCGTCGTGAGCCATCTTCATGGCAACGCGAACCTCGTCGTCGGTGTCGACCGGCACGCCGAAGATAGCCTTCATCTCATGATGGTTCGGCTTGATGAGCAGCGGCTTCTTGTGAGCGAGCTCCTTGAGCTTGTCGGAGGACAGGTCCAGGACGACGTCGGCACCACGAGCCTGAGCATGCTCCATGACCTTAGCCAGGAAGTCAGGCGTAGCTTTGGGAGGCACGGAGCCGGAAACGATCAGACACTCGAGATCGCCCGCGGTGTCCAGGATGTTGTAGAGCTCCTCCTGGTGCTGCGGCGTGATCGGAGCACCCGGGTTCAGGATGCCGTACTCATGCTGGCCATCATTGACGTAGGTGTTAATGCGCGTGATACCGTCGGTCCAGACCGGGCGGCAGAGGCAACCCAGGTTCATGACCTCCTCGACGATGAACTTGCCCGTGAAGCCGGCGAAGAAGCCGA
The DNA here is from genome assembly GCA_900543945.1 of uncultured Collinsella sp. Lineage (GTDB taxonomy): Bacteria > Actinomycetota > Coriobacteriia > Coriobacteriales > Coriobacteriaceae > Collinsella. The sequence goes on along the minus strand of UQTN01000048.1, from coordinate 2,573 downwards.
GCGCGACGGTGTCGACACCCATCTTCTTAAAGGCGAAGGACACGTCGAGGCCCTTGCCGTTAGCCGTGTAGCTGGCCGAGCCGGTGCGGACGTTCTCGTCGGGCTCGAGCGGAGAGCTCGAAACCGTCATGTCGACAGCCGGGTTAGCGGTTAGCGTGTAGAACATTTACAGTACCCCCTGTATATGTGAGGGCCGCGTGGCCGGCCCATTCCAACCACGCGGTTACCTCTGATACCAAATTAGCGAGCTGCGGACTCGAGCAGTGCCTTGACCTCGGCGGCGGTGTTGCAGGCGAGTGCCTTCTCGGCGAGCTCGTCGCACTCGGCCTTGGTCCACTGGCTGATGGTCTTGCGGGCGCGCAGGATCGACGGAGCGCTCATCGAGAACTCCTCCAGGCCCCAGCTGATCAGCAGCGGCTCGAGCAGCGGATCGGCAGCGGCCTCGCCGCACATACCGACCATGATGCCGGCCTTCACGCCGCTCTCGATGATGTTCTTGAGCGAGCGGAGCACGGCGGGATAGTAAACCTGGTACAGGTTGGAGATGGTGTCGTTACCACGGTCGGCGCACATGGTGTAGCCGATCAGGTCGTTGGTGCCGATGGAGAAGAAGTCGGCAACCTCGGCCAGACGGTCAGCGAGCAGCGAGGCAGCAGGCGTCTCGACCATGATGCCGACCTCGATGTTCTCGTTGAACTTGCGACCCTCTTCGGTCAGCTCGGCCTTGCACTGCTCGACGAGCTCCTTGACAGCCAAGACCTCCTCGACGCAGGTGACGAGCGGGATCATGATCTTGACGTCACCGAAGGCGCTGGCGCGCAGCAGAGCACGGAGCTGAACCTTGTACTGGTCGGGATTGGCCAGGCAGTAACGCACGGCGCGGAAGCCCATGAAGGGGTTATCTTCCTTGACCATGTGCAGATACGGAATCTCCTTGTCGCCGCCCACATCAAGCGTGCGGATGATGACCGGAGCGCCCTTAAGCGCACTGGCGACCTTACGGTAGGCGTTGAACTGCTCCTCCTCGGAAGGAAGCTCAGCGGAGTCCATGAACAGGAACTCGGAGCGGAACAGACCGATGGCCTCGGCGTCGTGATCGAGCGCGTTGGGCACGTCATCGGGGTTACCGATGTTGCAGGCGATGATCTTCTTGATGCCATCGGCAGTCACGGAAGGCTTGCCGCGGAAGGCCTCGAGAGCTGCCTTCTCGGCAGCGAAAGCCTCGGCCTTGGCAGTGTAGGCGGCGAGCGTCTCCTCGTTGGGATCGGCCTCGACGATACCCTTGCCACCGTCGACGACAACGGTCATACCGTTGCGCAGTGCGGTGCAGCTGTTGGAAACCGAAAGGACGGCCGGGATCTCGAGGGCGCGCGCGATGATCGCGGAGTGCGACGTGCGGCCACCGGTCTCGGTGACGATACCGGCAACGTGGGCCTTATCGATCGTGGCGGTCATGGACGGCGTGAGGTCATGCACGACAACGACGGTGTTCTCGGGCAGGACGGAGAGGTCGACGACCTCCTTGCCCAGCAGCTCAGCCAGAATACCGGTGCGGATGTCGGCGATGTCGGCCGCGCGCAGACGGAACATCTCGTCGTCCATGGACAGGAACATGTTCTCGAACATGGTCGAGGTGTCCATGAGCGCCTGCTCGGCGCAGGTGCCGCCGTCAATGGCGGCGTTGATGGCGTCGGTCATGCCCGGATCCTGAGCCAGGACAATGTGTCCGCTCATGATCTCGGCCTCGGCCTCGCCCACCGTCTCCTTCATGTGGTCGGCCTGAGCCTGGGTCTTCTCGCAGAAGACCGAAAGAGCGGTCTGATAGCGCTCCTTCTCTGCTGCCGAATCAGCAACCTCGTGCGGCTCAAACGTCAAGTCGGGATCGACGGCGACCATGACGGTGCCGATACCGATGCCCTCGGAAGCGTTGACTCCCTGATACATTCCCATTCCTCTCTCCGTGTCATGTGATAAAGCGTTTTGCCATATCCATGACAAAAGAGCGCAGCTACCTTACAACAGGTCACTGCGCCCCCAAATATGAACTTAGTTGTTCAACATGCGACCCGTTTGAGTTCTACTCGCCAAGACCGCTCTTGATGAGCTCGATGGCAGCAGCCAGAGCCTCGGCCTCGTCAGCGCCGTCGCACTTGACCTCGACCTCGGTGCCGCAGGGGATACCAGCAGCCATGAGGGCCATCGGGGACTTGCCGTTGACCTCCTTCTCGGGGGTGACGACCGTCACGTCACAGGCGTACTTGCCCATGGTGGAGGCAAACAGACCAGCCGGACGCATGTGCAGACCCTGAGGATTAACGAGGGTAGCCTTCTCAGAAACCATAATTGACTCCTTTTTTGTGTTTAACCCCTGTCATGCATGTGGCAGGAGTCAGATTCACGACGTTGTTTATATTAACTCACATCAAACGGTTTTTCATTGTGTTTCGCACGAATTGTTGGACAGATGTCGTTCGCCGTCCGCTCGCCTGCCGGGCGGGGCGGTTAAGTTTGCTGCTCTACAGTCCTGCGCAAGACGGAAAGCACATTAAGTGCTTTCCTTTGCGTGCGGAACT
>UQTN01000047.1 GCA_900543945.1 uncultured Collinsella sp. | reverse complement strand
GACGATTGAACGTCAGATTGCCGCTTAGGGGCGTTTGCAGCGTCGAGCCGTTACGGCGTTTGGTAAAACGCCGTAACCCTACAGTTCAGTCACGACAACGTTGTTGAAGATTTCATCCCAGCGGTCCATGACCAGGTGGCCGGTCTTGGGATCCATGGCGTTGAGCTTGCCGCAGGTATTGGCGGTCTTGAGCACCGTGACATCGTCGGCACCAGCAGCAATGGCATGCGCAAAGCCGGCGATGGTCGAGTCGCCGGAACCCGTCGCATTCACAGCCGCAATCGCGGGCGTCTTGGCGCGGAACGCGCGACCCCCATGGAAGCCCACCGAACCGGCAGCGCCCATCGAAACGACAACCCAGGGGATACCGGCAAAACGGTCATCGGCGGCAAGCGCCTCGCGTAGGGCATCGACATCTTCGGTCGTAAAGGACGTACCCAGCAGGCCGTTAATCTCGGTCAGGTTGGGCTTTACGAGCTCAGGCTTAGCGTCGGACTCCAGCGCGGCCTCCAGCGATGCACCCGAGGTGTCGAGCAGCACCTTGGCGCCCGCCTCCTCGGCGATCTTGACGAGCTCAGCATAGTAGCCAGCATCGACGCCACGCGGCAGCGAGCCCGAAAGCGTCACAACGTCCGCCTTCGCTGCAAGCTCGGCGAACTTGGCCGTAAAGGCCTCGAGCTCGGCCGGGGCGATCTGCGGGCCGCTCTCCAGCAGCTCGGTCTGATTACCCTCGTGCAGAATATTCAGGCAAATGCGCGTCTCACCGGCGATGGGCACAAAGTCGTTCTTGACGCCGTCGGCATCCATAAGCTCGGCCATATAGGCACCCATGTGGCCGCCGAGCAAACCGGTCGCGAGCACATCGTCGCCCAACTGCAGCAGAACACGGCTCACGTTGAGGCCCTTGCCGCCAGCGGTCTTTTCGGGCGTCACACGGTTAACGTCGTCGATGATCAGCTTGTCGAGCTGATAGCACGTATCGATCGACGGGTTCATGGTAACGGTCAGAATCATGTTGAACTCCTGTTCCGGGGCGGCATGACCCGCCCCAAACATACGATAGCTCGTTAAAGGATCTCGATCTCAAAGCCGCGGGTAACGGTCTCCCCCGGCTTGGCCACCAGGCAGCCACGCTTGTGCTCCAGAATATCGTCCTCGTCGGAGCAGGTGGACAGGCCGCCCCACGGTTCCACGGCCACAAAGTCGCCCTCGGGCTTGCTCCACACAATCAGGTACGGCATATCGGGGAACGTCAGGCGCACGCCCTTGTCCTCGGTCTTCTTGGTCAGCGTAACCACGCGGCTCTCGAGCACGTCGAAGATGGTCTCCGCGAAGTCGAAGAGTTCGTGGGTCAGCGGCAGGTTCTGGCCGATCATGGGGTTCTTGCTGCGATGCTCAACATCAATCAGGCCCGTCGAGGGAACGGCAGTACAGAGCTCGGCGGCCTCGCGTTGCTCAAAACGGAGCTCGTAGTCGTCATAGGACTCACCCTCGTCAAGCGGGCACTTAAAGCCAGGGTGACCGCCCACAAAGAACGGCATGTCCTCGGTGCCCTCATTGGTCACCTCGTACGACACGGCCACCTTTGCCGCATCGATCGTGTAACGAGCAACGATCTTAAACGGATACGGGTACTGCTCGAGCAGCTCGGCATGGTCGGCAGAGCTTAGGCTCAGTGCAACCATGTTGTCGCTCTGTTCCTCGAGCTTCCACTCCTGTTTGCGCGCAAAGCCGTGGCGGGCGAGCCTAACCTCGCGGCCGCCCATGGTCATTGCGTGACCGTCGCGAAGGCCGCCGCAGATCGGGAAACAAATGGGTGCCTGGCCCGACCAGACCGCCGGGTCCCCCTGCCACAGGTACTCACGGCCGTTGGCCGCAATAGAAGTGAACGATCCGCCAGCCGTGCTCAGTGCTACGCGGATAGAACCGTTATCAAGAACAAACTCCATAGGAGCCTTCCCTTTCTTACGACAGCCCGCCAAGTCAGTGGGGCTGATAGAAAACCGGCCCGCGCCCCCTCACAGAAACGCGAGCCGTCAATTGAAAAGCTGCAGAATGCCGGGGGCCGCCAAAACGAAGCACTCAAGCCAAGCAAGCAAACGTGTTATCGGAGCAGCTAGCCGTACCAGAACGCTTCGCAACAACAGCGGTAACCCCACAGGTCACTCAGACATCAGCGAGAAGCCAGCTGGCGAGGCAAGGTGCCGTGAAGCGAGACGGCATTGACCTTCTGGTCATGCCGTCGAAGCTGAGCGGCAGATTGCCCGCCAGATGGCTTCGCAGCGTCAACCGGTCCGGCGTTTGTTAAAACGCCGGAACCCCTTAGTCGTGGTATTCGCCGCGGTCCCACTTCTCGAGGAACTCGTCAAAGAAGTGCGGGTCAGCCTGAGCCTCGGCGTCGGCCTTATTGCAGGCGTCGATCTTGGCGATCAGGGCATCGTGCTCGGGGGTCTTCTCGTAGGGCTCCTCCAGGAAGGCAAGCATAATGTCGGCCATCAGGAACTCGCCGGTAATCTTGCCGCCAAAGCCCACGATGTTGGCGTTAAGCTCGCGACGGGCATACAGGGCAGAGGTCATGTCGCGGACCAGGGCGCAGCGGGCGCCGGGAACCTTGTTGACGGCGTTGGTGATGCCGATGCCGGTGCCGCACAGGGCCACGCCAAAGTCGGCCTTACCGCTGGCAACAGCCTCGCCCACGGCCTTGCCGTAGATGGGATAGTGCGTACGGGTGTGGCTGTAGGTGCCGCAGTCGAGCACCTTGTATCCAGCCTGCTCCAGGCGGTCGGCCAGATAGATCTTCTCGTCCGTAACGATATGGTCGCAACCGATTGCGATGGTCTTCTTCATCAGAACGTCCTTTCGTCTGAATTCACAAGTTGAGGTAGAAGTTCGAGTTCTCGGTGGCTCTCGTTAGGCCATCTTGTTGAGCATGTCGACACGGATCTGGTGACGGCCGCCGGCGTACTGGGCGCGCAGGAACTCGCGGGCGATCTTCTTGGCGACCTCGGTGCCCACAACGCCCGGGCCCATGGTGACCATGCGCGAGCCGTTGTGCTCGCGGGTCATGTAAGCGGAACGCTCGTCGGAAATGTTGGCGACGACCATGCCCTTGATCTTGACAGCGGCCATATAGGAGCCGACGCCGTACTTATCGAATGCGAAGCCCTGGGAATCCTTGTGCTCCAGCAGGTCCTTGGCAACGGCGGTCGCGGAATCGACAAAGTCCGCGGCAGGGGTCTCGGAATAGTCGACGACCTCGTGACCGTCGGCGATGAGCATCTCCTTGATGGACTCCTTCATCGACATACCGTCGGCATCGGAAGCGATTACAACCCTCATGACATCCTCCTTGAGAGATACGCAGGTGCGTAGTTTCTGTTTGGAAGTGTTGAATCGCGTTCAGGTCCGGGCATCTGAATGTGCGGTTCTTCACTGTTCATGTTTATTTGAACACATTCGAACATTAACTGCAACAACTATTTGTTTATCTTTGTTCTTTTTTGAACAAATACCATTCACGGATGATTGCTGACCGTTTGGGTCTGGCGCGGACGTAGCGACCATGTGTTCAGCAAACAAAAGGGCGGCCGAGAACGTGTCTCGGCCGCCCTTCTTACGGTTGATCTTCCAAAGTTCGCTTTGCCGCCTACTCAGACTGCCCACTCTTCTTGGCATGTTTGGACGGAGCGCTCAGAAAACGGCCCGTCAAATAGTTCGCCGGGCCAGAGATATCGATCCCCAGTAGCGTGTGTCCCAGCCACAGAAACGCCGCGAGCACCAGCAGCGGGATAACGCACGAGGTCACGATCATCACGATGACGCCTTCGATGAGGTCGGTCACCTGCTGCACGATCTTGTCGGTCATCTGCTTGGCACCGCTGGTCACCGACGTGACCAAGCTCGAGGCCCCGTCAGTCAACTGCTCGAGCACGTTTTTGGACTCTGTAGACTCGGTCTTTTTCTTGCTTGCTTTGGAGCTGTCGCTATCTGCCGCACTCGCAGCGTCGGCCGCCTTTTGCTCGGCCTGTTCAATGCTGACGCGATATGTCTCGTCGACCTTTTGCGATACCCACACGCTTGCAGGCACCAACGCCATGCCGATCATGGCGACTACCAGCACGCGGGTCGCCACGCGGCGCAGGACGGCACTCGTGCTCCAGCGCCCGTGAATGCCAAGCGACACCGCAAAGAGCGCCAACGCAAACGGGATTAAGATGCCCAAGCCAACCGACCACAAAATCGTGAGCAAGTATTTCTCTAGGTATAGCACGGCAAGCACGATACCAAGGTTGCCTGAAAGCTGTGCGAGCTGCTCAGCGACCGGCGTACCCGTATCACCCGGCAGCGCGGTAATGCCCGCAGACAGCGCCACGCACGAGGCCGTGAGCGCCAGTACGTTACCTTTCTTTTGGTCGATAACCTCGATGGTGGAGTCCCAAGTCTTGGTATCGGCAAAATGCGGACGAGCCACAAAGCCCGACAGCAGCGCCAGTACCACGAGCGCAACGATAAAGCCAATCTGCAGCTTTTTGTTTGCGCACACGACATCGGACAGGCTGGGCTGCAGCTCGGTTACCGTCGTGTGCTCGGTTATCTGGACAGGACGTCCATGAGCCATCTCGTGCGCGTCTCTCTTTTGAATCGATCCGTTGTCCGGCATTTGGATACCTCCTCAGTCCGGTCTGTATTGCGGATGGAAGTATACCCACCCAGCAAAAAACCGAACGGGAGGGCGTGCAGAAGCTCCATAACGCTGCTAGTCGAATAGTGCCATTTCAAAACTATGCCGGTTTACTACGATAAAACCGATAGGACCGACCACATTTGCTATTAGCAGAAAATGACAAGCTTTCTACCTGCGGCTTTGATAACGCTGTTCTTTCCATAGTTGAAAGAATGCGATTCATCGTAGTAAACCAGCATAGTTTTGTAACCGACAGACCGAGTCGGCACCGCAGCAAACCTAATGACCCGGTTTCTTCCATCCTCAAAGGATCGAATGCATGGCAGGAGTGTCCCAAACTGCCGGCAGATAAGGAACGTCCCCAAGTGCCGGGTAAACAGAAAAAGCCCTGCCGCGGGTAGCGGCAGAGCTTTTGGAAGGGGACTTGGTTGTGAGAGCTCGTTAGGCGAGCTTAGCCTCGAGTGCGGCGATGCGCTTATAGGCATCGATGGTAAAGCGGGTCTGCTTCTCCAGGATCATGGTGGTCATGAGAGTATCCTGAGCGTGAGCCATGATGAAGGTCATCTCCATCTCGCCGCCGCCGGCCTCCTGCGAAAGCAGCTTGGTCTGCGTGTCGTGGGCGCCGATAAGTGCATCGCTGGCATCCTTGTGCAGCTGCTCGGCCTTCTCAAAATCACCCTCGCGAGCAGCATCGAGCGCTGCAAGCAGATCGGTCTGGGCGTCGCCCGCGTATGCGACAATCTCGAATCCAACCATCGAGATTTCTTCTTTGGTTGCCATATTGCGTTCCTTTCACATATGAACCAACGGAGAGCATCGCGTCCGGGCATACGCGCTGCGCTGTGTATGGCAGGAACATTAACATTCAAACAAAAAAGAACAGCGCAAAACGTAATTTCGAGCTATGAACGGTTGCTTTTCACCCGTGAACGGTTTTTAAACCAATCTGAACATTCTCGAACACAATTAGCGGCAACCCAAACAGGTCCGCACCCTAGCGTACATCGTGCACCGTATCGCCCGCTACGAGCACGCCGGGGATCAGCATGTGTTCCACGCCAGGCGCAACGCCCTCGGCGCCGGCGATCTTGTCGACCGCCCACATGCCGACACGCTTGTTATCAAAGCGCACCGTGGTCAGGCGACGATCGGGCACGATGTCGCCCAGGCTGTCATCGACACCCACCACGCTCACGTCCTCGGGCACGCGCTTTCCGCGCGACTCGAGCCCGCGAATGCAGCCGTAGGCCATGGCGTCGTTGGAGGCATAGATGGCCGTACAGGTCGGATCGTCTGCCAGAGCCTGACCGGCAGCATAGCCGCTCTGCGCCGTCCAATCGCCACGAATGAATCGCGGCGGCTCAATACCATGCGCGCGCAGCGTCTCGCGCCAGCCCTCCTCGCGCTGCATGCCCGAAAGCGAGCGCTCGGGGCACGAGATAAAGTGCACAGTCTTGTGCCCCTGCCCCAGCAAGTACTCGACCACCTGGCGCGAGCAATCGAACTGGTCGTTATCGACCGTCGAGCACAGCGGGTGCTCCAGCATGGTAACGAGCACCGTCTGCATACCGGGCAGCGGCTCAAAGGTGCCAAAGTCCGCCGGCATGCGGTTCATAATCACAACCATGCCATCCACCGGCAGTGCGCTCATGCGCGACGATGCGCTCTCGAGGGTATACGGATGCCCGTCTACTTTAGTGAGGGTGATGGCATAGCCATGTTTGTCGGCCGCGGCGGCAAAGCCCTCCATACGGTCGAGGTTGCCGGTGCCGGTAATGTTGAACATGGCGACGCCGACAGTCTTAAACTTGCCGCGGCGCAGCGATCGACCGGCAAAATTGGGGCGATACCCCAGCTCGCGCATGGCGGCACGCACGCGCTCCTTGGTCTCGGGGCGCACGCTGGGCGAATCGTGCACCGTACGCGAGACTGTCTGCTCCGAGACGCCCGCGAGACGCGCCACGTCCTTAACGGAAACCGATTTTTTAACAGCGGCCATAGGTCGATCTTTCTATGTCAACGATGCCATTGGTGGCACCCTACGCAGTTAAATGAAACGTCTTTAAGTATATCTAACGCCTCCTCCGCCATACGCTCACCACCCAAAACCTACCGTTCACCGACATTTTTGCTTCCCCGAACGGCTTTTGTAGTCCAAATGTTAACGTTGCCATTGTGCAAACACAGAGCCACCGGGCGGCTCAAAACGTTTACGCATAAGGAATCGACGGTTCGCAGGCACAGGAACATCAGTTCGCGTCTTTTTTTGTGTCGCAAAATGGCAACGTCAACATTTTGGCAACCGAACGCCAAAAGTTACCATCGTTGCTAACCCACCGACTCTTAGGAGCATTGCATGGAGCAACTCATCGCCATCATCGAAAAGGGCCAACCCTTTTTCAACGCGATCGCCCGCAACAAGTACCTCAAGGCGATCCGCGACGGCTTTATCTCCGTCATCCCCATCATCATCTTCTCGTCCATCTTCTGCCTGGTAGCCTCGGTCCCCAACATCTGGGGTTTCTACTGGCCCGATGACATCAACAACGCCCTGTGGAAGTGCTACAACTACTCCATGGGCATCCTGGCCATCGCCTGCGCCGCCACCACGGCCAAGCACTTCGCCGACGCCCAGAACCGCGATCTACCCAAGAACAACCAGATCAACTTCATCTCGTGCATGTGCGCAGCCATCATCGGCTTCCTGCTCCTTTCGAGCGACACGATCGCCACGGACGCCGCCAGCGGCTTCAACACCACCTACCTTGGTTCCAAAGGCCTGCTGACCGCCTTTATCGCTGCGTTTGTGACCGGCATCATCTACAAGTTCTTCATCAAGCGCAACATCACCGTCAAGATGCCCGAGCAGGTTCCGCCCAACATCTCGCAGACCTTTAAGGACATCATCCCCTTCTCCGTCTGCATCACCGTCTTTTGGGTCTTTGACATCGTCTTCCGCGCTGCCTTTGGCTTCTGCTTTGCCCAGGGCGTCATCCAGGTGTTCCAGCCCCTGTTCACCGCTGCCGACGGCTACATCGGCCTCGCTGTGATCTACGGCGCCATGAGCCTCTTCTGGTTCGTGGGCGTCCACGGCCCTTCGATCGTCGAGCCCGCCATCGCCGCCGCTCTCGTTGCCAACATGACCGACAACCTGGCTGCGTTCCAGGCCGGCGAGCACGCCACCGCTGTCCTGACCCAGGGTGCCCAGTACTTCGTCGTCTGCATGGGCGGCACCGGTGCCACGCTCGTCCTGGTCTTTATGTTCTGCTTCCTGGCCAAGTCTCAGGAGATGCGCGCCGTCGGTAAGGCCGCCATCGTCCCGGTCTGCTTTGCTGTCAACGAGCCGCTGCTGTTCGCCGCGCCCATCGTGCTCAACCCCGTCTTCTTTGTCCCGTTTGTCTTTGCCCCGATCGCCAACATCTGGATCCTCAAGATCTTTATCGACTTCTTGGGCATGAACGGCTTTATGTACACCCTGCCCTGGACCGTCCCCGGCCCCATCGGCACCATCATGGGCTTGGGCTTCCAGCCGCTCGCCTTTGTGATGCTCGCCCTCATCCTGGTCGTCGACTTTGTCCTGTACTACCCGTTCTTCCGTGCCTATGACGCCCAGAAGTGCGCCGAGGAGGCCGAGATCTCCCAGGAGGAGCTCGCCGCCAAGAACGCCGAGAAGGCCGCCAAGCTCAACGACGCCTTCCAGGGTAAGGCCGACGCCAAGAGTGTTGCCGCCGGCGGCGCCGCCGAGGCCGTGAAGGCCGACTCCCCCGCCGCTTCTGCAGCATCCGCTGCCGAGGCAACGACCGCCAGCGACCTCAACGGCAAGCGCGTGCTCGTGCTCTGCCAGGGCGGCGGTACCTCGGGCCTGCTCGCCAACGCACTGGCCAAGGCTGCCAAGGAGCGCGGCATCAATCTTGAGACCGCTGCCGAGGCATATGGCAACCACGTGGACATGCTCCCCGACTTTGACCTGGTCGTCCTGGCTCCGCAGGCCGCAAGCTACCTGGCCGACCTTCAGAAAGACTGCGAGCGCGTGGGCAACAAGTGCGTCGCCTGCCGCGGTAAGCAGTACATTGAGCTCTCCCAGAACGGCGACAAGTCTCTCGCCTTCGTCTCCGAGCAGCTTTCGAAGTAAGTAACGCCTAGGGCCAGCCGACCATCCAAGACCGGCTGGCCCTTCGATTTAGACGATTGGATCATCATGTCCGTTAACCCTGCTAGCGTCACCAACCCGCCTGCGCAGTTTCCCGAGGACTTTGTCTTTGGCGGCGCCACTGCTGCCTACCAGGTAGAGGGCGAGACCCGCACTCACGGTAAGGGCAAGGTTGCCTGGGACGACTTTCTGGAAGCCCAAGGTCGCTTCTCTCCCGATCCCGCCTCCGACTTCTACAACCAGTATCCGGTGGACCTGGAGCTGTGCGAGGAGTTTGGCATCAACGGTATTCGCCTCTCCATCGCCTGGAGCCGCATCTTCCCCAACGGCACCGGCGAAATCAACCCCGAGGGCGTCCAGTTCTACCACGATCTCTTCGCCGAGTGCCATAAGCACCATGTTGAGCCGTTCGTCACGCTGCATCACTTTGACACGCCGTTTCCCCTCTTTGAGAAGGGCGACTTCCTCAACCGCGAGACCATCGATGCCTTTGTGGACTTTGCCACCTTCTGCTTTAAGGAGTACGCCGACCAGGTGACCTACTGGTTCACCTTTAACGAGATCTGGGCCGACGCCTCCAACACCTACATCGAGGGTACCTTCCCCGGCGGCGTCAAAGCTCATCTGGCCGAGGCCTTCCAGTGCGAGCACAACATGATGCTCGCCCACGCCAAGGCCGTGCTGGCCTTCCACAACGGCGGTTTTAAGGGCAAGATCGGCGTCATTCAATCGCTGGAGTTTAAGTATCCGCTCAACGAGAACGACCCCGCCGACATCAAGGCCGCCAATAACGAGCACGTGCTGCAGAACCAGTTCTTGCTCGACGCCACCTTCCGCGGGGACTATGCTCCCGACACCCTCGAGTGCGCCAACCGCCTGGCTGCCGTCTCGGGCGGCGCCATCGAGATCCTGGACGATGATCTGGAAATCATGCGCGAGGCTGCGCTCTACAACGATTACCTGGGTGTCAACAACTACCAGTGCCGCTTCCTCAAGGCTTACGACGGCGAGAACGACCTGCACCACAACGGTACGGGCGAGAAAGGCACCGGCCGCTGGCGCGTTAAGGGTATTGGCGAGCATGTGAACAAGCCCGGCATCCCCACCACCGACTGGGACTGGATTATCTATCCCGAGGGCCTGTTCGATCTGCTCGTCTACATTAAGCAGCGCTACCCCAACTACAAGCAGATCTTCATCACCGAGAACGGCATGGGCTACAAGGACCCCTACAAGGACGGTTTTGTGGACGACCAGCCGCGCATCGACTACATCGAGCAGCACCTGCGCTGGTTGCTCAAGGCCATGGAGGTGGGTGTCAACGTGGGCGGCTACTTCCTGTGGAGCCTGCAGGACCAGTTCTCCTGGACCAACGGCTACAACAAGCGCTACGGCTTCTTCTACGTGGACTTTGAGACCCAGAAGCGCACGCCCAAGGCAAGCGCCTACTGGTACAAGCACGTGGCGCAGACCCGTCGTCTGGACTAGTGGCTTGCGACGGGCGGCATTGCCCCACTCACATAACTTGTCCCCATTTCTCAGCCGGGGGCGGCACGTCACACGGCGCGCCGCCCCCGGTCTTTTTTGTTTTTGAGCGGGTCGAGGTCCGTTTGTCTCAATCTGTAACATCTAGCCGAGTTTTTCGGTCCCACCTGTTACAGATTGAGACAAACGTGGAGGCCGGGCCGAAATATCTAAATCTGTAACACTTAACCCGGTTTTGGACGTCTAGTTGTTACAGATTTAGATAAACGTGCGAGCCAATCCCTTCAATCTAAATCTGTAACAACTAGCTTGTGTTTTCGCCCCTAGCTGTTACAGATCGAGACAAATAAAATAGACCGGGCTGACAATCTCAGCCGCATGCCCCCTTTTTGGCCGCATTCCACCGATCAGATAAAGATCGTCATATACAGAGGTAGATATATCCTATGCCCTTCAGCCCTGAGCTGTTTTGGGTGAAGAACTATCTCTTCTCCGACTCGTCGTTCGAATCGTCTGCCGAAATCGTCAAGCGAGATTGTTGAATACGATTTGGAAGATTTAACTTCAACAGGAGTGACCCGCGGTTTTCCAGCCGCGTCTTCAAAGCCGCGCGAAACAAGAAAATCAATTTCACGCGTTCTGGGCCGACTCCCCTCTGTTTTGGAAGGCTCCTGCCAGCTGTAATAAAAAAGCGAATGTCCCAGACTCTTAAGCTGCTGCGCCACGATGTTCTCGATTAGCATTCCTTTATTAATTGAAATTCTTCCAAATTGAATGTCTCTATGAACATCCATAAGGTCCGGACCATCATCAAACGCCAAGCTCACGAGCAATCCCGTGTCCGCCATATAGCATTTAAGCGAAGACGCGTCCTCGTGCAGGCGGTAACCCACGCTCGGATCACTGCATAAATAGCAACGGTTAATCAGTCGCGCATCCTCAAGCCAGATTAACGCCGACTCATATGTCTCAAAACGGGACCCCTTCTCCACGCTGTCAAATTTGAACCGTTTATTTGCCGCAGATAATTGACCCGGAATATCGTCATAAACCGCCCGCGCACGTCTAGCGTCCGAACCTCCAAACTTGGCAATGTCCTCCCTGTACAGTGCGATAATCTGCCGTTTAACCCTGTCGCATCCTCTAAAATCATTCTCTGCCACAAAGGAGTCGACCGACTGAGGCATACCACCGACAAGCATATACTCATCAAATAATCTCATGCACGTCGCATGAACGCCGTCCGGAAGCGCGGTCCGAGATTCGCGCGCTTTACGGATCTCTTCTGCATAAAGATCTTTTCCGGTCGCCCAAAGATACTCCTCAAAATCGAGGGGCTCGAGAGGGATTCTTTCTTCCTCTGACGGTATGACAATGCTATCGACATTCTTTTTGATGGAGACAAGAGAGCCTGTCTCGATGTAATCAAATCTGCCGTCTTCTACAAGATGCTTTATGTATTCGCGCGCGATGGGAAACCGCTGCACTTCATCAAAAATGACCAGCGACTCTCTCGGTTCGAGGGCCTTACCATACTGCAGCTGAAGCATGCGTAAAAAAAGATCGACATCTTCACGATGGTTCAGAAATATATCGAGCGTGGCTTTGCTAGCAGCCGAAAAGTCAATGTACAGATAATCCTTGTATTCATTTTGCGCGAAGCACTTGACGAGCGTCGTTTTGCCAACGCGTCTTGCACCCTCAATAAGCACCGCAGTGCGCCCTTGCGAGCGTTCTTTCCACTCCTGCAGACGATCATATGCCTTCCGTTTAAACATAATCTCACCTCAGCTTAATTTACGTGCTAGTTTACAAAAATACCGACCTTCAGATATATCTAATAATACAGAAATACCGACCTTTAAATGAGCTTATAGCTACAAAAATACCGACCATTGCAATGGCCGAAACACACAATATCTCCCGCGGCACTCGCTAGCAAATGACCTGCGTGTGCTCCTCAATGGCGGCGCGGTCCTCGTCGGCAATATCCGGCTCGCACACCACGGCGTCCAAGCTGTCCAGGCGGCAGAAGGTGTAGAAGTCGCGCTTGCCGATCTTGCTGGAGTCGGCGATCAGGTAGCGCGAGTCGGCCTTGCTAAAGGCGAGCTGCTGGATACGGCCCTCGTCCATGTTGGACGTAGACACGCCACCGTCCAAGATGCCGTTGGCGCCGATAAACGCCGTATCGATGCCCAGCGCGCGCAGGGTATCCTCGGCCGTTGGTCCCACAAAAGCGGCGGTGCGGCGACGGTACATACCGCCCACGAGGCACAGCTCGCAGTCTTCGCGCGCCTCGAGCAGGTTAAACACCGAAAGCGAATTGGTCACAATGCGCAGGCGAAACGTCGGCAGCATCGAGGCCATCTGCTCAACCGTGGTGCCCGTGCCCAAAAAGATGGTCGAGCCCTCCTCGATAAGCTCCACAGCACGGCGCGCAATCTGCAGCTTTTCCTCGGCATGCTTAGTGCGCTTTTCGCTGTGCGAATACTCATGGCGCAACATAGCGTGCGGACGGCCCTGTGCACTGCGGGCTCCGCCGTGCACGCGCTCAATCTCGCCTAGGCTCGCAAGTTCTTCGAGGTCGCGGCGAATCGTCATGTCCGAAACGCCCAACGCATCCGAAATCTCTTTGACCGAGACCGTGCCCTGCTCCTCGAGCAGCTGACGAACCTTATCCTGTCGCTCTGCCTTAATCACGATGAATCCTCGCCGTTCTTTGCGCGCATATCATTCAAACAGTAACGAACAAATTGTATCAGACTCGTACGCGTCAAAAATGAACGCCCGCACAGCTCCAATCATCACTTTTTTGAGAAAAATACCCCCAGCTTTAGTGGGGTGTAGTGATAATCTCGCCTGTTCGCGCTACAGTTTGTCGGAAATACCTCGATGTTAGGAACCAAATGATCACTTCCGAGCTTTTCGGCACCGCGCCGTGCGGTACCCCCGTTCATCGTTACACCCTCAACGGGCCCGAGATCTGCGTTCGCATTATGGACTATGGCGCCACCGTGCTGGGTATCGATGTGCCCGACATTCCCGGCAACGTGCGAGATGTGGTGCTGGGCTTCGATAAGCTCGAGGATTACTTTGACAACCCCGCCTGCTTTGGCGCGACCATCGGCCCTGTGGCAAACCGCACCGCTGGCGCCACGATCGCCATCGACGGCACGGACTGGCATATGCCCGCCAACGAGGGCGCCAACAACCTGCACAGCGACCTTGAGCACGGCCTGCACAAACGTGTGTGGGATGTTGAGCTCGACGAGGTCCATAACGCCGTGCGCATGACCACCTCGCTTAAGGATGGCGAGCTGGGCCTGCCCGGCAACCGCACCTTTACGGCCGTGTTTACCGTTACGCGCACCGGCGTCTTCCGCATCGAGTATGGTTGTGAGAGCGACCGCTCAACCTATGTGTCGATGACCAACCATACCTACTTTAACCTTGCCGGCCACAACGCCGGCATGGACTGCGAGCATTTCTTTGTAGCCAACGCCGCCCACTACCTGCCCATTGACGAGCAGAATATCCCTACCGGCCAGATCGCTCCGGTCGAGGGCACGCCGTTTGACTTCCGCAGCCTGCGCCCCGTCGCACCCGGTATGGAGGCCGACGACCCGCAGATTAAGCAGGCCCGTGGCTACGACCACTGCCTGTGCATCGACGGCTATCAGTACGGCCGCAATCTGCGCCGCGCGATGCACGTCGAGGAAATGTGGACCGGTCGCGAGCTGGATTACTACACCACCGCCCCGGGCGTGCAGCTCTACACCGGCAATTGGCTGGGAGACGAGCATGCCAAGGACGATGCCAACTATGGCTGGGGCGCCGGCTTTGCCCTCGAGGCAGAGATGTACCCCGACACGCCGCACCAGCCGCTGTTCCCGCAGGGCATTGTGGGCCCGGGTCACCCCTACAGCAATGTGATCGAGTACCACTTTATGAGGCACTAAGCCCGCAACGCGACATATCGCACAGCAGCGCCCGCCGGCACCACCGCCAGCGGGCGCTTTTTCATCTTTTAGGCTCGTTTTTTCTGTGACTGTATGAGTGACATATCAAAACTATGCCCATTTACTACGTTTAGCCCGGGATGCTCGACCATGCACCGGTTTTTGTTACATTTGTGAGCAGTATACCTGCGGTTTTGTTTATCTCAAATTCGACATGCTCGACGATAGCCAATCAAACGTAGTAAATGGGCATAGTTTTTGACAGGCGGCATCGCGCGCGTCCCTCGCAAGGGCAAAATGATCCGTTTTCCTCCGTCCCCAAGGGATCAGTTGAACAGATTGCCAATGGGGTCGGGGGCGGAACTGGGGAGATAGCGGATTTCTAGCTCTATGCCGAGCTCTTGCAGCTCTTTAAAGGCGGCGGTATCTGCATCGCCTACGGCAACGGCAGGCGTTACAGAGCGCTTGCCCTCCCTCGCCCGCATATGGCCGATGCTGATCTTGGTTATTGGCACACCGCCCTTAACCAGCGCGAGTGCATCCGTGGGCGACGCCACCATGATGAGAATCCATTGGCGCGGCGTTGCGGTATAAATGATGTCGATGGTCCTTTGCACCGAGAAAAACCGCGTCCAAACGCCTTCTGGCACCGCCACCCTCATTGGTGCCCATTGGCGCGAATCCGCCGCGATCTCATCGTTGACGATTAGGACAAGGTTGGAACCCACGGCTTCGTTCCACAGCTCAACGTCTTGCCCGTAAATGAAACGGTCATCGATACGCGTAAGAAGAATCTTGGGTTGAGCCATGGCTGCCCCATTCTGTTTGAGACCCATACGAGGGGGACGTCGACCACCAACTCAACAGCAGGTCAAGTAACAAATGGGCACTGCAGACATCACGCCTCTAATATTAGTGCATTTAAAGTGAGAAAAGCCGTCAGAACACTTGCGCGGATGTGTGATGTCCCGTATCATAGACAGCCGTTGACGCCTCAGTTGCGTCATCATATGGCCGCCAGCGTAGCTCAGTTGGTAGAGCACCGCTCTCGTAAAGCGGGGGTCACCGGTTCGAGCCCGGTCGCTGGCTCCATCGAATTTTAAAGGCCAGGCACCGTGTGTGT
>UQTN01000046.1 GCA_900543945.1 uncultured Collinsella sp. | reverse complement strand
AGAGGCCCGTTTCCCTAGGTGGGGAAACGGGCCTCTTTTTTCTCTGGGCTTGTGGATTGGCGAAGGCAATAACCGCTGGCAGCTATTTTGAGTTCTTGATGCGGCGTGTGGCTGCGGTGGTTATTCCGAGTCCTGCGGCGGTGATTCCCGCGAGTGCGATTGCGCTCGGTGCTGTGTCGCCCGTGTTCGCGAGCTTGCCGGGCTTGCCGCTGCTCGAGTTCGCCTGCTTGGTGGAGCTCGATGGAGCGTCTTTACCGGTCGCGGGCGAGCTGGCGGGCTGCGCCGTCTCGGCCGGCTGCGCTGAGCTGGAGGGTTTTGTCGTCTCGGCGGGTTTCGTTATCTCGGGCGAGGCGGCCTTGTCTGCCGCGGCTTTCGCCTCTTCGTATGCCTTGCAGGCGTCGTCATAGGCCGCTTGCGCCTTTTCCAAATCGCCGAGGAGCGCATTTCGCTTGGCTATGTCCTCGTCGATGTGGGCTTTAGCTTTCTCCGCCTCACTTTCGAAATACTGAACCTGTTTTTCCTGGCTTTCGAGCCGGCGTTGGTAGTGGTGAAGATCATCTTCACAAGATTTTTCTCGCCTTTCTGCCGCCATGATCTCACTGCGCAACTGCTTAATATGCTCCTTAATAGCTGTGCTGGGCTCCTCGTCGCCGAGTGCTTCAAGTGCCTTATCTAATTCTGACTGAAGGCCGCTTGTCCGGTTGTGGGCCTCATCGTATTTGGCTTGGGCTGCATCGACGTTCGCTTGCATGGCGGGAAGGGGTTTCCTCCATTTGGCGGCTTCCGTCACCACCATGTCGTAGATCTCTTGAAAAGCGGCAATGTCATCATCGATTACCGCAAGTTTCTCAGGACTTGCGGCGTCTTTTGCGGCCTCGAGGGTTTTGAGCGCTTCCTGCATGGCTGCATACGCTTTTTCTTTTGCGGCGGCCGCATCTTCCGTCTGCAAGGCAACTGCACCGGTGGGGGAACTGGTTTCTGCCGCGATCGCCGTTACGGGGGGGGGCGATTCCCGCGACAAGCGCCGCGGAAAGGGCGATGCCCACAGTTGCTCGTCTTGCTCTTCTTGCGAGAATGTCGTTCATCTCGGCACCTCATTTCAAGGGTCGGCGGCTCGGCTGGTAGCGCTACTGTAAGTATACCAAGCGATTGGCGCGCCGCTGACCGGGCATGCGCACCCCTCCGCTTCTCTGGAAACCGAATCCCATTAGAAATGACGAGTTGTTTACGCTTCTTTTGGGCTCACCGTACTATCATGGTTCGAATTGAGTGTGAATGATGATAGGGAGCGCCTATACATGATTGAGTTGCTCAGGCGTTTTGGTGGTAAGTTTCGCCGGTATATGGTGATTGGCCCTGCGTGCAAGTTGATTGAAGTGATCTTTGACTTGCTGACGCCGCTGGTGATTGCCCAGATGATTGATAAGGGCATCGGCGCGCACGATGTGAACGCCGTCGTCCGTTACGGCGTGGTGCTCGCCGCCATGGCTGTGATCGGCATCTCGTTTACGCTCGTCTGCCAAAAGATGGCGGCGCTCACCTCGCAGGGCATGGGCACCGACATCCGCGGCGCGCTCTACGGGCACATCAACAAGCTGAGTTACGCCGAGCTTGATCGCTTTGGCACGCCGTCGCTCATTACCCGCATCACCAACGACGTCAACCAGGTGCAGCTCGCCGTGGCGCTGGGCGTGCGTATGCTCATCCGCTGGCCTTTCCTGGCGGTGGGCTCCATGGTCGCGGCCCTTGCCATCGACCTTAAGCTCGGCATGATCTTTTTGATTTGCACGCCCGCCATCGGCCTGGTGTTTTGGTTTGTCATGGCGCGCTGCATCCCGTACTACAAGCAGCTGCAGGCAAAGCTCGACCGCATCGCGCTCATTTGCCGTGAGGGTCTTTCGGGCGCCCGCGTGGTCCGGGCGTTTGTGCGCGAGGATCACGAGCGTGAGCGTTTTGCCCAGGCGGCCGATGACCAGGCAGGTGTCGCAATCGCGGTGGGCAAGCTCTCGTCGATTCTCAACCCCGTCACCTTTTTGGTGATGAACCTGGGCGTGTGCGCCATCCTGTGGGTGGGCGGCATCCAGGTCAACGTGGGCGAGCTCACGCAGGGCCAGGTCATGGCGTTCGTCAACTACATGACGCAGACCCTGACCTCCATCGTGTACGTCGCCAACCTGGTCGTGGTCTTTACCAAGGCGAGCGCCAGTGCGTCACGTATCAACGAGGTGCTCAATTGCGTGCCGAGCATCACCGACGAGGGCAACCAGCCGGTCGCGCTGCCCAAGCCGGGCGTGACGGGCAATGCCGCTCCGGTCTCTGCGCTGAGCTTTGACCATGCGAGTTTTTCGTTTGGCGCGGGCGCTGCCAACGCCGTCGACGATGTGACCCTGGAACTGCCGCTGGGCAAGACGCTTGGCATTATCGGCGGCACGGGCAGCGGCAAGTCCACGCTCGTCTCGCTTATCCCGCGCCTGTACGATGCGGGCGTCGGCAGCGTGAGCGTGATGGGCGCCGATGTGCGCGCCTGGCCGCTCGACCAGCTGCGCCATGTGGTCGCGACTGTCCCACAGCGTGCGTCGCTGGTGAGCGGCACCATCCGCAGTAACCTGACCTGGCGCGACGAGGCGGCGACTGACGAGGAGCTTTGGGCGGCGCTCGATATGGCGCAGGCCAGCGAGTTCGTGCGTAACAAGCAGCAGGGCTTAGATGCTCCGGTCGAGGCGGGCGGTAAGAACTTCAGCGGTGGCCAACGCCAGCGCCTGACCATTGCGCGCGCTCTGGTGGGCTCGCCGCAGATCCTGATTATGGATGACTCCGCCTCGGCGCTCGACTTTAAGACCGATGCGGCGCTTCGCCATGCCATTCGCGAACGAAGCATGCGCGGTGCCGCCGAGGGCGGGCTCCCACTGACCACGGTGATCGTGAGCCAGCGCGTCTCGACCGTGCGCGATGCCGACATGATCTGCGTGCTCGACCACGGCTCGGTCGCGGGCCTGGGCACGCACGACGAGCTGTACGCGACCTGCCAGCTCTATCGCGAGATTTGCCAGTCGCAGCTTCGTCGCGAGGAGCTCGAGGGTCAGCAGGGGAGCGCGACGCCCGCGTCCGTCCCAAGTCCCGCATCCGCCCCGGCTGCCCTGGCATCCACTTGCGCAAAGGAGGGCTGCTAAATGAATCCGTATACTTCTTCCGGTTCGGTCGCCACGATGACGGCCAACGTGTCCGGCAACGATAACCTCAACGACTTGGGTGACGGCCCGCGTCAGCCCGGCGACCCCGAGCGCTACCCCGTGGGCGCGGTAACTCGCCGCCTGCTGGGCTACGTCCGCCCGCATCGCATTTCGTTTACGGCGTCGTTTGTGAGCGCCGCCATCTCGGTAATCTTGCAGCTCTATACGCCCATCCTCATCGGCAAGGGCATCGACCTCATCGTTGCCGCCGGGCAGGTGGACTTTGATGCGCTGCTGCCGCTCGTCACCAAGCTCGCGATTGTCGTGGTGGGCGCGGCGGCCTTCCAGTGGCTGCAGGGCTACTGCGTCAACCGCCTGTCCTACGAGACAGTGCGCGACATGCGCGTGGAGGCGAGCGACAAGCTCAGCCGCATGCCGCTCAGCTTTATCGACAGCCATGCCCATGGTGACCTTATGAGCCGCGTAGTCAACGACGTCGACCAGGTGGGCGATGGTCTGCTGCAGGGCTTTACGCAGCTCTTTACCGGCGTTATCACCATTGTGGGCACGCTCGCGTTTATGCTCTCCATCAACCTGACCATGACGCTCGTGGTGGTGCTCGTCACGCCGCTTTCCATTTTTGCAGCCGGTGCTATTGCCAAGCTCTCCAACAAAAGCTTTACGGCACAGCAGCGTATTCAAGGGCAGCTCGGTGGTCATATCGAGGAGTACGTAGGCGAGCAAAAGCTTGTCGACGCCTTTGCCTATGGTCCCAACGCCCAGCAGCGCTTCGATGCCCTCAACGCTGAGCTCTACACCGCGGGCGAGCGCGCGCAGTTTATGGGCTCGCTCTCCAACCCCGGTACGCGCTTTATCAACAACATCATCTATGCCGTGGTTGCCGTGATCGGCTGCGTGGGCGTGATCACGGGCGTGCCGGCGGCGCTTACGGTAGGCGGCGTGCAGATCTTCCTGTCTTACGCCAACCAGTACACCAAGCCGTTCAACGAGGTTACCAACGTCATCACGCAAATCCAGACGGCGTATGCCTCGGCGCGTCGTGTGTTTGCGCTGCTCGACGCCCGCGAGCAAGAGCCCGACGCTGTGGATGCCATTGAGCTCACCATCCCGAAGGGCGAGGTCACCTTTGAGCATGTGGACTTTAGCTATGTGCCCGACCGCAAGCTGCTGCAGGACATTTGCATTGACGCCAAACCCGGCATGCGCTTTGCCCTGGTCGGTCCTACGGGCTGTGGCAAGACAACGCTCATCAACCTGCTGCTGCGCTTTTACGATATCGATGCCGGGTGCATCTTGGTGGACGGTCGCTCGTCGCGCGACTACACACGCGCAAGCCTGCGCCGCGCCTTTGGTATGGTGCTGCAGGACACCTGGCTGTTCGAGGGCACGGTGGCCGAAAACATTGCCTACGGTTGCCCCGATGCCACGCGCGAGCAGATTGTCGAGGCCGCCAAGCGCGCGCATGCGCACAAGTTTATCGTGCAGCTGCCCGACGGCTACGATACGGTCATCGGCGAGGATGGCGGCACGTTTAGCCAAGGTCAAAAACAGCTGCTGTGCATCGCGCGCGTCATGCTCACCGACCCGGCGATCTTGCTGCTGGACGAGGCGACCTCGAGTATCGATACGCGCACCGAGCTACAGGTGCAGGCGGCGTTCGACGAGCTCATGGCCGGGCGTACGAGCTTTGTCGTGGCGCACCGTCTGTCGACGATTCGCAACGCCGATTGCATTCTGGTCATGCGCGACGGCCAGATTATCGAGCACGGCACGCATGACGAGCTGCTCGAGGCAGGTGGCTTTTACGCCGAGCTCTACCGCAGCCAATTCGCCCAGTAGGGGCTGCCGATTAGCGGCAGATGGTTTACATCTGCGTCGATAGTACTAAGATATGCTTCTAACAAATTGCATTAATGGCTCGAGTTTCGGGGGAAACGAGGCAACGTGACTATGACATGCTCTATGGTGGTTAACAGCAAGAGCGGTAATACCAGGATGGTTTCGGGGGCGATCAAGCGCGCCCTGCAGGCTGCAGGCGTCGAGTTTATCCATGCCGCCGCGCTGAGCGATGATGCAGATCCGGAGCAGGTCGCGCACGAGGCAGAGGGTGCCTGTGCTGCCGATACGGTGCTTGTTGGTTTTTGGTGCGACAAGGGTGCCTGCGCGCCTTCGGTCGCGGCGTTGCTCTCCGCCTTGCACGGCAAGCGCGTCTTCCTGTTTGGCACCTGCGGCTTTGGGGCCGACCAGAGCTATTACCAGCAGATTATTGATCGCGTAACTTCCAATTTGGCTGGGGATGCCGAGCTTGCGGGCTGGGTGATGTGCCAGGGCAAGATGGGCCCCGCGGTCAAGCAGCGCTACGAGGCCATGCTTGAGCAAGATCCCGAAAACGCCCGCGCTAAGATGCTGCTCGACAACTGGGTTGCCGCGAAGGACCATCCCACCAAGGAAGATCTGGACAACATGGCGGCGGCGGCCAAGAAGGCCGTGCTGGGAGAGTAGCTTCGCCGTTCGTGGTCCTTCGTGCAAAACAATACAAATGTGAAAGCCTCGAGATTCTCGAGGCTTTTTTCGTGACACGAGGGCGCCCCTTTATTGATGGAAGGCCTAATAAGCTGATTGTTCTATGCCCGGATGCGTGCGGAGTGGGATGGGATTTCCGGATGGGTGGGGTTTCGGAAAATGCGTCCCGGAATTTGCCTTGGAATGGGATGCGGTTTCCCGGTGAAGGGCTCTGTGGAAACTACATCCCAGCATTCGGTCGAGAAATGGGATGTAGTTTCCGGTTGAGGGTCTTGGCGGAAAGTGCGACCCGGAATTTGTGATCGAAGCGGGATACGGCTTCCCAACGGGGCCACAAGCGGAAGCCGCATCCCACTCCGGACGGGAATTCTGGGACACGGTTTTCAGAGGGTTATGGGCTGCGAACTAGATGGGGCTGTCATAAAACTCCAGTAAAAGGGGTCGGAAATAAAGGGCACTTCCAGCAATTTGTTTTAATGTGGGGGGGGGTACCATTATTTTAGTTCCGCAAAAAATCGATCCCTCTATGGGGAAGTTGCGCAGGGGGTTAGTCACAGATATTGGATAAAGCAGACTAATTTGGGGATAAATGACCACTTACGCCAAAATTAGTAGCATTTAGCGACAAAACATTGAAAAATGTGTAGCACATCGCTATGTTTTTATTACGAAAAGATTCCAAATTGGCTTATTTCGGACTCACTTTTCAAGCGCCTTGCGGTTCCTGTTGAAACTTGCTGACCTTTGGATGGGTCGAATAGGTCCTCAAGGGGGATGAATTATCACTTTGACGGCGCGTAGACTCAAACGATTTATTGCACTTTTTAGTAGCTTGGCGTTCGCGCTTGTCATAGCCCTTGCCGTTGTTTCTTTTGTTCCTCGTGCATTTGGATACATGCCCTTTGCTGTGCTCTCGGGCTCTATGGAACCCGAGCTTCCCGTTGGCTCCATGGTGTTTGTTCGCCAGGTTGAGCCAGTGGATATTGCCGTGGGTGACAATGCAACCTTTTACCGATCGGACGGTGCCGTGGTGACGCACCAGGTGTACGAGATCGACCCTGTGGCGCAGATGATCGGCACGCAGGGAATTGCGAACAAAAATGCAGACGGAAGCATCATGCACGATGCCGAGCAGACGCCTTTTTCGAGTGTTATCGGCACTGTTTCTTTTTGTGTCCCTTACCTGGGCTTCGTCAACGCATATTGCACGACGATGCCCGGTTTGCTTGTTGTGGTGGCCGTTCTGGCGCTGCTGATCGCGGCGTCGATAGTGCTCGATCGGATGGTTCCCGACGAGCCTGCGGGCAAGCATACCCGCGTGCATGCGAGGGAGCGGCGTTCATAGCGGCAGGGAAAAGCGTCGGCGGCGGTAGGGGCCGTTGCCGGGGAAAACGATTCTCGAAAGGAAGAGAACGATGGAAAACAAGAAGAAAAAGCGCTACGGCATCATTGCCGCCCTGTTGCTGTTGGTGCTGGCCGCCGGCGTGGGTACCTATGCATGGCTGACGGCTACTGCCGACCTGCACAACGTGTTTACGATTGGAAAAATCGAGGCTCCCGAAAAGAAGCCTGATCAGGAAAACCCCGAGCAGCCTGGCACGGAGGCTGGTGGCGGTGCCTATCTGTTCGAGACCAAGTGGGACCCCAGCGCGGAGCACAAGATGATTCCGGGCTCTCCGATGGGCAAGAACCCGAACGTTGGTATTAAAAACGGTTCCGATGACGCTTTTGTGTTCATCTATGTAAAGAACGCCGTGGTCAAGAATAGTGCAGGTCTTGCGAGCACTCCTTACTTTACGCTCAACGCGAACTGGAAGCCGGTTTCTGCTGAACAGGTGACGACGAACGGCACCGAGGGACAGTACGTAAGCGGTCTGTTCATGTACGCCAAGGGTGCCGAGAACGGTCCCGTCGCCTTGGGTGCCAAGGAAGCAGCTAAGGATGTCTACACTGGCGAGCTCTTTAGCCAGGTGATGATCCCCGGTGCAATGAAGAGCGATGACGTTGTCTCGGGTGATGGCGTTAAGCCTGAGATTACTGTCTCCGCCTTTATTTTCGGTGCTGATCAGGCTGATGGCGCCACCAACGCAGCGGACAACGCCGTTGCTCAGGCCAAGGCCTGGGCTCAGACCAAGCAGTAACCCCACCCCCCCCACCGAGATCCCGGCCCGCTCCCCATCCCCATTTTCGGGCCGGGATCTCGGTCCCCCTTTGATCGACGATTGGCGAACGTAATGCTCAACAATCTTTCCGACAATCAGAAACGCACCTTGGCGCTTGCCGCGATGGCGCTGTTGGCCCTGGCGTGCCTGTGCGGCACGCTGGCTTTTACCGTTGATATGGTTCCGGTGAACAACGTTCTATCGTTTGGCAGCGTGAAGGTACGAGTCTGCGAATACACCCTCAACGAACAGGGCGAGGAGATTCCGTTTGAGCCCAACGAGCACGGAGACTATCCCGACACCAAGGCCAGTGGCTCTGATATCAGCCGCATTGTGCGCGTGGAGAACGCTGGAACGCAGCCTGAGTACGTTCGCGCGCGTCTGCGCATGACGTCGGTGGCGCCCGACGGTTCGAGCGCGGATGCTTCGGGCAGCGTTGCGTTTCATGTGAACGCAGGCGAGGGGTCCCCGTGGATCGATGGCGGCGATGGGTGGTACTACTACCGCGGATTGGCCGGGCGTGGCGGCACGCTCGACCCCGGCGCCATGACGGAAAGCCTCATGGACTCGCTGCGCTTTGTGGGCGACTACCACGATGCCGCGCGCGGCGGCTCATTCAGGCTCGATATCGATGTTCAGGCCGTGCAGGCCAAAAACCAGCAGGCAAGCGATACCGTCCTCGACGTGCTTGACGTCGCGGGCTGGCCGGAGGCGAACTAGCCTATGAAGATCAAGAACATGAACCGGGGCGTGCTTAGCAGGCTAGTTGCCGTCGCGGCGATTGCCCTTTGCTGCGTTATGGCGCTGCCAACGGTGGTGCATGCCGAGGACGTGCCCGAGAACACAAACGAATACCACATCAAAAACGCGAACGACTTTTTGGTGTACGTGGCGCTTTCGCGTGAGCGCGATACGTCCGGCTGGCGCGTTTATCTCGATAACGATATCGTGCTTAATGATGACGACATGAAGACCATTGTCTCGCACACCGTTAAGCATCTGTCGTTTGGCAACAAGGAGCATCCGTTTAAGGGCGTGTTCGATGGTCAAAACCACACCGTTGAGGGCCTGAGCTACGATAAAGACGCTTTTGACCCCGAGCGCGATACGGGATTTTTTGCCGAGACCAACGGTGCCACCATCAAAAACTTCCTGGTCAAGGACGCCAACGTGTGGGCGGACTTCCGCGGTGGCATTATCGTGGGCAAGGCCGTCAAAACGCGCTTCGAAAACGTTATGGTCATGGAGAGCACGCTGCACGTGACCTGCGCCAACAATGCTCTCAACCTCATTACCAACGCAGGCTTTGAGGGCGGTCTCATCGCCGGCGAGCTCGACGGCTGTACCCTCTATAACTGCGAGGTCCGTGGCGGCCGTGCCGTCAACAATACGACCTCGGGCGTGCAGGCGCTCGGCGGTGAGGGTCTGTATATGGCGGCGTTTGCCGGCTACGTTAAGAACTCGACTATCGAGTACTGTCGCGTGACGCCGACGCGTAAGGACGACGGCTCGATTGCCGAGAAGGGCATGACCGACGTCACCAATAAGTACGACGTGGCCATTGGCGCCCTGGGCGGCAACAACGTGTACGCCTCGGGTTTTGTGGGCTGCATGGCGGGCGAGGCCAAGATTATCGACTGCTTCTCGACGGCGCAGTGCTACAGCTATGCCGCGTCGTACGTGGGCGTCGTCGCCGTGACGCGCGCGTGGACGGGTGGCTTGGCGGGTCGTATTCTAACCGAAAAGGGCAACGAGCTCGTTCGAAGCCATTTTGCGGGTGACTTGAGCTCGCGTCAGTACAATCCCATCGCCGTGATCCCCATCATTCAAAACGATGTGAACCTGGGCGGCATTGCCGCGCGTGCCAACAAGGATGATGCCACGGTCACCGAGTGCTACTTTAAGCCGAGCGTGAGCCTTTCTGGCAACAGCCAGGGCAACCCTGCCAAAAAGAAAATCCCCTCGTTTGGCGGCGATGGCACCACCAAGGGTGATGGCTATGGTCCATGGGATGACGAGCGCTACACCACGCGCGAGCTGTGGGAAGAGCACGACTACGACTTTTGTGCCGGCACCAAGCGCTCGACTGCTAACAACGGGGCCTTGGGTGGCTCGCACTTCAATGAGTGGGCGATGGATTACAAGCTGAATATTCCTGTGCATGGCCAGAGCGTTAAGGCGACGATCGATTTTCCCGGTGCGGGTACCGCGACCATCGAGGCAACCAAACTTGGTATTGAACAGAAGACCTCGGATCCGTACGCCTTTGCCGTGAGCGCCGTGCTGGCGGGAACGGCTCAGGGCTTGGCCCAGGGCGATACATCGGTGACGTTTGGGCAGGATACCTCCGCAAAGCCCAAGGGCTTGACCGATGCCAACGGCGGTTATCGCTTCATGGGCTGGTTCCGCGAGTCCGATGTGCGTGTGAATCGAATTGGACAAGACAACAGCTGGTTTGACGGCAAGACCGATGCCGATGCTGTGGCTGCTGGCAAGCAGGTCCAGAAGAGCGAGGCACACGAGCATACGTCGACCTATACCGCCGATAATGCCAAGGGGGTCGACGGTTTTAAGGGCAATGACCTGTTTATCGCTTCGTACGAGGCGCAGGTGCTGTTCTATAACGTCAAGGGTGAGATGCTCTCGTGGCAGAGCGGCGAGGCGCACGACAAGTCGACGGATTGGTACCGCTATGGTGTCGGTTTAACGCCGGTTGCCCCTGCGGACCGCGGCGCTCTATCTGCCAGCGCCACCTTTATTGGTTGGACGACGCAGCCGAGCGGTGAGGCCGAGATGCATGGCGGCTATGCGGCCATTACCTCGCCTGAGCTTGCCGAGCTAAAAAACGCCGGTGCGTTCTATCCTGCCGGCGCTGAGATCACTGTGCTTGGCCCTACCGATTTTTATCCGGTGTACACCGACTATGTGTCGAACATCATGACGGTGTTTGAGGGCAATGAGCGGGATGAGCTTGACGATAAGACCCAGCGCGCGGGCGTGGGCAAAACTGTCGTTAAGGTTGAGACTGCCGAGGATGGCACCGGTGTGTACACGGTGCAGGTGTGCGACGTGGACAACAAACCTTTATCTGAGGACGGTGCGCTGCCCGACGGCTACCGCTTCCTGGGTTGGTATGAAAACAAGCAGGCCGCCGATGGGTCCCAGGTCGAGGTGCGCGTAAGCCGTGACCCCAGCTACACACTCCCTGCCGATGTCGATCTAACTGTGCCACATACCTACATCGCCCGCTTTGAGTACCGAGTGGATTATTACGTTCGGGCTTATACCAACCATGAGTTTACGGACAGCAAGCTACTTTGTTCCGTTTGGAATCGCTATCAAACGCCCTTTGAGGAAAACGTCGGTAGTACCTTCGTGCGTGAAAACGTCGTCCACTGGGGCCCGGAGCATGTTGACCACGGTATAAAGGATAGTTATGAAACGTGTGGCACGCGCTTCACGAAGGAAACCCTTGTCGTGAGTCCCCTTAACGCGTACTCGCACAACGTTAAAAACGATACGGGAGCCGATACTCTAAAAAACCTCTATGCCGATACCGATTTTCCAGGCGCTGCAACGCTAAGCGATACTTGGACTTCGGCTTCGCTGAACGTAACGGTCAAACCGGTGAATGATCGCTATCGCCTGAATTTTTGGACGCTTGAGCGCGATGGTGAATATTGGACATATGTGAAAAATCCCATCGAGAGCATGGTGCGTACAGATAAGAAATACTACGTTCGCGCGATGATTACCACGGACGTTAATTTCTACAACAAGGGCGATAATGTCGTGAGGACTGCCACGCGGCGCTATGAGAGTAACTTGCTGCAGACCAAGGTGAACGGGGCGGATCCGACGTTCACGTATTACTACCCGCATGTTAATAAGTCGGTTAAAGTGGCCGAAAAGCCAGAAGATGGTGAGAAGGGATCGTATGAGAGCCCCCTGACCCTCGAAGCTTCCCCGACCGATGCCGACATGGCCGTGCCGGGCTATAAGTTCCTGGGCTGGATTTCGACCGCCGAGGTCCAGAGGGATTCTGACGTCTGGAAGTATATCTACGATGTCGAGGGCGATTCCTTCACCACTTCTGACCCGGATAAGGCCGAACCGTATCTGGTGAAACCAGATTTTAAGGTCACCCAGTGGCAGGATGCCTATCCGGTGTACGCGAAGTACGATGTTAGGTACACCACCAACCTGTATCGCGCCGGTTTTAAGGGCACGGACAAGGTTAATGTGCCTAGGTACGACATCGATCCCGTTATCAACGCGGGCACCGACCCTGCTACGGCAACGGTGACCCCTGACGTCACGACTCCGGTTTATAAAGCAGGCGGTGAGCTGTATAAGTTGCAGAAGGTTGAGATCGAGCTTCCGAATGGCGAAGTTGAAGACATCGAACCTAACGGCGATAACTCGTATTCCCATCAGGTGGAACCCGGCGGGGCCTATACATTTGTGGCGTACTATTCGCCGTTGGCGGTTGTGTACCATCTCAATGCCAGGGATGTGGACGGTAAGGTAGCCCAGCAGGGCGATTCTCTCGGCAGCCTTAAGGACGGCATCCCGCTGCCAACGTATAACGTCGGCGATATCGATGCTGCAACAAACGCATACAATGCCTTCGTGGGCTGGACGGAAACTAAGCCGGTAGCTGGCAACGGTTATGTCGTTTGGTCGGACGACGTTTCCATGGTGAATAAAAGCACCGTGGTCAAGGCCCCCATGGAGTTGTATCCGGTCTACCGCGCCAGCGCGGTGCGTGTTCAATCGAATATCGATGCCAATCTGGATGACCCCGGTTCTGTGCGTTATCTTTCGCGGACCGACTCTGGTGATCAAATTTCGCTGGAGGTAAAAGCTGCAACTGAGGTTGTCGGCAAGGATGGCACCAAGTACGACTTTGTCGGCTGGTCGCGTGACTATGAATCCGATAACAAGTACACCCTGATGACCGGTGACGACAAGTATCCCCTCGAGGGCAATGAGCCCTTTAAGAGCGCGATGTACACTGCGGTGTACAAGATTGCGCCGCATAAGGTGCGCTATCACGGTGTCGACGGGTCGGTTCTCTTTACCGCGACGGTCGACTCGGGCGACGAGCGTGCGCAGGACGGCAAGTCCGGCTTCGTCTATACGGTTGATGTTCCCAAAATGGATGAGAACGGCCGCCCCGTCTATGACAACAGCGGGAATCCCATGATGGAGCAAAAGTCCGTGGCATACGACCCGGACGCCCATTCCAAGATCGTCGCGCTGCTCGATGAGCGTGCGGCCGCCAATGGCGATATGCGTGAGCTCTTCTTGGAGTGGCGATATGTGGGCGCCGATGGTGATACGAAGCCTTGGGATGTGTTTAAGGACGAGCCAATTAAGGGCGACATGGACCTGTATCCCGTTACATATCGCGTGGTTGCCAAAGATACGTCTGATCCCGCGAAGTCCGAAACCATGACCGCCCAGCTTAAGTGGCTGCTCGATCCCGCCGCCGCCAACACCGTCGATGACAGTGCCGACAAGGCGCCGTTTAAGGTCTGCTTTGCCAAGCCGTTTATGGGAACGCGGCTGACCGTTACGGTAATGCGGGCAAGCTACGGGCCTGGTACAGAGGGTGTTTCTGTGGCGGAAGAGCCCGTAAACGGCAAGTTTGTCTCGCTCTACAGCCTTGGTTCGGGTGACGGCTCGTTCGACCTGGCCAACCGTCTGGAGTCCAAGAAGACGGGCGAGGGCGATCAGGGCCCCGGCAAAGCCGTGTTCAACTTTGCCCAGACTCATGCGCTGACGATCGTTAAAAAGACGACCGATGTCAGCGCTATGGGGCAAACGTTCCGCTTTAAGGTAACGCGAAAGATGTCGCAGGATTCTCCTGCCGAGACGCGCATGGTCGAGGTGAAAGTTAGCGAGCAGCGCGACGAAAACGGTGAAACTTGCTATGTCGGCAGCGTGCAGTTCGCCGCTCCGGCTGGCATCTATACCGTCGAGGAAGATACGGCTTGGGCATGGCGCTACCAGGGTGAGCTGAGCACGCCGGGCAAGGCGCCCGGTAAAACTGCCGAGCTGACGATTTCGTCTGCATCGAGCGCGAACGATGCCACGTTCACCTGCACGAACACGCGTGTGAACGACAAATGGATCGACGGCAGCAATCGTGCCCATAACGTTTGGAGCAACGGCAACGTAGCAAAGAAGGAGGATTAGCATGTCCAAGCGCAAGCGCATCATCGCCTTGCTGGTGGGGGTTATCCTCCTGGCCGGTACGGCAGGCACGTTGGCCTGGCTTTCGGTTACGGGCGTGCTGGTCAACCAGTTCGGCATCGGGTCGGTGACGCCATCGGTTCAGGAAACGCTCAACGGCAAAGTGAAAAGCGATGTCAAGGCGAAGAACACGGGTACCGCGCCCGCCTATATTCGTGCTGCAGTGGATATCTACTGGCAGGACCAGGATGGCGCACGCCTGTGGGATGAGCCGAAGGAGGAGCCGAAGGGTGAGGCGGATTACGAGATTGCGTGGAGCGTGGCTGATGCCTCGGGCGCGAACTCGGCTTATAACTGGGTTAAGGCGAGCGACGGGTTCTATTACTGGACGTCGCCCGTCGCTCCCGGCGCGGAAACCGGCGTGCTCATTAATAGGGTTACCGAGCTCAAGGCAACCGAAGGTCGCAATCTTGTCGTGGATATCTCCACTCAGGCGGTCCAGGCGACGCCCGATGAGGCCGTGCACGACGCATGGGGTTGCTCGGTCGAGAATGACGTGCTGGTGCCGCCGCATGGAGGTGCGTAAGTATGGCGTTCCCGATTCGTAAAGGTGTTGCGCGCTCCTTGCGTTGCATGGTCGCGGCCATTTTCTGCGTGGTCGCGCTCGCTGTTCCCGCCCGTGCGTTTGCCGATACTCCCGCGATTGCCTATGACGGAAATGCGCGCCAGCTGACGGTCTCGGGGGCGACGGACTCCTCGGGGGAGCCCGATCTGTTTTTGGCCTTTAAAGATCTGATGCCTGGCGATGTGCGTGATCAGCAGATAGAGATTCGTGCCACGGGCGTAAAGTCCCAGGTGCGCGTGTTTGTGCGTGCCGTTGTCGATCACGAGACGGCACGCCTGCTGTCGCCCATTACCCTAACGGCGTCGGCGGGCGATGGCTCTGCAGGTTGGCTCCAGACAGGAACACCGGGCAGCGCGTTCGCTTATCCCACGCAAATCGCCACGTTTACGAGCGATGGCAGCACGGTGCTTAATTTGCAGCTAAACGTTCCGACATCGGTGGGCAACGAGGTTGCCGACGCAAACAAGACCATTCGCTGGGAGATTACCGCCGAGGACGATGGCGAGAAGATTCCCGTGCAGTCTGCTGACAGCAAGAAGCCCGGCTTGCTTGGTCTGGCGGCAACGGGCGACAACACGCTCACGTTGCTTTTGGTGTTGCTGACACTTGCAATCATCGCATTTATAGCCGCACTTCTTTTGTCCCGGAGGGATAAGCGCTAGGTTCATCTTCTAAACGCAACGCCCTCCCGGGCGGCGGGCACGAAGTTCCCTGCTCTACAGTCCTGCGCAAGACGAAGGCCACATTAAGTGGCCTTCTTTGCGTGCGGAACTC
>UQTN01000045.1 GCA_900543945.1 uncultured Collinsella sp. | reverse complement strand
GCGGTTTTCTGGAAAACGGGGGTATGGTCGGGGGTATCGAGTCAAACGTAGTAGATGGGCAGGTTTCGTGGCGAGCGGTTCCGGCTGATCCCTTGGGGACGGAGGAAAACGGATCATTTTGGTCCCGCAAGGCTTGCGGAGGCACTCGCGCAGGGCCGCCCGACAAAACTATGCCGGTTTACTACGATGAATTCGACATTCCCGACCATGACTGCATTTTTCTAAATATTGCAAGCGTTCTACCTGCGGTTTTGTAAGCGCGCAATTTGCCGTGGTCGAAGGCTGGCGATTCATCGTAGTAAACCGGCATAGTTTTGAAATGGCACCATATCGGTAACAGCCATTTTGCTATGCCGGTGCGGTTGGTCGTCGGGCAACTACCCTCGCAGGTAGGCGATGGCGATTTGGGTGCGGTTGCGCAGGCCCATTTTGGCAAGGATTGAACTGATGTGGTTGCGTACGGTGCCTTCGCCCATATAGGCGGTGGCGGCAATCTCCTTATTGTCGAGGCCGCGGGCGATGAGCTCTGCGACTTCGAACTCGCGGTCGGTCAGGCCGGCAAAGGCCGCGGGCCGGCGGGGCGTGCTCGCCTCGACGTCCGTTCCGTCAAAATCGATATCCTCGATCGCCTTGCCCTCGAGCACGCGTTTGCCGTCCATGACCTGCGCCAACGCCGGAGGAATGGCGGCGATATCGGTTTTAATCAGGTAGCCGCGGGCGCCCAGCTTGAGCGCCGACACAATGTATTCGTCATCCGAGAATGTCGTCAGAAACACGACGCGTGCCGCGGGGTCACGCTCAAGGATTTCGCGTGCCGCCGAAAGTCCGTCACGCCCCGGCATCTGGATGTCGAGCAGTGCGATATCGGGTGCGTGTTCGGCGTAGAGCGCCACCGCGTCGTTGCCGTTGGCACCGGTGCCCACCACTTCGATCTGTGGCTGGGCGCCCAGGATAATCTTGAGCGAATCGACCACTAGGCGGTCGTCGTCGACAACGATGAGCCTCATCGGGCCTCATCTCCTTGCTGTTTGGGAACGGTGGCAAACACGCACCAGCCGCCGACGCCGGCGCGCGGGCCGGCGGTAAAGGTGCCGCCAAGCGCCTCGATGCGCTCGCGCATGGAGCCGAGCCCCATGCCCTCGGCGACGCCGCGACCACCTGTCCGGGTCCCGCCATTGCCATCGTCGGTAACGATGAGCTGGTAAAACGACGGATGCTCCATGCATCGTACGGTGACGGTCTGGGCGCAAGCGTGGCGCATGGTGTTGGAGAGCGCCTCGCGCAGGACCGCCGCAAAGCAGTTCGCGACGTTTGCGGGCGCATGTTCGGTCATAACTTCAAGCTCAATCTGCGGGCCGCCGTCCGAACGCGCGCCTTCAACAATGCGTTCGAGCTGCACGGAAAGGTCGACGGCGTTGTCGTTGAGCGCGTGGACGCTGGCGCGCACAAGTTGAAGCGCCTCGTCAACGGTGTGCTTGACGTCGGCGAAATCGGCGGCGACGCCGGGTTCATCGGCGTGGACTATGCGCAGGGCCTCGGTCTGCAGCGAGGCGCGTGTAAGTTGGTGGCCGACGTTGTCGTGAATCTCGCGCGCGATGCGGGCACGCTCGGCAAGTGTCGCGAGCTCGACTTCGTAGTCCTGGCGATCGGCAAGATCGCGGTTGCGCGCTTCGAGCGCGAGGGCTCGTTCCTGCAGCTCGTCACGGGTACGGCGCATGCGCTGCTGCTCGCGTTCCAACTGGGCGGTGCGCAGCGATAGCAAGGTAGCAGCAACCGAAAGGATGGCAGTCAGCAGGAGCGTTCGGGCGGTGAGTGCATCGGCGCGAAGGTCCGCGACGAGCGCAAAGACAAAGGCAACGCCAATGCCTAACGCGACCCAAACGCGTTCACGGTGCACGCGTCGCGCGATGTCATAGAGGGCGAGAGGCGCAAACGGCACAAACGGCGGCACGAAGACAGCCGCGATGATGCAAGCGTAACTCGCGGCCTCGCTGGCGCGACGGACGCGCTCTCCCTGCGCGACTTCTGCCAGCGAGGTAGCTATGACGCCCAGGCAAAACGCCGCGACCAGGCGAGCGTCCACAGCAAGGCCCAGAGCGGCTGCGATACAGCACGCCAGCACAATCGATTTGTCGAAAAGCCTGTTCATACGGGTATTGTACGCGAAGCCACGCGTGGTGGAGGGACCGCCTGCGCAACTGTGACATTCCTCCCGCACGGCAAATCGGCGTCGATCGCTCGCGCGGGCGGGGGTTTCGCCTCCGCCCCCTCGCACTCGTGACAAAGCTCACTGGTGCGCGCCGCCCGCTCCTGCGATGATGCAATCGTACCGGGCCACGACCAACAGAAGGGGCGCCTCATGACAGACATCGTCCATGTCGAAAACCTCGTCAAGCGCTATGACGATCTTATCGCGCTCGACCACTTTAACCTGAACATCGCCCCCGGCGAGATCTTTGGCCTGCTCGGCCCCAACGGCTCGGGCAAGACCACGTCCATCAACTGCATTTTGCAGCTGCTTTCCTACGACAAAGGCACCATCGAGCTGTTCGGCGAGCCCATGACGCCCACGCGTTACGACCTCAAGCGCCGCATCGGCGTAGTGCCGCAGCAGGTGGCGGTGTTTGACGAGCTCACGGTACGCGAGAACATCGACTATTTCTGCAGTCTTTACGTCAACGACCGCAAGCGCCGCCGTGCGCTCGTGGACGAGGCGATCGACTTTGTCGGTCTGGGCGACTTTGCCAAGTTCCGCCCCGGTAAGCTCTCGGGCGGCCTGGCGCGCCGGCTCAACATTGCCTGCGGCATCGCGCACAAGCCCGAGCTCATCTTCTTCGACGAGCCCACGGTGGCGGTCGACCCGCAGAGCCGCAACGCCATCCTGGAGGGCATCTGCCGCCTGCGCGACGAGGGCGCCACGGTGGTGTATACCAGCCATTACATGGAGGAGGTCGAGCAGATCTGCGGCCGCATCATGATCATGGACGGCGGCCGCGTGCTGGCGCAGGGCACCAACGACGAGCTCAAGCGCATGATCCAGATGGGCGAGCGCGTGACCGTCGAGGTCGGCGCCGTCGAGGCCGCCACGGTCGAGCGCCTGCGTGCCCTCGAACACGTGCTCAGCGTTGAACTGTCCGGCGGCGAACTTGTCTGCACCTGCGAGGCGAGCCCGCACAACCTGGTGGACATCCTCGACACGCTGCGCGCTGCCGACGTGGCGCTCGGCCGCGTGTGGAGCGAGCCGCCGACCCTCAACGACGTGTTTCTCGAGATCACCGGCCGCGAACTGCGCGACTAGGGGGCGGCCATGTTCAACACCATCATCACCACGCTCAAGACGCTATTGCGTCGACCGAGTACATGGGTCTGGGGCGCGATCTTTCCCATTGCGCTTTCAACGATGTTCATGTTTATGTTTGCGAATCTGAGCTCCGACGGCAAGGTCGACCCGGTGCCGGTGGCCGTTGTCGCTGACGAAGCCTGGGGTGCTTCGTCCTTTAAGGACGTGGCGACCTCGCTTGCCAAGGAGGGCGACGATCAACTGCTCGATGTGAGCGAGTACGAAGACTTGGCTGCCGCGCGCAAAGCGCTCAAGGCCGGCGAAGTCGCGGGCATCTACACGGTCGATGCCGCGGGCACGCCCAAGCTCACGCTGCTATCGAGTTACGACGGCTCGCGTGCGTCGTCGGTGCTCACCGACCGTAGCATCCTGGAGACGGTGGCAAGCTCGTATACGCAAAATGCCGAGCTCATGTCCCAGATTGCCCAAGACAACCCGGCCGCCCTTGCCGACCCGGAGGCGGTTGCGCGCGCCCTGTCGCTCGAGGGCGGAACCCGCCGCGTGAGCCTGACGCGCACCACGCCCGATGGCACGGTCATCTACTATTACGCGCTCTTTGGCCTGGTCGCGATGATGTCTGCCGAGTTTGCCGCCTTGAGCGTCGTCGATCTGCAGCCCAATCTGTCGGGCCTTGGCGCGCGCCGCTGCGTGGGCGGCCTTTCCAAGACGGCATCGCTGGCCGGTATCTTTGTGGGTTCGTGGCTGGTTTCCTTTGCCTCGATGGCGGTTGCGATCGGCTACGTGCGCCTAGTCGTTGGCGTCGACTTTGGCGGGCGCGAGGGGCTGTGTCTGGTGGGCGGTGCTGCATCCGCGCTTGCCGCCACGGGCCTGGGGCTCTTTGTGGGCACGCTTCCCGTTAAGGGTGGCAAGGCGTCCAAGTCGGGCATCCTCACGGGCTTTGCCACCACGTGCGCCCTGTTCGCCGGCCTCTACGGCGAGCCGGCGATGGCGCTTGCCGACGACGTCGCCCGCGCCTTCCCGGCCGAGTGCTGGCTCAACCCCGTCAAGCTCATCTGCGACATGTTCAACCGCCTGTATTTCTTTGAGGACCTGGGGCCCTTTGCCGTCCGCGCTGGTGCGCTCGTCCTGATGGCCCTGGTGTTTGTCGCCGCCGCTACGCTGATCTTTGGAAGGAGCCGCTATGAGCACCTTTAAGACCGCGCTTCGCATGGCGCTCGCGCACCCGTTCTACCTGCTCATCTATACGGTGTTCATCTCGCTCATGGGCGTATTCATCGCGGCCTCGGTGAGCTGGAACTCGTCGCAGCTTACCGAGTACAAGCCCTACGACACCAACGTGATCGTGGTCGACCGCGACAATAGCGACCTTTCGCGGGCGCTTACCAAGCACCTAGGCTCACGCTTTGACCTGGTCACGGGCGTTGGTGACGACACGTACGACCTTGCGGATGCGCTCGCCAAGAGTAACAGCGCCAAGGGCAGCGCCGATTGCGTGTTCTTTATCCCGGAGGGGTTTGAGGACGATCTTGTTGCAGCCGCCCGTGCGGGGGAAGACCTGCCCAAGCTCGATGTGACGTACGGCTCCGGCACCATGGCGGCGGCGCTCTCGTCTGCCGAGGCCTCGCGGTGGATCTCGCTTGCGGGCGCTGCGGCCGCACTTGAGCCAGCTGCTTCCGACGGCGATGTCGCCAAGGCCGCCGAGCATGCTGCCGCAAAGCGTGCGGAGGTCCAGATCGAGCAGGTCAAGGTTGACTCGACTGCCGCCGCCACGCTCGAGTCGTACTTCAACTTTGGCGCGTATGCGATCATCTCGTCGGTCATCGTGTCGGTGGGGCTGGTGTTCTCGGGCATGAACGAGCCCGAGCGCGTGCGCCGCATGGAGGCCGGTCCGCTCTCCGAGCGCCAGCGTTCGCTTGCCGTGTTCGTGGCCGCCGCCGTGCTCACTGTCTGTATCTGGTTTGTGTCGAGCATGATGGGCGTCGTGGGCTTTGCCGGCGCGGTCGCCGAGGTCGGCGTGGGCCGTGTGTGCCTGGCGCTGGCGGCAACGTTTGCCCTGGCGTGCACGCCGCTGGCCGTTGGCTTTGCCCTTTCGAGCCTGGGCGCGCGCGAAGAGCTACTCAACGGTGTGGGCAACCTGCTTGGCTTGCTCATGACGTTTTTGGGCGGCGCCTGGATGCCGCTTTCGATGATGGGCTCGGCCGTGCAGACGGTGGCGCACTTTGTGCCGACGTTTTGGGTGAACGACGCGATCGGCAAGGCGCTTGCCTCTGATTTGACGTCTACCGTGCTGGGCGACATCGCCTGCGACCTGGGCGTCACGGTGCTCTTTGCCGCTGCCATCGCCGCCGTAGGCCTGGCTCTCGCACACGCCAAATCCCGCGCCTAGCCACCTAGCCATTGGGGACGCTCTTAAACGACTAGCTGTTGGGGGGCAGTCTTTGCCGATTCGCCGGCTCGCCGGCCGGACTGGCAAGGGCTGTCCCTATCTGCCGGGTGGCGAAAGAGCGTCCCTAGCGGCACTCATTGGGGACAGACTTAAATGAGCGATTTCACTCATTTAAGTCTGTCCCCAATGAGTAAAGTGCGTCCCCAACGGCTAGTTTGGAAAAAATTGCGCCTGCCGCTCAAAAATAGTTCGCCGAGGTTTACTATTACCCTAGAAAAGTAGTAGAAGGCTAACAATGGGGGATGACATGGCAGCGCAGAAAGCCTACGTCCAGGTCAACGGACTCAAGAAACACTACGGCGACGGCGATGCGCGCCTGATGGTGCTCGACGGTATCGATACGTCCATCAACCGCGGCGAAATCTGCGTCATGCTGGGGCCCTCGGGCTCGGGCAAATCGACGTTCCTCAATCTCATCGGCGGCCTAGAGGATGCCGACGGCGGCTCCATCATGGTGGACGGCTGCGATCTCACGGTACTCAAGCCTACCGACCTGGGCGAGTATCGCCGCCGTGAGCTGGGTTTTGTCTTCCAGTTCTACAACCTGGTGCCCGATCTCACCATCAAGGAGAACATCGAGGTCACGGCGCACCTGTCCAAAAACCCGCTCAATGTCGACGACCTGCTGCGTTCGCTGGGCCTCTACGAGCACCGCAACAAGTTCCCGCGCCAGGTTTCGGGCGGCCAGCAGCAGCGTTGCGCCATCGGTCGTGCGCTCGTCAAAAACCCGGGCCTGCTGCTGTGCGACGAGCCCACGGGCGCGCTTGACTACAAGACGTCCAAGGAAATCTTGCAGCTCATGGAGGATGTCAACCGCACCTACGGCTGCACCATCATCATTGTCACCCACAATGCCGCCATCGCGCGCATGGCAAATCGCGTGATGCGCCTGCGCGACGGCCGTATCGTCGAGGACGAGCTCAACGAATCGCCCATCGCGGCCGCCGATCTCGATTGGTAGGCGACGCCATGACACCTCTCGCAAAACGACTCCCGCGCGAGCTGCGCCGCAATATCGGCAAGTACCTGGGCATCTTTTTGCTTATGTGCGGAAGCATCGCCCTCACGTCGGGCTTTTTGCTCGCGGCGCATTCCATCGGCTGCCTCATCGACGACATGCGCGACGAGTACACGATTGAGGACGGCCGCGTGACTACCTCCTTCGAGGCCACCGACGAGCAGCTCAAGGCTGCCGAGGACGCGGCAAAGGACGTCGGCGGCGTTACGCTCTACAAGAACTTCTCTATCGACGCCATCATCAAAAAGGCGTCCGGCGACGACGGCACCAAGCGCACCCTGCGCACCTACGCGCATCGCACCAAGGTCGACATTGCGTCCTACTGCGAAGGCAAGCAGCCAAAGGCGGACGACGAGGTGGCCATAGACCGCGTCTTTGCCACCAATAACGACCTCGCCATCGGCGATAAGGTCGAGCTCGAGGGGCGCACCTACACCATCTGCGGCATCATGACGCAGCCCGATAGCCAGGCGCTGTTCCTCAACAATTCGGACTTTACGGTGAACACCATTACCTATGGTGTCGCCGAGGTCACCGACGCCGGCTTTGCCGCGCTCGAGGATGCCGGCGGCGCGCCTGCCTACACCTACTCCTTCACCTTTGCCGATCGCGACCTCCCCACCGCGGATCGCATCGATGCGGAGCAGGATATGGTCGAGGCGCTGACCGATGCCGATGCGCGCGTGGACGATCTGATCGATGCCGATTCCAATCAGGGCATTGGCTATGCGCGCGACGACGTGGACGGCGACTCCATGATGTGGATGACGTTGCTCGACATCATCATCGTGATCATGGCATTTGTCTTTGTGGTGCTCACTGACGCCACCATCGAGGAAGAGAGCGCCATTATCGGCACGCTGCTCGCCAGCGGCTATCGTCGTCGCGAGATCGTGCTTCACTACCTGGCGCTTCCCGCCATCGTGGGCGTGGTCGCGGCGCTTTTGGGCACCGCGCTCGGCGTCGCGTTCTTTACCGAGCCCATGCGCAGCCTCTATTACGGTTCGTACAGCCTGCCGCCCTTCCAGGTGTACTGGAGCTGGGAGATCTTTGTGAAGTGCGCCGTGGTTCCCGCCGTCGCGCTCATCCTCATAACGCTGGTGGGCCTGCTTCGCAAAATGGGCAAGACGCCGTTGCAGTTCCTTCGTCACGAGGCGAGTGGCAAATCGGGCACCAAGCGCGGCTTGCAGCTGCCGGAGCGCATGGGCTTTGTCTCGCGCTTCCGCCTTCGTATCTTCCTGCGCAACCTAGGCAACTTCGCCACGCTCTTCGTGGGCATTGCGTTTGCCTCGCTGCTGCTGCTCTTTGGCCTGGCGATTCTGCCCACGATGACGCATTACGCCGACAACCTCGAGACAAGCCTGGTCGCCGAGCACCAGTACACGCTCAAGGCTCCGCTAGAGCTTGAGGGTACTGCCGAGGAGCGCGGGCAGTGGGCGGCGCTCGAGCGCTTGCGGTCGGTGGATGGTGCGCTGCTCTCCGCCGCTCAGGATGCCGATGACGAGCTTGACGACGCGGCCGATGCGGCGCAGACGGCAGCCGATGCCGCGACCGCATCTCCGTCTGCCGAGAGCCTGACTGCAGCGCAGGATGCGCTTGCTAAGGTCAAGGACAAGAAGGATGCGCTCTACGCACGCCTCGACGATCTTGCCGATGCCCTCGGCTGCGACCGCGATGAGGCCATCGACCTGATCGACAAGGCCTCTAAGATCGACACCGACAACGACGACATTCACCCGATCAACACGACCGACAACGGCGCGGGCGCAATCGCGCAGGCCGAGAAATATGCCGTTTACCAGCTGCAATACGACCGCGGCGATGGTAATGGCGAGGAGACGATTTCCGTCTACGGCATTTCATCTCATTCGCGCTATTGGAAAGACCTCAACGTCGGCGACGGGCGCGTCGTCTTTGGCGGCGGTCTGCTCGATAAGTTTGGCTGGAGCGAGGGCCAGAAGGTCGAGCTTCGCGACAAGTACGAGGCTCGGGATTATTCTCTTGAGTACGCGGGTAAGGACTGCATCTGGGGTTCAAAGTCGGACATGAATATCTATATGAGCATCGATGACTTTAACGAGCTGTTCGGCAACGACGCCGCCTACTTTAACGGCTATGTGAGCGACGAGAAGCTCGACCTCGATGCTCGTTACTTTGCCGGTGACACCACGCCCGACGACATGCGCGCCGTGGGTGACCAGTTCATCGGCATGATGAGCAAAATGATCGGCATGATGGTCGGGCTCGCGGTGTTTATCTTCCTGCTGTTTATGTACCTGCTGACCAAGGCGGTGATCGACCACAGCGCCCGTTCGATCAGCTACATGAAAGTCTTTGGCTATCGCGATAGCGAGATCTCGCATCTGTACATCCGCTCGATCACGCTGTGCGTGGCGGCGTCGCTCGTGCTGAGCCTGCCGGTCATTATT
Organism: uncultured Collinsella sp.; assembly: GCA_900543945.1. Classification (GTDB taxonomy): domain Bacteria; phylum Actinomycetota; class Coriobacteriia; order Coriobacteriales; family Coriobacteriaceae; genus Collinsella. Next base: position 7,469 of record UQTN01000045.1, on the reverse strand, counting down.
GGCTCGCTCACGGCCATCTTCCGCTCGATGCTGCTCGCCTACAACGGCAATATCGAGATCTACGTGCCCGCTTGGTCCATGGCGGCATGCGTGGGCATCGGCTTTGCGACCTACCTGGTCGTGGCGTTGCTGCACACGCGCTCCATCAAGCGCGTCAGCCTGGCCGAAGCCCTCAAAGTCCAAGAGTAGTCATCGGGGACGTTCTTAAGCGACTAGTTATCGGGGACGGTCTTTGCCGATTGGCCGGCTCGCTGGCCTGGACTGTCCCTGGCGGCACTCATTTAAGTCTGTCCCCAATGAGTGCCTAGCGACTCGGCGTTGCGCTTGACTTCAACCCCACTTCAACGGGTACCATCCTCTATGTCTGTAACGCCATATAGACCGAGGGGATAGATCTATGACCGCAACCGCACCCGCAGCACCGGCAAAGGTGTACTTCACCAACCTGCGCACGCATGCTCGCGAGAGCCAGCTCGACAAACTCAAACGCCTCATTCGCCGCGCCGGCATTGAGCAGATCGACTTCGAGAACAAGTTCGTCGCTATCAAGATTCACTTTGGCGAGCTGGGTAACCTGAGCTTTCTGCGCCCAAACTACGCCCGCGCCGTCGCAGACGTCGTGAAGGAGCTGGGCGGCAAACCCTTCCTCACCGACTGCAACACGCTCTATGTGGGCAGCCGCAAAAACGCGCTCGAGCACATCGACACCGCCTACCAGAACGGCTTTACCCCGTATGCCACGGGTTGCCAGATCATCATCGCCGACGGCCTCAAGGGCACCGACGAGGCGCTCGTTCCGGTCGAGGGCGGCGAGTACGTGCGCGAGGCAAAGATCGGCCAGGCACTCATGGACGCCGACATCGTGATTAGCCTCACCCACTTTAAGGGCCATGAGCAGGCCGGCTTTGGCGGCGCCATGAAGAACCTGGGTATGGGCGGCGGTAGCCGTGCCGGCAAGATGGAGCAGCACGCCGCTGGCAAGCCGAGCGTCGATACCACCAACTGCGTTGGCTGCCGTGCCTGCGAGAAGATATGCGCGCACAGCGCCATCACGTTTGACGGTACGCGTGAGCGCGAGCTTGCCAACGGCAGCACTCGCACGGTTCATGTGGCTGCCATCGACCACGATCGCTGCGTGGGCTGCGGACGCTGCATTGCGGCGTGCAACCAGGACTGCATCAAGCCCGACTATGATGCCGCGGCCGACGTGCTCAACTGCAAGATTGCCGAGTACACCAAGGCTATCGTCGACGGCCGCCCGAGCTTCCACATCTCGCTCGCCATGGACATTAGCCCCAACTGTGACTGCCACGCCGAGAACGACACGCCCATCGTCAACGACATTGGCATGTTTGCGAGCTTCGACCCGGTCGCCATCGATCAAGCCTGCGCCGACGCCGTCCTAGCATCCGAGCCGTTGCCCAACACCGTGCTCACCGACAGCGCGGCCAAAATGGAGCACGACCACGAGCATCTGGAGGGCGAGCAGGCCAAGGACCCCTTCTGCATCACACATCCCGACACCGACTGGCGCTCCTGCATCGCACACGCCGAGAAGATCGGCCTGGGCACGAGCAAGTATGAGCTCATCGAGGTCAAATAGCGCCTAGCTATTGAACATATCAAGTGCCTTTGTGGCGTAAGTCGAGCAAAAGCCGCCCGCGAGCACAGCGCTCGCGGGCGGTTTTCCGGAAGTATGCGGCAAATTTCGAGACCGCCGAGCACACGACGTTTTTTGGCAACAAAACCCCTGATAAATTGTTGATAAAACTGCGGTCTGGTCGGCAGTTCCAGATTTTGCCGCATACTTCCGAAAATAGGGGGTCAGATAAAGCCCCGGACGTTGCTTTTTGCCTAAAAATTCTTTCCGAGGAAGTCGTCGACCGTGTTCCAGTAGAGCTCGGGATCGACCTGCGCGCTCTTGGCGTGCGTGGCGCCATGGATGGTGAGCTTTTGCTTGATCTTGCTGGCGCACGCCTCGTAGTTTTGGTCGAGCATGCTGTACGGTACAAAGGTGTCTTGGTCACCGTGGATAAAAAGCATGGGAACCGTCGCGCGCTTGAGCTGTTCCACGCTGCTCGCCTTATGAAAGTCGTAGCCCGCGCGCACGTTGCACACCAAGTTTGCTACATCGAGCAAGGGAAAGCTGGGCAGCCCGAACACGTCCTTGAGCTGCAGAGAAAACTCGTCCCAAACACTCGTATAACCACAGTCCTCGATAATGCATTTCACGTTTGCGGGCAGAGATTCCCCCGCGACGTCCATGGCGGTTGCCGCACCCATCGACTCGCCAAAGACCAGGATGCGCGCCTCGGGGTCAGCCTGAACGATCCGCCCAATCCATGCAACGACATCGAGCCGCTCGGGCCAGCCCATGCCGATATAGTCGCCGCCGGAGCGCTCGTGGGCACGGGCGGCAGGCGCGAGCACGTTCATGCCGCGGTCATGGAATCGTTTGGCGTATCGGGCCATACCGATGGGCTCATCGGTGTATCCGTGTAGGCAGATAGCGTAATTGTGCGTGCTCTCTGGGGCGGCAAAATACCAAGCGGCGAGCTCGGTTCCGTCATCTGCGGTGAGGCTGCTGCTCTTGCGGTTTTCCTTAAACCATGCCCGCGCCTCGGTGTCCTCGGCATCCGGCTGCTCACCTTCTTTGTCGTTCTTGCTATCCTGCATCATCTTCATGGTGTACGGCGCTTGGGGGTTCAGGGCAAAGTCAAACAAAAAGTTGCCGGCAAATCCAAGCAGCGCGACGACGAGCACCAACGCAACAACGCCGGCTATCTTGAGCTTCCGATGGGGGTGTGCGCTTTGAGGCATTTACGGTTCTCCTTATAGATGTTAATACATCAACATTTAAAACAAGCGCATTATGGATGTTCGCCGTTGATGCGTCAACAAGCAAAGAATGGGTAAACAAAGGGTCACGGATGGTGCAAATTTCGCACGTATCCAGACGCTTTGATATAGTGTTGAGAACTCTTTACATTGGAGGATGTAACCGGCATGTCCGATTCGAGCGACAGTTCTAAGCCGCGACCCAAGACCGCGGCCGTTCCACACTACACGGTGGGCGAGGAGATCATGAACTCCGTCACCCATGGTGTCGGCTGCCTGCTGGGTATCGCGGGCCTGGTGCTCCTGATCGTATTCGCTGCCCTGCGCGGCGGAGGCCCGGCTCACATGGCCGCGGCGATTGTCTATGGCGTCAGTATCATCCTCGAATACTTGGCCTCCACGCTCTATCACGCGATTCAGCCCGCTCGCGCCAAACGCGTGTTTCGCATCATCGACCACAGCTGCATCTACCTGCTCATAGCCGGCAGCTATACCCCGTTTTGCCTCATCACGCTCGCAAACGACGGCGGCCCTGCGCTGTTCTTTGCCGTGTGGGCCATCGCCATCGTCGGGATTGCCCTCGAGTGCTTTATGCGCGAGCGTCAACCGCACTGGGTAAGTGGCCTGGTCTACCTGCTGATGGGCTGGCTTGTCGTCTTTAAGCTGCCCGAGCTCGTGTCGCTGCTCAACCCCGTGGCACTTGCCCTGCTCGCCGTCGGCGGCGTGTGCTATACCGTGGGCGTGCCGTTCTATATCGCCAAAAACGTGCGCTATCTGCACAGTGTTTTCCACTTGTGGGTGCTCGCCGGCAGCATCTTCCAGTTCATGGCGGTGATCCTCTTCGTAATCTAGCGACCGCGCCCACGGCTCCGCTCGCACGGGCGACCGGCGCAATTGCCCTATCCGTCACCTACGCTTACTGCCCAACGTCCCGAATCTTGGAGGTTCGAGAAACTCCCGATGGACATAACCATCTCCCTTATTACCACGCTCGTTTTAACGCTTATCAACGGCTACTTCTCCATGTCCGAGATGGCGCTCACCACGGCTAAGCGCGCCGTGTTGGAACACGATGCCGAGGAGGGCGATAAGCGCGCCGAGCGCGCCGTCCAGCTTGCCGCCGATTCCGACCAGCTGCTCGCCACCATTCAGGTCGCCATCACGCTCGTGGGCTTCGCCTCGTCCGCCGTCGCCTCGACGAGCCTGTCCGACCCGCTCGCCACATGGCTCATGAGCTTTGGCATCGCGCCGCTTTCCGCCATCGCAAGCGGCCTGGCGCCGGTCATCATCACCGTCGCCGTCGCCTTTGTGTCCATCGTGATCGGCGAGCTCGTCCCCAAGCGCATCGGCCTGGCCAATGCCGAGGGCGTGTCCAAGCAGGTCGTGGGACCGTTGTCGTTTTTCCAAAAGATCGCCCGCCCGCTCGTGTGGCTGACCGGTGCCTGCTCCGACGGCCTAGCCCGCATCCTGCGCATCAAGAGCGCCGACGACCGTCAGAACGTCTCGGAAGAAGAGATCAAGTACATGGTCTCGGAGCAGGACGACCTGCTCGACGAGGAAAAGCGCATGATCCACGAGATCTTCGATCTGGGCGACACCGTGGCTCGCGAGGTCATGGTGCCGCGCGTGGACACCACCATGTGCGAGGACGACGAGACGGTCGCCGACGTGCTGTCCACCATGCGCCAGACCGGCTTCAGCCGCATCCCCGTCTATCACGAGGACCCCGACAACGTCGCGGGCATCGCGCACATCAAGGACCTGATCCAGCCCGCGCTCGACGGCAAGGGCGACCAGCCCATCGCCGATTACCTGCGCGATGCCACCTTTGTGCCCGACACCAAGGACATCCTGCCGCTGCTGTCAGAGATGCAGACCTCGCACGACCAGATCGTGGTCGTCGTGGACGAGTACGGCGGCACGGCCGGCATCATCACCATCGAAGACATCGTCGAGGAGATCGTCGGCGAGATCGAGGACGAGTTCGACCCCGACAACAAGTATCTCACGCGCCTTTCGCGCCGCGAGTGGCTCGTCGATGGGCGTTTTTCGTGCGATGACGCGATTGAGCTTGGTTGGCCGCTCGAGGAAAGCGATGATTATGAGACCATCGCCGGCTGGATCTTGGAGCTTTGTGACTCGGTGCCCGACATCGGAGAGGTGTTTGAGGTCGCGGGGTACAAGTTTAAAGTGCAGTCGATGCGTGGCCAGCGCATCTCGCTCATTCGCGTGATCGCTCCGGCCGAAACCGATAAGAAGGATTCCGAGTCTTCGGTAGACGAGCCGACGACGTCGGGTGCGGGTTCCGCGAATCCGCACGACGGCGACGAGTAGGACAAGGAAGAGTAGGGGAGAGTTATGGCAGGCCTGTTCAACATCCTTAAGGTCACCGTCAGCGAGGACAAGATTTGCGCGCATGTGCTGGTGAACCCCGGCATGCCGCTCATGACCTCGGAGGACATCGAGGCCACGGCGCGCGTGTACTACCTGGTACCGGCGATTGCCAAGCACCTGTGCCTGGGCGATTCCGGCCGCGAGTTCCAGGACTGCATGGGTCAGACCGAGCTCTGCCACCTGCTGGAGCATGTGACGGTTGAGCTCATGAACGAGACCGGTCTTGCCGGTAGCATCTCGTGCGGCCGCACGCGCGTAAGCGAGCATGACGAGCGTGTCTTTGAGGTCGAGCTTTCGTGCCCCGATGACGCACTGGCCATCGGTGCGCTGTCGTCGGCCACCTTTATGATGGACTGGGCGTACCTGCACGCCGACCAGCCTGCCCCCGACGTGGAAGGCACGGTCGCGGGCCTACGCAACCTGGTGCTGGGCATGCGCGCCGAGGCCGAGGGCAAGGATCCTCACGAGGCCGTCGCCGCTGCGAACGGCGAAGATACTGCCGAGGACGAGGGCGCTGACGAGGGCGATGTGCCGGTTGACGCCGAGCCCGTTGCCGATGCGACCGCCGAGCCCGTTTCCACCGAGCCCCAGGGCGTCCCCAACTTTGACGACGAGCCCCAGGTGGCGATTGATACCGAGGGCGCGGTTGCCGAGAACCACGAGGCCTCCGCTGCCGTCTTTGGCGGTGCGGCGACGGTTCCGGCGGGACCTGCGCATGAGGGCGGCCTGCCGCTCGTGGACGGCGCCGGCGAGGACCCGGGTGCCACGGTGGCCATGCCGGCTATGCCCCAGGAGTAGGCCTACGCGTTTATCACCATCACGTACCTGCGCCTTTGCCGTACGCAGATGAGCGGAGCGGCAAGTGATGCGCTGCGGGTATAATGGACAGCATTCAAACGGTGGGCACCGACGTGCCCGCAGGAGAGGAATGATCATGGGTAAGACTTTCAGCTTTGTCTCCGGCGCACTTTTTGGTGCTGCTGCTGGCGCTATTATCGGCGTTGCTCTGGCCCCGCGCTCGGGCGCCGAAACCCGCGCCATGGCTGCCGATATCGCCAACGACGCCTGGGACAATATGCGCGACACCTACGAGCACGGCGCCGAGGAGGCCCGTGCTGCGGTGAATGACTTTGGCCCGATGGTCGACGCCAAGACCGACGACCTGCGCGCCAAGGTCGACCTGGCCCGCGAGCGCATGGACCAGCTGCGCGAGCAGCTCAACGACGCCATTTCGGGTGGCAACGTGACGCCTGCCGCCGACGTCGTGGTCGAGAACGCCGTCGAGGCTGATGCCGGGGCTGCGGAACCCTCGACCGAGGCATAATGCGCGCTGGGGATTTTGTCGGCGCCAAGATCTATCGCAAGCCTACCGAGGACAAGCGCACCAAAAAGGACGGCACGCCGCGCAGCCCCAAAAAGCTCGGAAAGATTCACTTTCCGGTCTTTACCCCGGGCGGTACGCGCGTGGTCGGCTTTATGGTCCGCCAGTCCGATATCGCGGGCATGATCGAGCGTCCCGACCGATTCGTAGCGCTCGACGCCATTGGTGTCTACGAGGGCGCCATTGCGGTCGATGACGTCAAGGACACGTACGATGCCGCCGCCGCCAAGCGCCTCGACATCAACCTGGACGATTGCATCATCTGGGTCGGTATGGACGTGCGCACGGAATCGGGCGACGTCGTGGGCTATTGCTCGGACGTTGAGTTCAAGCCGCGCTCGGGCATCGTGCAGGCATTCTATGTGACCGCCGGTGCTGCTTCGAGTGTTTTGGTTGGTGACACGCAGGTGCCGCCGACGATGCTGCGCGGCTACGAGAACGGCGCGATGGTCGTCTCGGACGAGGTCAAGTCGCTCGGGTATTCGGGCGGTGCGGCTGCCAAGGCCGCCGAGGCCAGCGTCGTGGTGGGCGACAAGGTCAAAAAGGGCGCCAAGGTGCTCGACGACAAGGGATCGGTCGCCGTGGACAAAGGCAGTCGCGCACTGGGCAAGCAGCTCGGCAAGACGCGCGGCATGTTCAAGGCCTTTAAGGACGAATACCAAAAGGCGAGCGGAGGCTCGTCAAAAGCTACAAAATAGCGACGTACCAAATGATGGGAGGCAAGCCGGAGACCTGTTGCTCCGGCTTGCTGTGTTTATGGGGGAGGGCACATGCGCCAAAACGGATCCAACTTAAACGGGCGTTCGGGTGCGCGTCCGACGGCGCGCCGCGACCTGGGGCAGCTGCCCAGCGGTCA
>UQTN01000044.1 GCA_900543945.1 uncultured Collinsella sp. | reverse complement strand
CGCGTCCTTGGCGCGGCCCCACTGCCAAATGCGCTCGCCCAGCCAGGCGCGGACGGGCGCCAGGTCGCCGCTCGCACAGGCGCCGTTAAGGTCGACACCGTCGCGGCACATGGCCGGCACAAACATGGCGTCGTAGGCGCTACCCAGTGCATACGTGGGGAAGTAGCCAAACGAGCCGCCGCTCCAGTGCGTATCCTGCAGGCAGCCGTGCGTGTCGTCGGGAACGGGAATGCCCAGGTACTCGTTCATAAAGCGGTTCCAAAGCGCGGGGATGTCCTTGGCCGTGGCCTCGCCGGCAAACAGCATGCGCTCGATCTGGTAGCGCACCATAATATGCAGCGGATAGGTGAGCTCGTCGGCCTCGGTGCGGATCAGCGACGGCTGCGCGATGTTCACGGCGCGGTAGAGCGTGTCCTCGTCGACGTCGCCGTAGACCTCGGGTGCGTGGCGGCGCAGCACCTCGAGCAGCGGTCCCATAAAGGCGCGGCTGCGACCCACGGTGTTCTCGAAGAAGCGGCTCTGGCTCTCGTGGATGCCCATGGAGGTGCCACCCTCAAGACAGGTGCGCGCATAGGCAGGATTGACGCCCAGCTCATACATGGCGTGTCCCGCCTCGTGGATGATGCTGTAGACGTTGGAGATGCAGTCGTCTTCGTAGATGTGCGTGGCGATGCGCGCGTCGCCCACCGAGAAGCCCTCGCTAAACGGGTGCTCGGTAAAGGCAAGCGTGGTGTCGTCCAGGTTCATGCCGACAAGCTTCATCAAGTCGAAGCTCATGGCGCGCTGGGCAGCCTCGGGCACGTGGGCGTGCAAAAAGTCGGCAGCCGGCTGCTGGCCGCGCTCGCCGATGGCGTGCACGAGCGGCACGACCGTGGCCTTGACCTCATCGCAAAACGCATCGAAGCTCTTGGCGGAAAGGCCGCGCTCGTACTGGTCGAGCCAAACGTCGTATGGATCGCGCTTGGGGTCCATGAGCTCGGCCTGATGCTTAAGTTGGGCGACGATTCTATCCACATAGGTCTCAAAGCTCGCCCAGTCGTTGGCTGCCTTGGCCTTGTGCCACACGGCGTCCGCCTCGCAGGTGAGCCTGGTCCAGGCCTCGGCTTCTTCGGTGGGGATGGCACTGGCCTCACGTTGATCGCGGCCGAGCACACGGATCTCGTCGAGCAGCTGAGGGTCGTCGATTTTGCCGCCGGCGACGGTCTCGCGCGCCAGCGAGCGCACGAGCTCAACGGACTTCTCGCTGGTCAGCAGCTTGTGATGCTCGCCGGCAAGGGTGCCCATAGCATCGGCGCGGGCCGCGGCGCCGTTGGCGGGAGCAATGGTCGCGCCGTCAAACTCGGCAATCTTGAGCAGGTACTCGCGAGTCCACAGCTTGCCCTCGAGCTTACGGAATTTTTTGACAGCCTTATCGACCTTCATGCCTTTGGGCGTCTTATCCGCTGCGGGCTTGGCCATCTTATCCTTGTTCTTTCCCATACCTATATCCTTGATCTCGCAGGTCGAGCGCCACGGGTGGGCGCGCGGCCAGTTTGCACAGCTACCTGCCTTGTACCCAGCACGAACAAAACGGAACGCGGCGATACGCCCACACAATGTGGTATCCTGTAGCCCAATGCGTTGACGGAGAGGGTTTTGCCCGCCGCGTCGCCGGCAAGAGAGGGAAGGTCATGGGCTGCAAGCCTTCCTGCGGTGGCAAGGGCCAAGCGTTCACTCCCGAGCAGCGACCTCAACGGGCACGCGGCCAGCGGCGGCGAAGCCCCAGTAGGGAAGCCGTGAGCCTCGCGACAAGGGGCACAGAGTGGGCGCGGCGGGCCAGACATCCGCCGGGTCAAACAAGGTGGTACCGCGGAATTCAACCGTCCTTGGGCAATGCACATGCCCGAGGGCGGTTTTTTTGTTACCGAACCGGGCCGCACATCCGCAGCTCCGGGTGGCTCCAGCCGCCGCGGCAAGTGGATGCGCGAGAGACGAAAGGGAAGACATGAGTCTGATTGATGATCTGGTCAAACTCGAGGAAGAGGCCAAGGAGCTCGTCGCAGGCGCCGATGACGCCGCCAAGCTCGAGGCTGCGCGTGTTGAGCTGCTCGGTCGCAAGGGTCGTATCACCGGCTTGATGCGCATGATGGGCAAGCTCGCCCCCGAGGATCGTCCCGCGATGGGCAAGCGCGCCAACGAGATGCGCCAGCTGATCGAGGGCATGCTCGACGAGCGAAACACCGAGATGAAGGCCGCCGCCCTCAAGCGCGCACTCGAGCACGACGCCGTCGACATCACGCTGCCGGGCATCCGTCCGCAGATCGGCCACCAGCACCTGATCAAGCAAATCATCGAGGAGGCCGAGGACATCTTCTGCGGCATCGGCTACACCGTCGAGTCCGGCCCCATGGTCGACACCTCTTACTACAACTTCACTGCGCTCAACGCTCCCATGGATCACCCGAGCCGCTCGGCCCGCGATACCTTCTACGTGGTCGACAACAACCCCGGCAGCGTCGCGCACCCCGAGGCTCACGCCCACGGCGAGTCCGACGTGCTGCTGCGCACCCAGACTTCGGGCGTGCAGATCCACACTATGGAGTCGCAGAAGCCGCCCATCTACATGATCTGCCCGGGCACCGTCTACCGTCCCGACACGGCCGATGCCTGCCACCTGCCGCAGTTCAACCAGATCGAGGGCCTGGTCGTCGACGAGGGCATCACCTTTGGCGACCTGAAGGGCACGCTCGACTACTTTGTTAAGTGCATGTTTGGCGAGGATCGCAAGACGCGTTACCGCCCGCACTTCTTCCCCTTCACCGAGCCCAGCTGCGAGGTGGACGTGAGCTGCCACGTGTGCGGCGGCAAGGGCTGCAACTTCTGCAAGCACAGCGGCTGGATCGAGATCTTGGGCTGCGGCATGGTCGACCCCAACGTCCTGATCAACTGCGGCATCGATCCCGAGAAGTACACCGGCTTCGCCTTTGGCATTGGCGCCGAGCGCGTCGCGGCCCTGCGCTACGACCTGCCGGACCTCAGAACGCTCATGACAGGCGATATGCGTTTCTTGAATCAGTTCTAGGCTGCGGCTTGCCCAAGCACGGCACCTCGGCGCTCATTCGTCGCTTGCGTACCAAAGTACGCGGCACTCCTCTTTCGGGCCGATCTGCCGCACTTGGACAACCCTCGCTTTGTAAGGAATGTTCACAAAGTTGAAGTTTCCACCTGCATCTCTTCGCAGGCTTTCAGTATGAAAGGAGAGCTAGATGCGTGTTTCTTACGACTGGCTCAAGACCATGATCGATATTCCGGAGGATCCCAAGACCCTTTCGGACGAATATATCCGTACCGGCACCGAGGTCGAGGCGATCGACACCGTGGGCGAGTCCTTCGACCACGTGGTGACCGCCAAGGTGCTCACCAAGACCCCGCACCCCGATAGCGACCACATGTATGTGTGCTCGGTCGATGTGGGCGACAAGAACCTCGATGCCGACGGCAATCCCGCTCCGCTGCAGATCGTCTGCGGCGCGCAGAACTTCGAGGCCGGCGACCACATCGTCACGGCCATGATCGGCGCTGTCCTGCCCGGCGACGTCAAGATCAAGAAGAGCAAGCTTCGCGGCGTCGTGTCCATGGGCATGAACTGCTCTGCGCGCGAGCTCGGCCTGGGTGGCGACCACTCCGGCATCATGATTCTGCCCGAGGACACGCCCTGCGGTATGCCGTTTGCCGAGTACGTGGGCTCGAGTGATACTGTGCTCGACTGCGAGATCACGCCCAACCGCCCCGACTGCCTGTCCATGATCGGCATGGCCCGCGAGACCGGCGCCATTTTCGATCGCGATTTCCACGCTGAGCTGCCCGCCATCAAGGCCGAGACCGGCCGCGCGACCGACGACGAGCTTTCGGTCGAGATTGCCGACGAGGGCCTGTGCGACCGCTATGTCGCCCGCATCGTGCGCAACGTGAAGGTCGGCCCGTCGCCCGACTGGATGGTCAAGCGCCTTAACGCCCTGGGCGTGCGTCCGCACAACAACATCGTCGACATCACCAACTACGTGATGATGCTCACCGGTCAGCCGCTGCACGCCTTTGACCTGGACACCTTTGCCGAGCGCGATGGCCACCGTCGCGTGGTGGTTCGCGCCGCCCAGCAGGATGAGAAATTCACGACGCTCGATGGCGAAGAGCGCGTGCTCGACGCCGGCATGGGCCTTATCACCGACGGCGAGCGCCCCGTGGCGTTGGCCGGCGTTATGGGCGGCATGGATTCCGAGATCGAGGACGACACCGTCGACGTGATGGTCGAGAGCGCTTGCTTCAACGCCGGTCGCACCTCGCACACCAGCCGCGATCTGTCGCTGATCTCCGACGCCTCCATTCGCTTTGAGCGCCAGGTTGACGAGACTGGCTGCGTGGATGTCGCCAACGTTACCTGCGCGCTCATCGAGGAGATCGCCGGCGGCGAGGTTGCTCCCGGCTATGTCGATGTTTTCCCCGCGCCCAAGACCATCGACAGCATCAAGCTGCGCCTGGCCCGCGTGCATGCCATCTGCGGTGCCGACATCGAGCCCGACTTTATCGAGCGTTCGCTTACCCGTCTGGGCTGCACCGTCGAGCGCGACGGCGAGGACTTTATGGTTACCCCGCCGAGCTTCCGTCCCGACCTGCCGCGTGAGATTGACCTGATCGAGGAGGTCCTGCGCCTATGGGGCATGGGCCGTGTGACGGCGACCATCCCGGCTGCCAAGAACCACATCGGCGGCCTGACCCGCGAGCAGAAGCTCACCCGCAAGGTCGGCGAGATCCTGCGCGCCTGCGGCCTCAACGAGACCACGACCTTTGGCTTTGCCGCCCCGGGCGACCTGGAGAAGATCGGCATGCCCACCGAGGGTCGCGGCTGCCCCGTGGTGCTCATGAACCCGCTGGTGGCCGAGCAGACCGAGATGCGTCGTTCGCTGCTGCCGGGCCTGCTGCAGTCCGTGGCCTACAACGAGGCGCACGGTACGCCCAACGTGCACCTGTACGAGGTCGGCAGCCTGTTCCACGGTCGCGAGAACGCCAGCCTGCCCAAGGAGACCAAGTCCGTCGCGGGTGTGCTCTCGGGCCAGTGGAGCGAGCAGTCTTGGAACATGAAGTACCGTAAACTGCGTTTCTTCTTTGGCAAGGGTATCGTCGAGGAGCTGCTCGCCCAGCTGCGCATCGAGAAGGTTCGCTTCCGTCCCGTCGAGGGCGAGGGCTATGCCTTTTTGCAGCCGGGTCGTGCGGCCGAGGTTCTGTCCGGCGGCACCGTGCTGGGTTGGGTCGGCGAGATCCACCCCGAGGCGCGCGAGGCCTGCGGCATCGACGAGGTTGTCGTTGCCTTTGAGCTTGACCTGGACAAGCTGATCAAGGGCGCCCGCAACCAGGAGAACTACCGCGAGTTCTCGCAGTACCCGGCCGTTGAGCACGACCTTGCCATTGTGGTCGACAATGCCGTGACCTGCGAGGATCTTGAGCGCCGTATTACCAGCGCCGGCGGCAAGCTGCTCGAGGGCGTGCGCCTGTTCGATGTCTACCGCGATCCGGTTCGTATCGGCAAGGGCAAGAAGTCCATGGCCTTTGCGCTCACGTATCGCTCGGACGACCACACGCTTACTAGCGAAGAGGTCGAGAAGGCGCACCAGAAGATCGTCACCAAGGTGTGCAAGGGCGTAAACGGCGAAGTCCGCTCGTAATCTTTGCTGTTCGGAACCCGCCCCCTGCGGGGTTTTCACGGCAACGTCCTCGCCACTTTGCGGCTGCGGGATGTTGCCTTAGAAAACCCCTCTCGGGGGCGGGTTCCTGCGTTAACCTTGTTGCGAGCGGATCGCACCTTCTTCCGGGTGACCGGAAAGTTGGGAGTGCATGGGCCCTTTATTGGGCGGTGCGTGGACCTGGGCTAATAACGTACGTATTGCAAGGGCGTGCTGCGTTGTGGGCGGTGCGCCTTTTTGTTAGTATGCAGAGTCGGTGTTACGGATTGTTGGAAACGTAACACACAACGTTCTGATTGAGAGGGCTCATGCATATTCCCGATAATTATCTGTCCCCGCAGACCGATGCCGTTATGGCGGTGGCGATGGTGCCCGTATGGGTTCACTGCATCAAAAAGGTGCGCGCCACGCTCGATCGCGAGCATATGGCGTTCCTGGGCATCTGCGCCGCATTCTCCTTCTTGCTCATGATGTTCAACGTTCCGCTGCCCGGCGGTACCACTGGTCACGCCGTCGGCGGCGCACTCATCGCGCTGCTGCTGGGCCCCGAGGCCGCGGCTATCGCTGTCTCGGTCGCTCTGGCGCTGCAGGCGCTGCTGTTTGGCGACGGCGGCGTTCTGTCGTTTGGCGCCAACTGCTTTAACATGGCCTTTGTGCTGCCGTTTGTCGCTGCTATCGTGTTCCGTGCGCTCAACAGCCGTCTGCACGACAAGAGCTGGGGCACCTCGGTTTCTGCCATCGTGAGCGGTTGGGTCGGCCTGTGCCTGGCGGCCCTGTGCGCGGCAATCGAGTTTGGTATTCAGCCGATGCTCTTCACCAACGCTTCGGGCGCCCCTCTGTACTGCCCCTTCCCGCTGTCCGTGGCTATTCCGGCCATGTTGATCCCGCATATGCTGGTTGCCGGCGTGATCGAGGGCGTGGCGACGGCCGCCATCTACGGCTTCATTAAGAAGACGGCGCCGAGCATTATCGTCGGCCCCGAAGCCGCCGATGGCCAGCTTGCCGCCGATGGTACCGCCAAGAAGACTTCCCTGATTCCCACGCTCATTCTGGTCGCCGTGCTTGTCGTGGCTACGCCGCTCGGCTTGCTCGCCACCGGTGACGCCTGGGGTGAGTGGGACGCCGAGGGCGCCGCGACCGCCGTTCAGGAGGCTGGCGACGACAGCCTGCAGGCTTCGGTCGGCCTCGACACCCCGACCTTTGCCGACGCCCTGCCCACGGGCGATTATCTGCAGGCCTATTCCGAGGAGCAGGGCCTTGGCTTTGCCGGCCAGGCCGCGATGTATATTCTTTCGGGCGTGATTGGCGTGGCGGTGCTCACCATCACATTCCGCCTGGTCTCGCTGACGGTCAAGGAAAGCGGTGCTCATGGCAATAGCCGAGCTGCCTAGTTGGCTTGCGGCCGAGGAGCGTTACGAGCCCGCGGGGGCTCGGCATCGTGTGATGCAAAAGAATGTCCTGCACCTGGCGAGCCTGCTTGAGCGGGTTCGCCTGGGTGGAGGCGCGCACGAGGGCGGGTCGATGGTCGACCGCGCCCTTTCTTGCGTTTCGGCTCCGGTGCGCCTGGTGGGGATGTTCGTTTGCGTCCTGTGCGTGTGTCTGACGCAGAGCCCGCTGTACCTCATGTTGATGGCGGCCATCGCGCTGGTGCTCGTTGCCGTGCGCCCCGTACGCGGGCTGCGTGCGACCTTTGTACCGGCGCTCGGCGCCACGGGGCTTGCGGTGGTTCTGGCACTGCCTGCCCTGCTGCTGGGCGCTTCTGCCGCGGGCGCCATGCTCAAGATCGCGCTCAAGACGTTCATTAACGTGTCGTTCGTGCTGGGCGTTTCGTGGACGCTCACCTGGAGCCGCATGTCGGCGGCGCTCAAGACGCTACAGCTGCCCGACGAGGTCATCTTTACGTTTGATATGGCGCTCAAGCACATCGAGGTGCTGGGACGCACGGCGCACGATCTGTGCGAATCGGTCATGCTGCGCAGTGTGGGTCGTGCGCCTGCGGGTTTTTCGCGTACCGATTCGATCGCGGGTATCATGGGCATGACCTTTATCAAGGCGATGGAATGCAGCCGCGCGATGGACGAGGCTATGCTTTGCCGTGGCTTTGCCGGTGCGTATCCGACTCCCGCGCGGAGCGGCTTTGGCTGGCGCGATGCGGTCTATGCGGTCGTCGTGGTGCTGCTCGCCGTGTTGTGCGCGGTGCTGTAGCGCGGGCGGCCGAGCCGTCGATGTGGATAGGGAAGGGCGACGTTTTGGCAAACGATACGAATGGCGTGATGGGCGCGAGCGGTGCTACTGGCGCCAAGAGCGTGCCGCTCATCGAGTTTCGCGACGTGCTGTTCTCCTATGCGGGGCATACGGTTGTCGATGGTGTGTCGCTGCAGGTCGATCGTGGTGAACTCGTTGCCCTACTCGGTCCCAACGGCTGCGGTAAGACGACGATTATGCGCCTTATCAACGGTCTTGAACTAGCGGACGCGGGTGCGTACCTGTTTGACGGGCACGTGATCGATGCGGCATATCTCAAGGATTCCGCAGCCGCTCAGCGTTTTCATCAGCGCGTGGGCTTTGTGTTCCAGAATGCCGACGCCCAGCTGTTCTGCGCTACGGTGGGCGAGGAAGTTGCTTTTGGCCCCGCGCAGATGGGGCTGCCGACAGACGAGCTCGAGCGCCGCGTCCGCGATGCCATGGAGCTGTTCCAGGTTGCCGATCTGGTCGATGCCTCGCCCTATCAGCTTTCGGGCGGGCAAAAGAAGCGCGTTGCGCTGGCTGCGGTGGTGTCGATGAACCCCGATATCCTAGTGCTCGATGAGCCCACCAACGGGCTCGATGAGGACTCGTGCGACATCGTAGTCAACTTTTTGCTGGCCTACGTTGCTGCCGGTAAGACGGTTTTGATGAGTACGCACCATCAAGATTTGGTGCGCCGCCTGGAGGCCCGTGCCATCTATATCGATCGATATCACCATGTGGTCGAGGCGCCTGTGCCGTCGTATGGAACCGAAAGCGGTGCTGCGGAATAGTTGCTGCGTAGGGTATGTATGGCCGCCTGTGCGACTCTGCCGTGATGGTATAGTTAACCAGGTTTTATGGGGGTGGCTATGCCAAGTTGGAACATTCATATCGCTCAAACGGAGCGCTTGCTGGCACGTGCTAGCGTGCTTGCCGATAGCGTGCGCGACCGCAATGCCTTTTTGTTTGGCTGCGTGGTTCCGGATATCTTCGTGGGCTATATGGTCCCTGGCATCGCCGATCCCATTCCGTATCGCATTACGCACTTTGCAAAGCCCGAGCCTATCCCTAAGCCGCGCGAGCACGAGTTCTGGGATACCTATGTGGCGCCGCTGCTTAAAGGCGCACCCGCGGGCGAACCTGCTGAGGCTACCTCGATTGTCGAGGAGCGCGAGCGACTGAACCGCGTGCACTATCCTCAGCGCTACAGGGATGCCGAGCCGGTTGTCGGTCCCGGCGCCTGTGAGTTCTCGCTTGCGTCCGAAGATGTGGCGCAGTCGCTGCTCGATTTAACGCTGGGCGTCTGGTCGCATCTGGTGGCCGACACGGTATGGAACACGCGTGTGAACCAGTATCTGGAAGCACACGGCGGCAAGCCGTGCGAGGAATTCCGCATTAAAAAGCAGGGCGATTTTGACTGGTTTGGCAAGACGCTGGGCATCGTTTCCATTCCGCGTGCGACCGATCGCCTCTATACCGCTGCGACGCGTTTTGGGCAGTATCCCATCCATAAAGAATATGTGCTCAAGACTATCGGCGTCATGCACGAGATTGTACGCGAAAACCCCGGCGAGCCCGATCATCCGCCGTATCGCCTGCTAACCGAGGAGTTTTTCGATGCAACGTTTACCGAGGTCATCGAGCTAACCGAGGCGGGATTTGCGGTTCGCGTTGCTGCTTCTGACGTTCCCGCAGTCCCCTTGATCGCTAGCTGCTAGCTGGCCGGCTTGACGGCGAACAGCTCATCCCAATCGACCAATAGCTCCCGCCGCAGGGCATCTTCGGTGGTGCGTTCCTGATCGGTCTTTGGGATGTAGGGGAGCCCTGCCTTTTTATGGATGAGTTCGGCGATGTTGTTAAAGCTCTTCGTGTCTTTGATTTGCTCATAGGTTATCTGGATAACGTCATAGCCCATGCTTGTGAGGGCGGTGGTGCGCTCGGCATCGGAGAGACTTGCGGCTTCGCCATCGTGGGCGGAGCGGCCTTGGCATTCCAAGATGACGCCCATGCTGTCGGTGTTGCTCTCGATGAGGATATCGGCGTAGCAGCAGGTTTTGTCATACAGTGAGCGCGCGGCGTCGCTGAGTGGGATGCGCACGTTGTTTGCGATGTTGATACCCATGCCGCCCTCGTTGCGGGGGAGCGAGACAAGTATGGAGGTCTGTACTTCGAAGGGCGAGGCGGTCTGCCCCGTCATGTGCTCGGCCGCCCAGCGCAGTTGTTTAACGCCGCGCAGGCCTGCAGCCTGCTTGGCGAACGCGGCGATATCCGCCGCGCTGAGGAGCGGCGGGCGCTTCCACAAATTGGTGTCATTGCCCTTGGTGTCGACAACACGCTCCCAACCGCAGTTGGGTGGAATGAGCTTAAGCGAAATGGCTTCATCGAGTTGTTGTTGCGTTCGCTCGCAGGGCTTAAACACTGCAAAGGAGCCGCACATCTCGTGGCAAGCCATGAGTAACTGGTTGCGTGAGACCTGCGTAGCAAGGCTGAGCAGCGTAAACTCGGGCGACGTGACATCAAATCCATGTTCAGTTTGCCTAAACGACCCGGGAGGCGGCTCTTGGGTCAGGAGGTGCGATTTAAACAGGCTTCGCGACCCGGATTGTGCTCGAGTGAATACAAGCCTGTGAAGCGGTGCATGAAGCAGGTCTTTTACAACTGCATGACTTCCGAGGCCGCAACATCTGCGATCCATATTGCCAAGGCTAATGGCGGGGTAAAGCCCTAATACCTGCGGCGGGATACGGTGATAGTAAAAAGCGGATTGACCGCATAGCGTCAGGTCCATGATATCCTCCTGGTCGAAATGTGCTTTTGGACCGTGCGATGCCAGCGTCAATTCGGAAGTATGCGGCAAAATCTGAACCCTGTGAGCAGACCTGGCTTTTGATGCCAGTTTATCAGGCATTTTGTTGCGAAAAAACGGGGTGTGCTCGGAGGTCTCAGAATTTGCCGCATACTTCCGAAAACGCGGTCGATCTGGCTCTTGCTAAAACGATTTAGCAGCGTCAGGTAAGGTGTGGTTTCGCCATCGGGCGAACACTTTTAGCACTTGGGACTTTATTTTTGGGCCTCGAAAGGTGGATTTCGCGCTTTTGGTAAAGAAATGGGTGCGTGTTTTGCCGTGTGCCGGCATTGACACAGAAAAAGGGCCCGGAAGGCGAAGCCTTCCAGGCCCTTTGCAATGCAAACATGCTTGCAAGTACGATTTAGCGGACCTGAGCGACGTAAGCGACGTTGGTCGAGGAGACCTTGTCCTCGAGCTGGACGCTCATGCGGGGATCGCCGGCGGTGGCGACGGTCAGATCGCCGGCCTCGACGTAGCCGAGCTCCTTAGCGGTCTCGATCGCCTTGACGATCGTGCCGTTGACGGTGCCCTGGGTAATCTCGGCCTGATGCGGGATAACGCCCCAGTACATGATCATCTGCTGGACGGCCCACTCGTGGCGGGAGAACGCGCAGATCGGCATGTTGGGACGGAAGTGCGAGATCAAGCGAGCGGTACGACCGGTGGTCGTCGGCACGGTGATGCACTTGGCGCCAACGGTGGTGGCCATGTTCACAGCGGACATACCCACAACGTTGTTGACGACGCGGGTGCCGTGAGCGTCAGCCGGAACCTCGAGCGGAGCGTGGGCCGGGAGGTACTTCTCGGTCTCGAGAGCGATGCTGGCCTGCATCTTGACGGCCTCAACCGGGTACTTACCGGCAGCGGACTCGCCGGACAGCATGACGGCGTCGGTGCCGTCGTAGATGGCGTTAGCAACGTCGGCAACCTCGGCGCGCGTCGGGCGCGGGTTCTGCTGCATGGAGTCGAGCATCTGCGTAGCGGTGATAACGGGCTTGTAGGCCGCGTTGCACTTGGCGATGATCTCCTTCTGGATGTGCGGAACAAGCTCGGGCTTGATCTCGATGCCCAGGTCGCCACGGGCGACCATGATGCCGTCGGAAGCCTCGAGGATCTCGTCGAAGTTCTCGACGCCCAGGGCACACTCGATCTTCGGGAAGATCGTCACGTGCTCGCCACCGTTCTCGCGGCAAAGCTTGCGGATGCCGCGGACGGACTCGCCGTCACGGATGAAGGAAGCGGCGATGTAATCGATGTTCTCGGTCAGGCCAAAGAGGATGTCCTGACGATCGCGCTCGGTGATGGCGGGCAGCGAGATGTTGACGTTGGGCATGTTGACGCCCTTGCGCTCGCCGATCAGGCCGTCGTTCTTAACGACGCAGGTCATGTCCTGGCCGCTGACGGACTCGACCTCGAGGGCAACCAGGCCGTCATCGATCAGGATAAGGGAGCCCTTCTCGACCTCGGAGGGCAGAGCCAGGTAGTCGAGGGAGATGTGCTCAGAGGTGCCGTGGAAATCCTCGGACGTGGGCTGAGCGGTGACGACGATCTTGTCGCCGGTCTTGACGGCAACCTTCTTGCCGTCGACCAGAAGGCCGGTGCGGACCTCGGGGCCCTTGGTGTCGAGCAGGATGCCGACAGGCAGACCGAGCTCCTTGGAAATACGGCGGACGCGCTCGATGCGACCGTGGTGCTCGTCGTAGGAGCCGTGCGAGAAGTTAAAACGGGCGACGTTCATGCCCGCCTTGATCATCTCGCGGATGGTCTCGTCGCTATCGCAGGCGGGACCCATGGTGCATACAATCTTAGTGCGCTTGTACATTCAGACCTCCATCTGACATCGTCTTGCGCTGATAGATAAACCATAAGAAATAAAACCGAGATGATTATAACGAAATGCCGACCGAATACCCCAAAAAATCGACCGTATGCCGAAATGGAAGTTCATTTTTTGCGGGAAAAACGGTATATGAAAAATCTTTACCAACCACTCCAACCGCTGCTATCTGGGAGATATGTCAGTTTGGCGATGTGCCGAAGAAAAAACGTTTTACCAATGTTGAGCATCACACGGTCTGCACCGTTGCGTGCGGACCATATTTCCAAACCGATTGTTTTGGCTAGACGCGTCGCTTTGGGGTACCATAGCTCCACTATCAACTGCCGCTCAGCACGGCAGCCTTGATGAGCCCTTGCCCTTCTCCTGGGAATTATGATCGGGCATCAATCTGCTGAGTGGCCCGAATCCCAGGAGGGGACTCTATATGCAAAAGGAATACCTGTCCGCCGCGGCGGAGGTGCTCAGCGACCAAGGTGTCGATGAGAACCTCGGCCTGAGCAACGACGAGGCGTCTTTGCGCCTCGCCAAGACAGGCCCTAACAAGCTCGAGGAAGCCGAGAAGACACCGCTGTGGAAGCGTTTCTTTGAGCAGATGGCCGACCCCATGGTCATCATGCTGATCGTTGCCGCCGTCATCAGTGCGCTCACGGGCATGGTCAAGGGCGAGCCCGACTTTGCCGATGTTGCCATCATCATGTTCGTCGTTATCGTCAACTCGGTGCTGGGCGTGGTCCAGGAAGCCAAGAGCGAGGAGGCCCTCGAGGCCCTGCAGGAGATGAGTGCGGCGCAGTCCAAGGTGCTGCGCGACGGCAAGCTCGTGCACCTGCCGAGCGCCGAGCTCGTGCCCGGCGACGTGATCATGCTCGAGGCGGGCGACTCCGTCCCGGCCGACTGCCGCGTGCTCGAGAGCGCCACGATGAAGATCGAAGAGGCCGCGCTCACCGGCGAGTCCGTGCCCGTAGAGAAGCACGCCAACGTGATCGAGCTCGCTGCGGGCACCGATGACGTGCCGCTCGGCGACCGTAAGAACATGTGCTATATGGGCTCCACCGTCGTGTACGGCCGTGGTCGCGCCGTCGTGGTCGGCACCGGCATGAACACCGAGATGGGCAAGATCGCCGGCGCCCTGGCCGAGGCCAAGGAAGAGCTCACGCCGTTGCAAGTGAAGCTCGCCGAGCTCAGCCGCATCCTTACCATTATGGTTATCGTCATCTGCGTCGTCATCTTTGGCGTTGATATCATCCGCCACGGCGTGGGCAACGTTCTTACCGACCCGACCGCCCTGCTCGATACCTTTATGGTCGCCGTCTCGCTCGCCGTCGCTGCCATCCCCGAGGGCCTGGTCGCCGTCGTGACCATCGTGCTATCGCTTGGCGTGACCAAGATGGCTAAGCGCCAGGCAATCATCCGCAAGCTCTCTGCCGTCGAGACTCTCGGCTGCACGCAGACCATCTGCTCCGACAAGACCGGTACCCTTACCCAAAACAAGATGACCGTCGTCAAGCACGAGCTCGCTGCGCCCAAGGAGAAGTTCCTGGCCGGCATGGCGCTGTGCTCCGATGCTCAGTGGGACGAGGAGCTGGGCGAGGCCGTGGGCGAGCCGACTGAGTGCGCGCTCGTCAACGACGCCGGCAAGGCGGGCCTCACTGGCCTGACTGCCGAGCATCCGCGCGTGGGCGAGGCCCCGTTTGACTCGGGCCGCAAGATGATGTCCGTGGTCGTCGAGACCCTTGACGGCGAGTACGAGCAGTACACCAAGGGCGCGCCCGACGTGGTGATCGGCCTGTGCACCCATATCTACGAGGGCGATAAGGTCGTCCCCCTGACCGAGGAGCGCCGCGCCGAGCTCGTGGCGGCCAACAAGGCCATGGCCGACGAGGCCCTGCGCGTACTGGCGCTGGCAAGCCGCACCTACACCGAGGTTCCCGACGACTGCAGCCCCGCTGCGCTCGAGCATGACCTGGTCTTCTGTGGCCTGTCCGGCATGATCGACCCGGTCCGTCCCGAGGTGGCCGACGCTATCCACGAGGCGCACGACGCCGGTATCCGCACCGTCATGATCACGGGCGACCACATCGACACCGCCGTGGCCATCGCCAAGCAGCTGGGCATCGTCGCCGATCGCAGCCAGGCCATCACCGGTGCCGACCTCGATCGCATGAGCGACGAGGAACTCGACGCGCACATCGAGGACTACGGCGTGTACGCCCGCGTCCAGCCCGAGCACAAGACACGCATCGTCGAGGCTTGGAAGTCGCGCGACCAGATCGTGGCCATGACGGGCGATGGCGTCAACGACGCCCCGTCCATCAAGCGCGCCGACATTGGCGTTGGTATGGGCATCACCGGTACCGACGTCACCAAGAACGTCGCCGACATGGTACTTGCCGATGACAACTTCGCTACCATCATCGGCGCCTGCGAAGAGGGTCGTCGCATCTACGACAACATCCGCAAGGTCATCCAGTTCCTGCTTTCGGCCAACCTTGCCGAGGTGTTCTCGGTGTTTATCGCCACGCTCATCGGCTTTACCATCTTCCAGCCGGTGCAGCTGCTGTGGGTGAACCTGGTCACCGACTGCTTCCCCGCGCTTGCGCTGGGCATGGAGGATGCCGAGGGCGACATCATGAAGCGCAAGCCGCGCAACGCCAAGGACGGTGTCTTTGCCGGACATATGGGTCTGGACTGCGTGGTCCAGGGCCTAATCATCACCGCGCTGGTGCTGGCGAGCTTCTTTGTGGGCGTGTACTTTGACATGGGCTACATCCACATCGCCGATATGATCGCCGGCAATGCCGACGAGGAAGGCGTGATGATGGCGTTCATCACGCTCAACATGGTCGAGATTTTCCACTGCTTCAATATGCGCAGCCGTCGTGCGTCGCTGTTCACCATGAAGAAGCAGAACAAGTGGCTGTGGGCTTCCGCCGCGCTGGCACTGGTGCTGACGGTGATCGTGACCGTGCAGCCGACGCTTGCCGAGATGTTCTTTGGCCCCGTGACGCTTGAGCTCAAGGGCGTTGTCGCTGCCCTGGGCCTGGCCTTCCTGATCATCCCGCTGATGGAGATCTACAAGGCGATCATGCGCGCGGTGGAGAAAGAGTAACGTACCTGTCCGGGCCCGCCCGCCTGCGGGGTTTCCACGGGTACGTCCTCGCCGCGTTGCGGCTGCGGGATGTGCCCTTTGGAAACCCCTCTCGGCGGGCGGGCCCTGCGGTGACGTTGCTGACTTTTCTCCCGTGTGGATGATAAAGGCTGAGGGAAAGTGTGTGAGTCGGGCGAGCATTTGCTCGACCGACTCTTTTTTGTGGGAAAATACCTGCTCAGTTGTGATTTTTGGTGCTGGGAGGCGTTTGTGGCTAAGGCTAAGGCTAAGGCGAAGAAAAAGACGACGGGGGCGCGGGCTAAGCGTGATCGTCGTCGGAAGCTCGCGACCGAACCCCCTGCATCTGCTGAGGAGTTGCTGGCGAGTGTACCGGGGCTTGACGCGCTGCGGGACGTTCCGGCGTTTGATGACCTGCCGGTCGATGAAGCCCAGCAGGCTGCCTTTGATGATTTCTGCGCGCATGTCGAGGAGCCCGAGCAGATGCAGCTTGGCGCCGTGGTGCGCTTGGATCGCGGGTTTCCACTGGTGGCGACTGCCGATGACACGTTTCGTGCCGAGCATGCTGTGAGGTTTGCCAAGTCACGCGGCGAGGACGAGGTCCTGCTGCCTGCCGTGGGCGACCGTGTGGCGGTGCGCCGCGCTCCCGGGCACGATATGGGCGTGATTGAGTGCGTGCTGCCGCGCCGTACGAGCTTTGAGCGTTGGCGCGGCCGTGCCCGCGGGGAGCGTCAGGTGCTCTGCTCCAACGTGGATAGCGTGCTAATCGTGCAGGCGCTCGGTGCCGGCGAGGTGCTGCTCGACCGTGTGGCGCGCTCGCTGGTGTTGGCGCTCGACTGCGATGCCGAGCCGGTGGTGGTGCTCACCAAGGCTGACCGCTGCGATGCCGGGGAGCTCGAGCGCGATCTGGACCGCGTGCGCCGCCTGGTGGGTCCGGACGTGCGCGTGATCGTGACGT
>UQTN01000043.1 GCA_900543945.1 uncultured Collinsella sp. | reverse complement strand
AGCGCGCATACTCGCGCCATCCCATCTTGTTCTCGTCCATATCAGCACCTCCCCTCATACAAAAAATGTGACAAAGGGACAGTCCCTTTGTCACATCGCATACCAATCGCTTGTGTTGCGCGCTTAGGCGAAGGTGATCTCGCCGTTCTCGCAGTCCATATCGGCGATACGGGCCAGGCTCTCAACGCGGAAGCCGCGCTTACGGAGCTTATCGCCGCCGCCCTGGAAGCCCTTCTCAACGGCGATGCCAATGCCGGCAACTTCGGCGCCCGCAGCCTCGCAGATCTTAATAAGGCCCTCAAGCGCGCAGCCGTTGGCCAGGAAGTCATCGATAATCAGGACCTTATCGCCCTCGGACAGGAAGCGCTTACCCACGATAACCGGGTACTCCTTCTGCTTGGTAAAGGAATAGATGGTCGTGGCATACTGCTCGCCGTCGAGGTTGATGGACTGCGCCTTCTTGGCAAAGACCACCGGCACGCCGCCAAAATGCTGGGCTGCAATGCAAGCCATGCCAATACCCGAAGCTTCGATCGTCAGGATCTTGTTGATCTCGACGCCCTCGAACAGACGGGCCCACTCAGCGCCCATGTGATCGAACAGCTCAACGTCGCACTGGTGGTTGAGGAAGGCATCAACCTTAAGGACGTTACCGGCCTTTACGATGCCGTCATGGCGAATACGATCCTCAAGCTCCTGCATGGCGCAACCCCTTCTCGCGGCAACGATACCGCGCGATTAATAAACGTTGTTCGATAGTCTACCACGGACCGACCCCCGCCTGTCCCACAAGCCGCATCGCACCACAAACCAGTCTTTTTGGGACGGCGCGAATACGTGGCAGGCAGCCTCCCAACACGCTAATGGCGGGCGCGCATCCTCACCAAACGCACCATGGCGAGCGCAAAACCCACAGCGGCCACAGCCATAAGCACGTAGAACACCGAGCGAAAACCGAATAGGAATACATCCGGACGGCCTGCAACGAAACTGGTCACGGCCTCGCCCATCGCCACGCTCATCTGCCCATAGAGGATATGCGAACCTGCCGTAATACCCAGCGCCATGCCCGCATAGCGCGCCAAGCTGCCCAAGCTACCTGCAAAGCCGAGTGCCTCGCGCGGAGCCGAGCCCATATACAGCGAGTTATTGGGGCTCTGGAAAATCGACGTACCGCACGACATAAACGCGACACAGCACACGATCACAGGGATGGAAGAGTGCTCGTCGAGCGTACTTACCGCAAAAAGACCGCATACGTACACGCCTAGGCCGACCGCCGTGGGACCCTCGCAGCCAACACGGTCCGAAACCGTTCCCGAAAGCGGGCCGATAAAGGCATTCACCATTGGCAGCGCCAAAAAGAGCAGTCCGGAAATGTCGGAACCAAAGCCGTGGGCGTCCTGAAAATAGAACGGCAGGATAAACTCGGATGCGCCAATGCCAACGAACACGATGAGCATGCAGGCAAGGTTGATGGTGAAGGCCGAATTTGCAAAGCAGCGACGAGCAGCCTCGATCAGGGACATGGGGCGCTCGCCGGCCTCCGGCTTAACATGCGGCAGCGTGGAGAGCCCCACGATAAACGAGATGACGCCAATGGGCAGGTTGATGAGGAAGATGCTCTCCCAGGGAAAGCTTGCCACCAGCACGCCGCCGAGTACGGGGCCACACATCATGCCGAGGGCCACGAAGGTCGCGAGAATACCCATGGCACGGCCTCGTTCGCGCGCCGGAAACGACTCGGTGATGATACCCATGTTGTTGGCCATGGCCGCTGCGCAGCCGACGCCCTGCACAATGCGTGCTAGAATAAGAACTTCGAGCGAACTCGAAAGGCCGCAAAGCAGCGAGCCAGCCGTAAAAACGATTACGCCCAGCTGGAATACGCCCACCTTGCCGCGCATGTCGCCCAAGCGGCCAAACGGCAGCATAGCCACGCATGTCGCAAGCAGGTACACCGAGCTCACCAGCTGGATGCGGTCGAGGCCCACGCCCAGCTCCTTTTGCATCACGGGCAACGCCACGGTCACGACGGTCGAATCCAGACACGACATAAACGTCATGATGAGCACGGTAAACAGAATCGCCCATTTGTTCTTGCCATGGGTGTCGCCCTCAAGGGCAATGTGCTCGCGGCGCAGCTGCTCTGCGGTTTTCTCCATATCCATCCTTTCGAGTGGCGCAACGCAAAAACGGGGCCCCAATCGCCTGCAAACAGTCGCGATTGGGGTCCCGCCTACGGAATCGGAACTAAAGGTCGCCGAAGCTTTCTGCCAGCATCGGCGCCTTATGCGAACGCTAGCCTAGCACTGCTCGAGCGCCTGCTCAAGGTCGGCAATCAGATCGGCCGTGTCCTCGAGGCCGCACGACAGGCGCACCATGTCGGCAGAGATGCCACAGGCGATGAGCTCTTCATCGTTCATCTGACGGTGCGTAGCGTTAGCGGGATGCAGGCAGCAAGTGCGGGCGTCGGCCACGTGCGTGGCAATCTGGGCGAGCTTGAGGCTCTTCATAAAGGTCTCGGCCGCCGCGCGACCACCGTTAAAGCCAAAGCTCACGACGCCGCAGGTACCGTTGGGCATGTACTTCTGAGCCAGGTCATAGTACTTGTCGCCCTCCAGGCCCGGATAGCTCACGAAGCGCACCTTGGGATGGCTCTGCAGGAACTTGGCAACGGCCAGGCCGTTCTCGCAATGACGCGGCATGCGCACATGCAGGCTCTCGAGCGAGCTGTTCAAGAAGAATGCCGCCTGCGGGTTCTGCATGGGGCCGAGGTCGCGCATGAGCTGAGCGGTTGCCTTGGTAATGAAGGCACCCTCGCGACCGAACTTCTCGGCATAGGTCACGCCGTGATAGCTCTCGTCGGGCGTGGTGAGACCCGGGAACTTGTCTGCATGGGCCATCCAGTCAAACTGGCCGTGGTCGACGATCACGCCACCCAGGTAGGCCGCATGCCCATCCATGTACTTGGTGGTAGAGTGCGTGACGATGTCGGCGCCCCACTCAAAGGGACGGCACATCACGGGCGTCGGGAAGGTGTTGTCGACCATCAGCGGCACGCCGTGGTCATGCGCGGCCTTGGCAAAGCGCTCAATATCGAGCACGGCGAGGGCGGGATTGGCGATGGTCTCGCCAAAGACGAGCTTGGTATTGGGCTCAAACGCTGCCTCCAGCTCCTCGTCGGTGCAGTCGGGGGCAACGAACGTGCAGGTCACGCCCATGCGGCCCATGGTATGGGCGAGCAGGTTATACGTACCGCCGTAAATAGCAGAGCTCGCGACCACGTGATCGCCGGAGCCGGCCACGTTAAAAATCGCGAGGAAGTTCGCAGCCATGCCCGAGCTCGTGAGCATCGCAGCGGTACCGCCCTCCATCTCGCAGATCTTGGCGGCAACCAGATCGCACGTGGGGTTCTGCAGACGGCTGTAGAAGTAGCCCGACTCCTCCAGGTCGAACAGCTTGCCCATGTGCTCGGACGTGTCGTACTTCCACGTGGTTGACTGGTAGATAGGCACCTGACGCGGCTCTGCATCACCCGGGCGATAACCGCCCTGAACACATGTAGTACCGATGGTCTGCTCGCTCATATCCAACTCCCTTACTTGGGTTTTGTTTTATTCGGTTCACGATACCGCTCCCCCGCCCCCCTCTCAACCCATCCCGCCAATAGGTTATGAGACAAATAAATCAGGTTTATTTGTCCCAAATCTTAAGAAAGTGTTCGATGGCGAAAAACAATGAGATATGCACTGCGGTCTCGATAAGCGAATGCGCCAGCAAGGGTACCATAGGCGGGTACACCGTAATCAAGGAGACACCGATGAAGCAAATCGATACAACCCAGCTCGACATCACCGCCTGTCAGGCTCAGGCTGCCGAGTACCACGCCCGCGGCTTTAACTGCGCCCAGGCTGTCGCTTGCACGCTCGCGCCCGCTGTGGGGCTCGACCCCCAGATCGCCTTTACCCTCACCGAGGGCTTTGGCGCCGGCATGGGCGGCATGACCGAGACCTGCGGCGCCATCTCGGGCGCCGTGGCCATCATGGGCTTTGTGATGAGCGACGGTATGGAGAACCCCAAGACCAAGGGCCAGACCTACAAGCTGTCGCGCGAGATTGCCAAGCGCTTTGGCGAGAAGAACACCACGACCGTCTGCGGCACGCTCAAAGGCGTCGGATCGGACCAGGGTCCGCTCCGCAGCTGCCCCGGCTGCATCGACGACGCCGTCGACATCGCCTGCGATGTGCTAAAGCAGCTCGCCGAGTAAACGGCGACAACATAAAACGATGGCCGGCGCGCTTGGGATTCATCCAAAAGCACGCCGGCCGTCGTCGTTAGAACTCGGCAAATTCGGGAGCGCCGACCTCAATCTCCTCGCGCCCCGCCATAAGCTCGCGCATCTTAACGCAAAACGGCTCCTGCTCCCCCGCCTTAAACACCAAATGAATCGTCACGGCATCCGCGTACTCGGTATCCGAAACCTTGGCACCGGAATCCTGGGCCAAGCGAAGCACCTGCTCATACTGCGGATAGGCCACATGCACGTCAACAGGCACGACACTCGTCATCTCGACGATCTGCCCGGCCTCCTGAGCCGCGGCCACCGCCGCCTGCGTCGCCGCGGTATAGGCGCGTACCAAGCCACCGGGCCCCAACAACGTACCACCAAAATAGCGTGTCACTACGCAGCAAACATTTTTGAGCTCCGCACCGCGCAACACCTCGAGTGTCGGCATACCGCTCGTGCGGCTCGGCTCACCATCATCGCTCTGGCGCTCGCGTCCATCGACCAAAATCCACGCGGGAACATTGTGTCGAGCGTCGTAATGACGCTTGCGAACCATCTCGATAAAGGCATTCGCCTCGTCCTCGGACTCAATATGGACCAGCTGGGCAATAAACCGGCTCTTGCGGTCCACAAGCTCACCCGAAACCTCAATATTCGATTGCAGAGTAAAATAGCTGTCCAACGAAGCCCCTCAACAGAATAAAGCGAGCAACAAACAGCCTCAATAATACGATAACCCTAGTAAAAAGAATGACAACGCCGATGAATCCGTCAACGAAAGCGAGAACCCCTCAGCGCGAGCAAGGCGCCTTGAAAGCCGAGGGCATTGACCTTATGGTCATGCCCGAAGGCTTGAAAGGCAGATTGCCACGCTGACGGGTTCGCAGCGCCAACAAAGTGCTGAGTGGGCTTGTAAGCCGGGTTCTGTCGTGAACGGTCATTTATCTTGTCTGCACGTTACCATGCAGCTCCACGCACGCTACCCGAACGCGGACCGGGCCGGCCCATAGCGTTCCTATTCGCGCTTGCTCCGGATGGGGCTTGCCAAGCCGCCGTGTTGCCACGACGCTGGTGGTCTCTTACACCACCGTTTCAGCTTTTCCCTTTACGCCTTGCGGCGCAGGTGGGAGTCTTCTTTTCTGCGGCGCTTTCCGTCGGATCACTCCGCCCGGCCGTTAGCCGGCATCCCGCCCTCTGGAGCCCGGACTTTCCTCACGCGTACTGCAAGCAGCACATCGCGCGACCGTCTGGCCCACTCAGCAGTGCAAGAGTGTAGCACACCGTTACCGCAGGCAATGGCACAACGCAAACGCTCGACACGATAAACCAAGAACCGCCATGCGCTACAATGGTCCTGTCGATGGGCAACGTCGTCAGTCGAGACGCGACCGCACTCGGTGTGTTCCCGCCTCCTCCCCGAGGCGGGATGTCGGCTTTTTTCATGCACCGACAATCCAATAGCCTGTGGACAGCCCGGCAGCGTTGCGCATCTCGGCGCCAAATGCAAAAAGGGACCCGTCCATTACGGACGGATCCCTTAAAACAAGTGATCGTCAAACCGAATTACTCGGCGTCGGTCTCCTCGTCCTTCTTCTCGGAAGGCAGCGGGGTAACCTCGATCTCGACGCCCAGAGTCTCAGCAGCAGACTTCATGGACAGGGAGATACGACGACGGTCGAGGTCGATTTCCATGACCTTGACCTGAACCTTGTCGCCCACATGGGTGACCTGAGAAGGCTGATCGACGTGCTTGTTGGCCATCTCGGAGATGTGCACCAGGCCCTCGATGCCCTCGCCCAGATCGACGAAAGCGCCGAACGGGACAAGCTTGGTCACAGTGCCCTCGACGATAGCGCCAACGGGGTACTTCTTGACCAGTGCGCGCCACGGATCCTCGGTGGTCTGCTTGAGACCCAGGGAGATGCGCTCGCGGTTGAGGTCGACGTCGAGAACCTCGACCTCGACCTCCTGGCCGACCTTGACAACCTCGGAAGGATGGTTGACGTGGTTCCAGGAGAGCTCGGAGATGTGGATGAGGCCGTCGATACCGCCGAGGTCGACGAAGGCGCCGAAGTCGACGATGGAGGAAACGGTGCCCTGGAGACGCATGCCAGACTTGAGCTTGGACAGGATCTCGGAGCGCTCGGCCTTACGGGACTCCTCGAGCACGACGCGACGGGAGAGGACAACGTTGTTGCGGTTGCGGTCCATCTCGATGACGCGGGCCTCGATGCGGGTGCCCATGTAGGAGGTGAGGTCCTTGACGCGACGGAGGTCGACGAGGGAAGCGGGCAGGAAGCCACGCAGGCCGATGTCGAGGATCAGGCCGCCCTTGACAACCTCGATAACCTCGCCCTCGACGTTCTCGCCGGAGCTGAACTTCTCCTCGATGCGGTTCCAAGCACGCTCGTACTCGGCACGCTTCTTGGACAGGACCAGACGACCGTCCTTGTCCTCCTTCTGGAGAACGAGGGCCTCGATGGGATCACCGAGTGCAACGATGTCTGCAGGGTTAGCGTCCTTGCGGATGGACAGCTCGCGGACCGGGATAACGCCCTCGGACTTAAATCCGATGTCAACGAGCACCTCGTCATGCTCGATCTTAACGACAGTGCCGTTAACGAGATCGCCCTCATCAAAGTCGGTAATCGTACCGTCGATGAGGTTGTTCATCTCCTCCTCGTTGACATCGTCAAGAGAGAAAATGGACGAGTTCTGAATCTCACTCAAAGGTGGACCCCTTTCGAACTACGGGGCCCCGATTGCTAGGACCTACAGAAGGGTGCGACAAGCACACAACGTTTAGGAACACTCGGGAGCCGACAGATACTGATGTGACGCTTATGCAATCACGTCCGTATAGATTACGGGGAAATCACTTCGATTTCAAGCGTGAACTGCGATTTTTTACTCGTATGGAGACTTTTTCGCAATCTTGTGAACGACTGTCTCCACAAGTTGACGATAAGCAGTGAAGCATACTGCTTTGGGGTAAAGTATCCCAGACATACGATTCTGGAACGATTTTTCGAGAAAGGTGCCCGCGTGCTCAAAGCAGTCGTTTTCGATATGGACGAGACGCTTCTTAGCATTAACCTCAATGCGTTCATCCTTCGCTATTTTAAGGATGTCTCATCGATGCTCGCGGATATCGGACGTCGCAGCCGCGGGGGCACGATGGCACGCCTCGGCACCATCCTGGTCGACCTCAACGCCAACCGCCGAAGCGGCACGGACAACCGCACCAATCTTGAGTTTTACCGCACCGAGGTCGAGCGCCGATGCGGCATCTGCCTCTCCGATCCCCTCATCTACGAGGCGTTTACCTACTACGACCGCGAAGTTCTTCCGTACAAGAATGACGAACTCATCAACGCCCATGCCATGCCGGGCGCACACGCCGCGCTCCAGGCCGTACAGGACGCAGGGCTGCGCTGCGCGCTCTTTACCAACCCCAGCTTTCCGCAGGGGGCCATCGAGTGCCGCATGGGTTGGGGCGACCTGGCCGACGCCCCCTTTGAGCTCGTCACGCACATGGGAAACGCCACCCGCTGCAAGCCTGATGCCACCTACTATCTAGAGCAGCTTCAGGTGATGGGGCTCGAACCGCACGAGGTCCTTATGGTGGGCAACGATCCCAAACGCGACTTCCCTAGCCCCGCCTGCGGCATTCAGACTGCCTATGTAGGCCAGGGAAAACCCGGCCGAGCTACCTGGCGCGGAACCATGGAAGGCTTCGCCCGCGACTTTAACGCCGTAGTAGAAGCCTTCTACGAACACCAAGTAGCGGAAGAGTTGTCCTAACAGACTCGAGTCTTGCCGATCATGATGTTGAGGATCTCGACGTCGGTGTCCTTCATGCCCACGCGGCCTACGTAGCCCATACTGGCGATTGTCTGCTCAACGGTATCTTGGATCAGGCCCTCGCCGGCGCGGAAGCCGCGACCCTGCATGGCCATATCATGGCCCAGGATCGCTGCATCGACGGCAGCCGAGATCTTGGCGGCACAGCTCGCCTTGGCGCCATCGCACACGATGCCGCCAACGTTACCGAGCGTGTTCGAAACCGTCGCGCCAATCTGCTCGCGCGTGCCACCGCACAGCCAGGTAATCGCAGCACCGGCACCGCACGCAGCGCAAATAGCACCGCAAAACGCCGAGAGCGCACCAATATAGCTCTTGATATGCACGGCGATAAGATCGGACAGCATCACGGCGCGCACCAGGCGCTCGTGGTCGCAGCGCAGGTACTCGGCATACTCCATGACGGGCAGTGCGCAGGTAATGCCCTGATTGCCCGAGCCGCACACAATGGCGACCGGCAGCGCGCAACCGTTCATGCGGGCGTCGGACCCGGCGGCCGCACGGGCACGGGCACGGCAGGCGACGTCATCGGCACGAGCACCCAGCAGCGTACGACCCACCTCGGCGCCCCAAGCGTGCGCAAGGCCCTCGGCACTGATTGCGCCATTCAGCTCAATCTGACGCTCAACGGCAGCGCGGGCGCCCTCAATGTCACCGTCCTCGATAAAGTCGATGATGGAATCAATGGACATGGGCGTATCGGCGTTATCTGCCGCACGCTCGGCCACCACGCGCTCGGCGCAGGCGGCGCACTCCCCCGCCGACTTGCCGCATACCGGAATACCATCGAGCGTATGGCACGTGACATTAGTGTGGTGATCGGTAATCTCGACGACCGCGGTATGGCCCCCGGCCGTCGCAGTCACCTTGATGTAGAGGTTGGGCACACCCTCGACAAGCGACACATCGCAGTAGCCGGCGTCGGCGAGGAGCTCGGCCACGCGAGCGCGGTCTTCATCGTTAACGCTCTCGAGCACCTCGAGCGCGCTCTTAGCGTCGCCGCCCACGGCACCCAGCACGGCCGCGGCTTCAATACCGTGCATACCGCCCGAGTTGGGCACGGTCACGCTCTTAACGTTCTTGATAATGTTGCCCGAGCAGGCAACATCCATATGATCGGGTTCGCAACCGAGCGTCTGGCTCGCCAGCGCCGCTGCATAGGCAACGGCAATGGGCTCGGTGCAGCCGAGTGCACAGACAAGCTCGCGGTTCAAAACATCGCAAAACGCGGCATCACGGATGGAATCGGTAGGCATAGGTATCTCCTGCTTGCATAACGGGCTGGACTTTCAAAAAAGTTGGCTCCTTTATTTGATAACAATGCATCAAAAACCGCAACCACGGTTCCGGCGGACGGCGCTCAAGCACAAATTGGCGGCATTATTCATGAGAGGCCGGTCTTGTTGCCTGCTAAAGCGTTTGACCAAAAAACGCCCGAGCGTTTACGCAAAAGTCGCGCTATCATGCAGTCGAACGCGGTAAACACCTTTAGCATTTGCGCCGCACAGACCAGAGAGGAACCATCCATGAAGATCGGTATCGGTAACGACCACGCCGCCGTCGAGCTCAAGAACATCATTTCCGAGCACCTGAAGGAGCGCGGCTGCGAGGTCGTGAACTTTGGCACCGACACCTCCGAGAGCTTCGACTACCCCATCGCCGGTTACAAAGTGGGCAAGGCCGTTGCCAACGGCGACGTTGACCTGGGTATCCTGATCTGCGGCACCGGCGTCGGGATCAGCCTGGCTGCCAACAAGGTCGAGGGCGTACGCGCCGTCGTGTGCTCCGAGCCCTTCAGCGCCAAGCTCTCGCGCATGCACAACAACACCAACGTGCTCGCCTTTGGCGCCCGCGTCGTTGGCTCCGAGCTCGCCAAGATGATCGTCGACGAGTGGCTCGACGCCGAGTTTGAGGGCGGCCGTCACGAGCGTCGCGTTAACCTCCTCAACGAGATCGACCACACGCGCGGCCTTAAGATCGTCGACGAGGCCTAAAGATTCACAAAGCCATACGACGCTAACGCCAGCCCCCGCCCGGAAGAAACATCCGGACGGGGGCTCTTTAGTAGATTTGTGGGGGTTTACCAAAAGTCTACTGGAATAAAAAGGGCGCCGCGGATGAAGTTCCGCGGCGCCCAAGCCACACGCTAACAGCTTTAAGGAGTCAAAGCTGGTTTAGCCAAAAAAGCGCTTGATCTCGATCTCGGCGTTCTCCAGGCAGTCGGAGCCGTGGATCACGTTGGCGTTGACATCGACAGCAAAGTCGCCGCGAATGGTGCCGGGGGCAGCATCAAGCGGGTTGGTGGCGCCCATAAGGGTGCGCATCTTGGAGACAGCGGAGAGGCCGGAAACGACCATCTTGACGACCGGACCGCTCGTCATAAAGTCGCAGAGACCGCCAAAGAAGGGCTTGTCGGCCAGATGGGCGTAGTGCTCCTCGACGGTAGCGCGCTCGAGCGTGGTCATCTCCATGCGCTCGATAACAAGGCCGCTGCGCTCAATGCGAGCAACGATCTCGCCGATCTTGCGATCGCGCACGGCGTCGGGCTTAATCATGATGAAGGTCTTCTCGATAGCCATAAGGTAGCCTTTCAAGTAGGTTCGCGCGTGCCCAAGTCCCATTCCGGCACCCGCCTGGACTGCATCGTAACAGAGTTCTAGCTGCAGTTAAACAAAAAGCCGTTTATTGAAGCGTTATTATTTATTAAAGCGCTCCATATGTGTCACTTCTGTTTCGAAGCCCGACTAGAGTACCATCCGTCCCACTTTCAACTGCAACGAACAGAACGGGCGGTCGATTGTCGCCCGTGAACGCACCCCCTTCACAACCTGCGCAAATGTCCTACAGAAGTTCTCGACAAGCTCCTTCCTTCTCTATAACAAAACGGGTGCCCACCATAGCGGGCACCCGTAAAGGCAAAATATGATGAACACACCAGACAGACGCATCCAATAAGCTAATTAGCTCCGTGGCCCATCTCGACGACCTTGGATAACGAGCCAAACACACCCTCATCGGCCGCGAGCTGCGCCTCGGCGCTTCCCAACTGCACGGCAACGGCAGCAGGGGCGGTACCGCCCTCGGTCGTGCGCGCGGCGACAATCGACGGGATGTCGAGTGCCTCGGTAATGTCGCGCTCAAAGAGCGGACTTGCCTCCTGAAACACCTCAAACGGCAGGTCCTCAAGATTGCAGCCGCACTTCTCACACATCAGGACAAGATGACCCACCACGGCATGTGCCTCGCGGAACGGCAGGCCGCGCTTTGCCAGGTAATCGGCAACATCAGTGGCTGCCAAGTGGCCCACACCACACTCGCGCGCCATGGCATCCTCGTTGACGGTCCAGGTCGAAATCATTCCGGCCATAACGGACAGGCACTGCATGAGCGTGTGAGCGGTATCGAGCGCGCCCTCCTTGTCCTCCTGCAAGTCCTTGTTATAAGCGAGCGGCAGGCCCTTCATGGTCACCAGCAGCTGCACCAGGTTGCCGTACACGCGACCGCTCTTACCGCGGATAAGCTCGGCAAAGTCGGGATTCTTCTTCTGCGGCATGATGGACGAGCCGGTGGAGTAGGAGTCTGAAAGCGTGATAAAGCCAAATTCGGAGCTCGACCACAGCACGATCTCCTCGGAAAGACGCGACAGGTGCATCGCCATGACGGATCCGGCGTAATGCAGATCGAGCAGGAAATCACGGTCGGAAACCGCATCGAGCGAGTTGGGAATCACGCCCGCAAAGCCAAGTTCGGCAGCCGTCATCTGGCGATCGAGCGGATAGCTCGTACCGGCAAGCGCGGCAGCACCCAGCGGGCAGTTGTCGGCGGCATCAAAGGCGGCCTTCAGGCGCGTAAAGTCGCGCGCGAACATCCAGGAATACGCCAGCAGATGATGCGAGAGCAGCACGGGCTGAGCGTGCTGCATATGCGTGTAGCCCGGAAGAATCACCTTGTCGTACTTCTTGGCCGCATCCACCAGCACATGGCGCAGCTCAAGATTGGCCTCCATGAGCTCCTTGGCCAGCGCCTTGACGCCCAGGCGCGTATCGGTCGCCACCTGGTCGTTGCGCGAACGCCCAGTATGCAAGCGTTTGCCAGCCTCGCCGATACGACGCGTCAGCTCGCTTTCGATGGACATATGAATGTCCTCGTCGTTGATATCAAAGGTGAAGTTGCCGGCATCGATATCCTGTTCGATTCCGGTCAGGCCCTCGGCAATCGCCTGCTCGTCCTCGGCGCTGATAATGCCCTGGGCCGCCAGCATCTTGGCATGTGCCTTAGATCCGGCGATATCCTGCTTATAGAGATGTTTGTCAACCGGCAACGACGCGCCAAACTCCTGCGTGACCTCGGCCACGCCTGCCTCAAAACGACCGCCCCAAAGAGCCATGGAACCGTCCCCTTTCTCCAAATACCAAAACAAGCGCCCAAAGCAATGCGCCATATCGCTAAAGCGATTTTTCAACCGCTAGTTTTACACATTCCCCACCGTGTGCGGAGCCATGTAGCTAATTTGCAAAGAAGTGACGCGCCATGCACTTGGCGCCCAACGTCTCCCTCCGGATGTTGCCCTGCGAACCATCGCTCCAGGCCTTCAGGCTCATAGGGACGTCCTCGACCCTTGCAGCATCGAACTCGGGCGCGAGAGCAAGTAAAGCATGCGCGATAGCATTGAACATAATGGATACTCCTCATATATATAGGCGCAGGGCCGCCAAATTGATAGAAGGAGCCCCGCCGGACAACCCCGGCGGGGCTCGGACTCAGCCGCAGACGCGGCATCATATATGCGGGCGGAACGTAGGGGCCACCGATGTTAAGAAGTGTCAGCAAGCATAACGAAAGGTAGGGACCCCGTGCGCCCGTTATGTATCACGCGGATGGGCCGCGCGGATACCAAGGGAAGGAGGCGCTAGGCCTGGGCGGCAGCAGAGCTGGGGCCCTGGACCTTTGCCCACGTCTTGAGCGACAGCGTATCGATCTCAATAAAGCCGGCGCTGGCCTTCTCGTCAAACGTGGTGTCGCGGTCGTAGGTAGCCAGACCGTAGTCGTAGAGGCTGAAGGGGCTCTTGCGGCCGACGACATGGCAGTTGCCCTTAAAGAACTTCAGACGGACGGTGCCGGTCACGAACTTCTGGGTGTCGGCCATAAAGGCATCAAGCGCGTTTTTGAGCGGGCTGTACCACTGGCCGTTGTACACGGCGGTGGCCCAATCCTGCTCGAGCTTAATCTTGGTCTTGAGCAGGTCGCCCTCGACGCAGATGTCCTCGAGCGCCTTGTGGGCGGTGATGAGCGTCAGGGCGCCAGGAACCTCGTAGCACTCGCGACTCTTGAGGCCCACCAGACGATCCTCGACCAGGTCGAGACGGCCAAAGCCGTTGTCACCCGAAATCTTGTTGAGGGCGATGACGATCTCGGAGAGTTTCATCTTCTTGCCATCGACGGCGACGGGCTTGCCTGCCTCAAACTCAATCTCGGTGTAGGTCGGGGTGTCCGGCGTGTCCTCGGGGTTCTTGGTCATAACCCAGGCGTCGTCGAGCGGCTCGTTCCAGGGATCCTCCAGGTGACCGCACTCGATGGCGCGACCCCACAGGTTGTCGTCGATGGAATAGGGGTTGTCGTTGGCGCCCTCGGGAACCGGCACGTTGTGGGCGTGAGCATAGGCAACCTCATCGGGACGGCACTTCAGATCCCACTCGCGAACCGGGGCGATAACCTTAAGCTTGGGGTCGAGGGCCTTGACGGCAGCCTCAAAACGAACCTGGTCGTTACCCTTGCCGGTGCAGCCGTGGGCGACGTAGGTCGCGCCAAACTCGTGAGCGACCTCGACAAGCTTCTTGGCGAGCAGCGGGCGAGACAGCGCGGAGAGCAGCGGGTACTTGTTCTCGTACATGGAGTTTGCGGCGATGGCCTTAGTCAGGAACTCATCGGAGAACTCGTCACGCAGGTCGAGCACCTGGCAATCGAGAACGCCCAGGTCAAGCGCCTTCTGCTTCTTGGCATCCAAGCCGGTCTCCTCCTGGCCCACGTTGCCGCAGACGCAAACGACATCGAGATTCTTCTCGTCCTGGAGCCACTTGACACATACGGATGTATCAAGACCACCGGAATATGCGAGAACGACTTTTTCCTTGCTCATGGCTGTTTCCTTTCGCCCTTGGTAGCTAGTTAGAACATCGGTCAGTTGCAAGTCATTTCGAGGTCAAAAAACCGTGCAATATCAGGTTAAATAGCAAAAATCAGCACATACATGCCCTAGAAACATGCAGCAATGTCGTGCTAAAACCCAACGACCTCAAAATGACTCTGTTGGGGCATTTAGCCCCATGCGGACAGAGACGATTGTTATCGTCGTCGGGAAATTGCGCGCTGGCGTCGGATGGCATTGTCTGCAGTAGTGATAATCTTTACGAACTGCATCTGCCTCTCCTTTCACCTATCGCCGGGCGCAATTCTAATATCGTAAACGGTACCTTTTCCTCGGTAAGCGGTTGTTTTTCCGTCTCCGTTTTCGATGGTCGCTATATTACGCTAAAGTGCCTGCTGT
Source organism: uncultured Collinsella sp. (assembly GCA_900543945.1). Lineage (GTDB taxonomy): Bacteria > Actinomycetota > Coriobacteriia > Coriobacteriales > Coriobacteriaceae > Collinsella. The sequence goes on along the minus strand of UQTN01000043.1, from coordinate 2,647 downwards.
ACAAGCGACAAATTCAAATTTCTGAAAAGTTTTTTCATTACTTTGTGAATGATGATGCAAATATGCGCCAATCCTGCGAAAATACGCCCGACTATCAAGTAGAGGGTCAATCACCCGAAACATTCTGGAAACCGAAAGGCGCGTTTTATGCAGACTTACGAATCAGACGCCAACATCGGCAACATTAAGATTCTCGCTGTCGATATGGACAAGACGTTACTGACCGACGAGCGCGTGCTGCCTCAGGGCCTCGACGAGCGCCTGGACAAGCTCGCCGAGGCTGGCATCGTGTTCTGCCCCGCCAGCGGACGCCCCGCCCCCAAACTCGAGGAGATGTTTGAGGACATCAAGAGCCGCATCGCTTTTTGCCCCGATAACGGCGCGTGCGTTATCTACCGCGGCAACTATATCTATAAGAGCACTATCGACGTGGCGCTGTATCAGCAGGTCTTGAGCCGCGCCTCGGAGGATTCGCGCGCTGTCCCCGTCCTGTGCTGCTTCGACGAGTTCTATGTACTTGCCCGCGATCATCAATACCACGACGAGATCAGCGTCTACTACAACACGATCAACTACGTCGATAGCTTTGAGGGCATTGACATCGTGTCTAACAAGATTTCGATCTTCTTCCCCGCCTACGATGCCGAGCCAGCGTTTCGCGAGGACTACAGCCCCGAGTTCTCGGACAAACTCTACGTCACCAATGCGGGCCGCGAGTGGATCGACTTTATGAATCTGGGCGTCGACAAGGGGTCGGGCGTAGCACATCTCTGCGAGCGCCTGGGCATCGATATCGCCGACGCCGCTGCCGTGGGCGATACGTACAACGACATCCCCATGCTGGAGCGCGTCGGGCATAGCTTTATCGTGGACAATGCCGAGGAGCACATGAACGCGCATGCCAAGTGGCGTATTCCGAGCAACAACGACGGGGGCGTACTGACGCTCATCGACGCCATCCTGGCGGCTCGGTAGCCGTCCCATCGGGCCTGGCCGGGCGGCACGGGATAACTTTTCGCTCGGTCAGGTCCTGCGCAAGACGAAAGCCACATTAAGTGGCTTTCTTTGCGTGCGGAATCTACGAAAAGTTAACCCATGCCGCCCGGCCAGGCCCTAGGTTTACTTTCCTGCCGCCAAGATGGCGTCTTGAGTGTCCAGATACTTAGCTGAAATGATTTGAGCAGAGGGGAGCTCCTTGTTGGGAGGGGCTCCCCTCTGTTTTGGTTACTGTGGGACAAATTAATCAGTAGTGTTTGTCCCAAATCTTAAGTATGTGGGGGCTTGCGTCTTGGGCGAGCTTGCCTTACGGAATGCTTCCCTATTTCGCGTCGGCCCAGGTTATGCCGGTGCTGGCTTCGGCGATCAACGGTACGCGGAGGTCTACGACGCGTTCCATGACGTCGCGGACCATGGTGGTTAGGCGCTCGACTTCGTTGACGGGGCACTCAAAGTCCAGTTCGTCGTGTACCTGCAAGATCATGTGGGCGGCAAAACCCTCTTCTTCCAGGCGGCGGCTTACGCGGGCCATGGCGATCTTGATGATGTCGGCGGCGGTGCCCTGCATGGGGTGGTTCATGGCCGTGCGCTCACCAAAGCCGCGGAGCTGTGGGTTTTTGGCCTTGAGCTCGGGAATATGGCGTCTGCGGCCATATATGGTCTCGGCATAGCCCGTCTGCTTGGCTCGCGCCACCACATTGTCGAGGAACGTGCGCACGCCCGGGTAGGCCTCGTAGTAGCGATCGATCATATCGCGCGCCTCGGCCATCGAGATGTGCAGCGACTGCGACAGACCATAGGCCTGCTGACCGTACACGATGCCAAAGTTCACGGCCTTGGCGCGGCTACGCAGGTCGGGTGTCACCTCGGACACCGGCACGCCAAATACGCGCGCGGCCGTCTCGGCATGGAAGTCCTCGCCCTCGTTGAAGGCGCGCACCAGGTGCTCGTCACCCGAAAGATGCGCGAGCAGGCGCAGCTCGATCTGCGAGTAGTCCACCGCCAAAAAGACGCTGCCCTCGCCCGCCGAGAACGCCGTCTTGACGGTACGCCCCAGCTCCGAGCGCGTCGGAATGTTTTGCAGATTGGGGTCGCTCGAAGACAAACGCCCCGTCGCGGTGATGGTCTGGTTGTACGTGGTGTGCACACGCCCGTCACCACGGCGCAGCGGGCCCAGCGTGTCCAGATAGGTCGACTTAATCTTGGACTTCTCACGCCAGTCCAAAATCAGGCGCACGATCTCGTGGTCGCGGGCAAGGTCGCTCAGCACCTTGGCGTTGGTCGAATAGTAGCCGCGCTTGGTCTTTTTGAGGCCCTTGGTCGGAAGTCCCATAACATCAAACAGCACGTGCGAGAGTTGCATGGGGCTGCCGATGTTAAAGGTCTCGTCGCCGGCCAGGTCGCGAATGCTGCGCTCGACATCGGCAATCTGGGTCGCCAGGCCCTCGGACAGACTGTGCAGGCGGTCGGGGTCCACGAGCATGCCCGCGCGCTCCATCTTGGCAAGCACCGGCACGAGCGGCATCTCGATCCCATCGAACACGTTGGCGGCGTTCTCGCGGGCCATGCGGTCACGCAGCGGTGCAACCAGCGCCAGCGTCAGGGCCGCCGTGCGAGCGGCGGGCGCCGGAGCGTCCTCTCCAGCACCCTC
>UQTN01000042.1 GCA_900543945.1 uncultured Collinsella sp. | reverse complement strand
GTCCATCATCTCGTGGCTCATACGCATGCACCTTCAAGTCATATACATCGGTCGGGTGGCAACCGCCGACCAACCGCGTCAAACACATAATGGTGCTTAGTCTAGCCCATAAGTACATAAGCGTCAGCGCAACTGACCATCGCGGATTTCTATGACGAACGATAGGCCATGTCAACGCAAGCATGGGACACATGGCCCACCTTTCGAGACTTCCGGGCAGCGGCAACTGGGGCATACATATAGGTAAGGAGCCCTATGTTGGGGCAAGCTCATCACGGCACCGGACGACGAATGGAGGAATAACCGCACAGTAAACAAAGGCATCATGTGCATGCGTCACCGCTGCCCCAGCGATCCGCGGCACATGATGTCCCTGGCAGACAAGGAGGACGCCACCATGAAGAAAAAGACCCTATCGATCCTTTCCCTTTGCATCGCCCTCTTTGCCGCGTTTGCCCTTGTCGGCTGCGGCGGGAGCGCATCGGGCGGCGGCAGCGCCTCCAAGAGCGAGAGCAAGGAAAAAGCTCCCGTCGCCAAGAAGACTGACTTCATTTGGTTTAAGGTCGAGATGCCCGAGGGCGTCGGCGTAAGCGACTCCGCCGGCAAGAATGCCGACAGGGTCCAGCTCACCTTCCCCGAAGACGAGAACGCCTCGGCCGATCGTTTTATCCCCGTTTGGAAAAAAGCGCTGACTGCCGAGGAATCCCACGCCGACCAGGCGGAAAAGAAGGGGGATACGTTCCAGTGGAAGGATGGCGGGTCCGTCGAGTATAACGGCAGGACGTGGCTCGTCGGAACGTACGAGGACAACAGTGGCATCACAACCCTCCTCTTTACCGACGTTGAGCCGGGAAGCGTCTACGTCCTCATCTCGAACTTCGACCAGCACAAGAAAGAAGCCGAGGCGCTCCTCAACTCCATCGAGTTCCCCGATGACATGGCAGAGGCAGTTTCCGAGGCACGCGAAGTCGAGATTTCGAGCATCGAGATCAAGTAACGGGACACCCGCACGCGCCTACGCGCACCAGCGCGCATGCGCCCATTAAAACAACGGGCGCCCAACCCGGGGAGGGCCGACAGCATCGGCCCTCCCCTCTTTTGGACCCGCGCATATTGCCACTTGTCGGCGCAATTCCAGCCCTCAGAATGGGACACATGGCCAACCCTAGCGAGCCGTCCACGCGTACAGTAAAGGCAGGTAATCCATGGGCGGTTACAGATCGAGGAGGACACGACCATGAAAAAGAAGGCCTTTGCGATTCTCACCCTCTGCATCAGTCTCTTTGCCGCAGTTGCCCTGGTGGGCTGCGGTGGCAGCGGTGGCGCTACCGGCAGTGGCGGTGGCGGCGGAGCAGAAAAGCCAGCCGTGGATATGAGGACCGACTTCATTTGGTTTAAGGTCGAGGTTCCCGAGGGCGTCGAGATCACCGACGTTGCCGGCGACACCGCCGACAGGGCCCAGTTTAAGTTCACCGAGAGCGAGCATGCGAGCGACCGCTTCATACCCATCTTCGACCCCGATAAGAACGCCGACGAACTGTTCGACTACGAGGCAAAGTGGAAGGCCAACTCCGGATGGACCGAGAGCGACCCCGTTAAATACAACGGCAAGACCTGGCGCAGTGCTTACTTTACGCACTCGGGCGGCGTAACGACCGAGTGCTTTACCGACGTTGAAGGCGGCAGCGTTTACGTGCGCATCGACAACGTCGAGGAGCACAAGGACGCCGTCGAGACCATGATGAAGTCCCTGGAATTTGCCGATGATATCGCCAAGGCCAAGACCGAGGCCATGGACGTCAAGCTCGAGGATATCGAGATCAAGCGCTAAGCGACTGGCGAGCGCAGCGGGAAACACGAGCGCAGCGCAAACAAGCGACGGTACCCCAGCGCTTCGTACTAAGGGAGGGCCGGTAAACCGACCCTCCCTTTCTTATGCCGGCAGCCGACGAACGCGAAGATGCCGGGCGGCAAAACCGCCCCCCCCAGCGCGGTAACGGCACAACATGAACAAGCACCCCAGCACGTCCGCTCGCCGATTTATAGCGCCGCGCAGACAATTGAGCCGACACCTTTAAACATCCGGGCAGTAAAGTGACCAAAATAAGTGCATAACCGCACCCTGCGAATGGAGGAGTTATGACCGAACATCATGCCATCAGTCGCCGAGCGTTTACGCTGGGCCTTGGACTCGCGGCGTTGTCGCCACTTGCAAGCCTGCCCGAAACCGCCACGCTGGGCATTAGCCCGCGGACAGCCTTTGCGGACGGCACGGCCGAGTCAGCGGCCACCCTCGACAATTTCGTCATTCGCCTTCGCCCCGCGGGCTATTTTCGCACCGCGAGCGTCAACGAAGACGGCAACGTCATCGGCAACGTCTGCCACCTGTTTAATGACGGCACGTCCAGCAAGCTCATCCTTGAGCACGTAGGGACCGATGCGGACGGCACAAACTGGTATGCCATCCGCACCCTGCTCAATTTCGAAGAGCACAAGAAGACGGGCTACAGCATTTGGTCGGTCGATGGCGACTCGGACAAAGATGGAAAGGTCATCCACGTATGGAGTGGCGAGTACGACCATAAGGACAGCCGCGCCTATACGTTCGACCGCCAGTTCGACGGAACTTATATTATTCGAGACCGCATATACACGAAAAACGGTATTAACTACCTGGCCATAGAATCGAAAGGCAAAGACCAAGACAACAACAAGATTTGCCAAAAGAAATATTCCATTCCGTGGGAGCTCGAGCTTGTCGGCTACAGCATGGACAAGACCAATGCCACAGTTAGCAGCATCGACTGGACCACGTATAGCAGCTACGTCGACGGACCATGTTGGATGAGCCACGTCGAAGGCAACAAGTACCTCGACGAGCTGAGCATCCCGGGCACGCACGATTCGGGAACTTGCAGCGTGGACAACGACACCGAACCCCAATCCTCGCAAGCAAAGTGCCAGCAGGACTACATCCCCACGCAGTTGCTCGAAGGCATTCGCTATTTTGATATCCGACTCGGAAAAGGCGACGACCCCGGCATCGACCATGGAAGTTGCTACCTGCTCAAAAAAGACGGGCACTTCATGCATCTCTCCGATGTCGTTGGCTACTTCAAAAAGTTTTTGAACGAAAATCCGTCAGAAGCTCTCATCATGCTTGTATCCCGAGGCAACAACGAGGCTACTGACGAGAGCCTTACGACGGCTTTCGCCAAGGTTTTGGACGACAACCCCAAACTGTTCTATACGTCGAGCCGCGTTCCCACACTGAACGAGGTGCGCGGAAAGATCGTCCTGCTGCGCCGATTTGGACTCGCCGGCGACAGCGTAAGCGGCCACACGTGGGGCCTCGACCTAACCGAATGGGACAGCAAAATCGCAGCACACCCCAGCAGCTCCTCTATGTGTCTCGTCCAAAACGCGCAAGGCTTTGAAGCCGCAGGGGGAAACAGGCGACAAAAAAGCCTATTGCACCAAGGTATATGCCCAGGACCATTACGAATGCACCGGAACCGACAAGATCAGCTGGGTCGATATGGCCCTGCAGGAGACGGCTAAGCTCACCCGCAACGAGGTAGATGTCGAGGACGATAACGGGGCCAAGGAGCAAGTCCTGGAGCGCTGCTGGTCTATCAACTACACCAGCTGCACGAATCACAAGCAAGGAAGCAACCCATTTACCGCAGCGCGAGTAGTCAACGAGCATCTGTACAAGAGCCCGTACATCAACCCCAGCGACAACGAGGAAACAAAGTCAGATTACCTCAAGCACATTGGCATCATCGCATCCGACTTTGTTGATGCGGCGCTGGCCCGGAGCATCTACCAGCGCAATTACGATTACGATACACAGCACAAGCAGACAGCTTCGTACTACCTCCCGAGCCGCATGCGCATGACGTACGGCGACTCGCTGAGCGATGCCTCGCTCCAGGATGGCAAGACCGTTGGCGAGGGCCATTTCCGCCTTGTCGACAGCAGCAACGTACTCAACGTGACGGCTTCGGGCCATGCGTTTGCCATCGAATATGTGGATGTCGACGCCTTGGGCAACGAGACCGTTACGGAGCTGCGGGGCTCCGTGCCCATCGATATCGATCCACGCGCGCTGACACCCCACTTTGAGGGGCTCGAAGGCCTTAAGGCCGGCGAGGACGTGCGCGCCAAGATTGCGGCATCACTCGAGGGCAAGCTCGAAACCGATGCCTGCACGGCCCAGCTCGAGTTTGTGCACGACGCGAACGGCGCTCCGGGCACGGCAATGGCCGAGGGCGAAACATTTGCCGCAGGGACGTACTGGGTGCGCGCGAAAGGCCTTTTGGGCGACGCGGCACAGAACTACACGCTCGCCAGCGATGGAGCCGCAAGCTTTACCGTAGCGGCCTCGGGCAGTGCAGGCGGCACCGGCAGCGGCACGGGTTCCAACGCAGGCGGCGCCGACAAGAACGGCAAGGGCAACAAGAGCGACCAGGGCAAGAACTCGGCCGGAAAACTCGCCGACACGGGCGACGGCTCCGGCATTGCCGCCGGGCTCGCCGCTGCCGCCGTGGCGACAACGGTCGCTGGCGCTGCAATGCTTGCCAGTGACCGCGACAATACCGAGGACGTTAACGAATAGGCAAGCCAGTCTTTTGGGCGCATTAACTCAATCGGGGCGCAGAATACCGTTCTGCGCCCCGATTTTTACCTTGGCCCGAACGCCGCTATCGGCTACATCACCATGTTCAGAGCTTTCACAAATTCCTGGGCCTTCGCACGGCTACTCAGGCTAAAGACGCAAGCGGTCAACAGCCTGTTACGCAGGAAAACGTCGCGACCCTTGATCCTGTTGACCCCCGTGATGTCCTTAAGGTAGACAATCTCGGTGTGCCTGTCGCCAAAAGTGCCCTTCTTGAGCACCTCGATACGATTGGGGTAGATCTTAACGTCTTTAAACCTACCCGAACCTTTGTCCTGGAATAGCAGCGTGTTGTTGTCCATACGTGTCACTCCCGTGGGGTTCGCTAAAACTGTCTCTATTGCCACATTTTAGTCACCGCAAGGCTCCCATGCGAAGGTGCCAGACAGCACAGCAATTCGTGTCCGCGCGAGGCTTTAAACTAGATGCGATATAGATGCATTCCACAAGAGGAAAGTGGGGCGACAGTGATGGGCGAACTGGTAAACCGCGGGGAATCGACAATCGTGCCAGAAGTTTTTTACAAGCAGGTTTCCTCGATCCTCAACGCCGCTCGCGACAAGGCCTATACCGCCGTTAACTTTGCGATGGTTGAGGCATATTGGGAGATCGGCAAGAGTATTGTTGATGAGCAGGGCGGAGAGGAGCGCGCCAAGTATGGAGAGGCGCTGCTCAAGGCCCTCGCAATCAGACTTACCAAAGATTTTGGTAAAGGTTTTGAAGCAAGAGAGCTGCGTAAAATGCGTCAGTTCCATCTTGCATTTCCAATTCGGGACTCACTGCGTCCCGAATTGAGCTGGACACATTACCGCAGGTTAATACGCATTCCTGACCCCGAAACTCGAACATGGTACATGAACGAATGCGCCGATTCTCGCTGGAGCACGCGTCAGCTCGAACGCCAGATCAACACCATGTTCCGAGAGCGCCTACTTGCCAGCAAGGACAAGGAGGTCGTCACCCAGGAAATCCAAAAGAGCACCCCGGCTCATCGTCCCGAGGATATCATCCGCGACCCATATGTGCTGGAGTTTTTAGGTTTCTCGGACGATACTGCGTTTCGCGAGAGCGATCTAGAGCAGGCGCTCATCACACATCTTCAGAAGTTCCTGCTGGAGCTTGGCCGTGGCTTCGCTTTCGAGGCGCGCCAAAAGCGCATCACCTTTGATGGGCGCCATTTCTATATTGACCTTGTTTTTTACAACTATCTGATGCGCTGCTTCGTGCTCATCGACCTTAAGACCGATGACCTTACGCATCAGGACCTGGGCCAGATGCAAATGTATGTGAACTACTACACGCGTGAGCTCATGAACGAAGGCGACAATCCGCCCATAGGCATCGTGCTCTGCGCGGACAAAAGCGATTCGATCGTCGAGTATACGCTGCCCGAAGACAACGACCAAGTGTTTGCCGCCAAATACCTGCCGTATCTTCCAAGCAAGGAAGAGCTGGCGCGCGAGCTGAGTGCCGAGTACCGCGCCATCAACGAAGCGACTAATGGCGAAGCGCAAGGGTAGCAGCACGTTGCGACCGATACCCCCGACGGAGTTTCATATCCCCCGACATAAGAGGAGCGCTCCATGACAGGCAGACCGAAAACAACACTGCGCGACTGCATCTATGGGCTTGCCGTCGGCGACGCGCTGGGTGTTCCCTACGAGTTCAGGCCCCGCGGCACGTTCGAATGCGCGGACATGATCGGCTACGGCACGCATGGGCAGCCCGCCGGCACCTGGAGCGACGACACATCTATGACGCTTGCTACCTGCGACTCGATTAGGGAGCTCGGGCATATCGACACCGCGGACATGAGCGACAAGTTTGTGAGCTGGATTGCCCGTGGCGAGTATACGGTCGACGGCGTTTTCGATTACGGCGGTACGACCGCTCGCGCCCTGCGCACCGGCAAAGGAGGCTCCGGCGAGCGCGACAACGGCAACGGCTCGCTCATGCGCATCGCGCCCCTGGCGTTCACCGATGCGACAGACGAAGAGATCAGCGAGGTCTCCGCGATTACGCATGCCCACAGAACGTCAACCGACGCATGTATCATATTTGTCGAGCTGATAAGAGACGTGATGAACGACGTGCTCCCCTCGTGGGCGCTTCACCTGAAAGGCGCGCCCGAGCACGAAATCAGGTCTGGCGGCTTCGTGCTTGACACGCTTAAGGCTGCCACCTGGTGCTTTGTGAACACCAACAGCTACGATGAATGCGTGCTTGCCGCCGTCAACCTAGGCGACGACGCCGACACCACCGCAGCCGTCGCCGGCGCCCTCGCCGGCACGGTATACGGTATCGAGGCCATCCCGCAGGAGTGGGTCGACACCCTGCGCGGTAAAGAGTTGATTGAGAGCTGCCTGTTTTAGGGCGCCATTCAAGAAATAAGGCAGGAGGCATCATGGAGAGGAAGGTCGCAAATATAGACGAGTTCCAAGTGGACGAAAACGGAATTCCGCTATTTCCAGTAGGACTGAAGGAAGAAGCCAGCCTCTATATCCTCCCCGACGGGCGTTACCTCCCCTGCGGGGTCTACAGGACCGCGGACGGCGGTTCGATCATTTATGAGCCATCCGAACTAAGCTTCTTCGGACAGATGCTTGCTCAATTCAAAGAGTACTAGAGGTTTGATCGCCCGTTAGATCGACACTGCTCAAAACCAGGGGGCAGGCTATCCTCCACCGCGGCCCGTGAGGTAGAATTATGCCTGCCGCGGAATCCGCCTGCGGGCAACGCTCTAATCTCTGATTGGGGTGAAGCCTATGAACTTGTTTCTTGAAATCCTGCGCCTCTCGATGTATGTAACCGGCATCGTCCGGAACCTCTACTCGATCTGGCGGGAATATAAGCAGTAACGGATAGCGAAGGGAGTCATGCAAAGGGCCGGTTGCACCCGGCCCTTTAGACGATAATACCTGCGTTGCCCGCGCTTCCAAAGTTGACCGACTGAGGAGCGGGTTCCGCGGCACATCCTGATTTTACCCAGTGGCAAGGCTCTTTTACAGCCGTTCCACCGTTTATTTACATCTGCCAATCAAGACGAGACTACTACGCACCTTTATTACACACGATATTTTCAGCCTGGTATAACCAAGTTCAATAATAGAATGCAAATCCAACCACCGTGTCTGATTACAAAAAGATTTTTGCCTTTTCTGCAGCAAACTCTTCCTCGGTAAGCACTCCACTATCACGCAGCGTTGCAAGCCTCTCAAGCCTTGCAACTACATCAATCACTATCCGCCAGCGTCTCAATAGTCTGTGAAACCTGCGGATACCGCTCAAGCTCCTTCGATAGGGCATCGACTATCTCGGCAATATTCTTTGCATTTTTGCCCCCGTTTAATACGTTTGCCCTGACCTTAGATGACGACTTGACAGTAACGCCAGATCCGCCTTCAACTGGAACAACCGAAATACTGATATTTTCGCCCCAAGACCAAAGGCTCATACCAATCTCGGCTGCAACTGTTCTTGTTGTGGGCGATGCACTATCAACTTTTACTTTAGGCAGCTTTTCCATAGCTGCCTTCAAGGCATTAAACGTGTCGTCAGGAGAATACGGTACCTGAAGCTGAAGCTGCTGATCCGCAAAACCCATAATCTGGCCTCCGCTTCTTACAAGATTAAGGCTATCGGCAATGGTAGCACGTTCCCAGCAGTCTTAAGTTCGTCTCATGACCTTGCGATGCAGCCCGACGCCCCGGCACCACTCCCCTACTTACCAAAAATCGCAGCGAACAATCCCTTGCGTTTGGGCTTTTCTTCTCGGTAGGAACCCTCAGCTGCCGCTGCAACCTGGCGCGGTTGCTCACCACCTCCACGGCGCACGATCTGGTATAGGAAGGGCGATTTAACGTATTTGACCTCGATGGGCGTGGCGTGCACGGTGCTCTCGCCGGACAGATGCAGGCTCGGGTTGAGCGGCGCCACGATATGCGTTTCGCGCTTGTCGCTAAACACCACCGCGGCCGCACGGCCCGTCTGGCCGTTCACGGCAATGCGCACCTGCTCGCCGTCGCGGCTGTCCGTTGCCGGACGGTCGACAAAGTAGACCGGCACCATAACCAGGCCGTCCTTGTGCTTGCGGGCCTTGCGCGCCCAGGTGCGGATGCTCTTTTTATTGAGCCCCAGGAAAGTCTCGGCATCGTTGCCGACAATGTCGAGCGCCAGCTTGTCAATGACCACCTGGTCCTTGGTGGACGCGTCGACGGAGACAACGCGGAAGTCGCCTTCCTGCATGGCCGGGTCGAACGACCCAACCTTGGCAAAGTCCCATGGCTCCAGAATGCCCATAAGGCGAACGTCCAGGTAGTTTGCCCTGGGATATGCCCAGTCGAGCACCTCGTAGTACACCAGGGTCTCCCTGCTCAGGCCCTTGCCCGGGAAGGACGCCATCATGCGTAGGTCCGCGAGCGCCATGGGGAAGTAGAAGAGCATCATGTCGTTTTGAATCGCGTCTTCCACATCGTGACCGGCAAAGGCGTCTGGATATCGGCGCACCAGCTCAAGCGCATTGGCGCGCGCCTGCTGCGGCGTTATCTCGCAGGGAATACCCTGCTCGGGCACATATTCCGCACCAACGCCCATGGTCAGGCGCTTGCTAAACGTCCCCGGCTTGAACAGGTCGGCAATGCCGATCTTGTTGCCGCAGGACGGGCACTCAAACACACGCTGCGTTGACTCGCCCTCAAAGGACGCTCCGCAGAAGGGGCAAGGAATGCTCACATGCGTGGCCTCTTGGAACTCCTGCGCCGTACCGCGATCCTCCCACAGCAGATGTTCCAGAACCGACTGATTGCGCCAGTGCGAATTGAAGAAATACCAGTCCGGGTCCTCCGGGCGCTCGAGTTGCGACACATGCGTGAGCTTGAGCAGTCCATCCACCACCGTCAACGGCGTATGGCGAATGCCCAAAGCGCTCTTGGGCTCTCCGGCGTCCGCCTGCCACGGAATGACCGCGCCGCAATAGGCGCACTCAAAGCTGCGCTTAGCCTGGTGCGAGTACATAGGGCCGCCGCAGTTTTGGCATTTAATGGCAAACATCTCGTCCATGGAAACGTCCTCCTTTGCACAGGGGCTGTCGACATTAAGTATGCCGAGCAAACAGGCACATGCCCATACCCATGTGGCCCAAAATGGACCACCCAGGCAGACGAGAAGGCTCGCTCGTTAGCACCGGCAGACTATTGCTGCATTTTCTGAGCGTCGGTGCACGGCGCCCCTGCGCGAGCTACACTATCCCCTTAAACATGACTGTGAGGACGACCGCTATGCTATTTGTAAATCGGCTGGTACATACGCTTGTTCCCGGCAGCGAGGGCGAGCCGGTCGATGTATCTTGCCGCACCAACGCGGGCTTTGCCGCAAGCCTCATCTGCATTGGCCTCAACATCACCCTGTGCCTGGCCAAGGGCATCGCAGGCCTGCTCGCCGGCTCCGTCTCGCTTGTCGCCGACGCCTTCAACAACCTCTCCGACGCCTCGAGCAACATCGTGAGCCTGCTCGGGTTCCGCCTTGCCAGCCGCCCGGCAGACGAAGGCCACCCCTATGGCCACGGTCGCTACGAGTACCTAGCCGGTCTGTTCGTCGCCGTCCTGGTTTGCGCCGTCGGCATCAACCTGATCCTCGAGTCGGTCACTAAGATCATCAAGCCTTCCCCCACTGCATATTCGGTGCTCTCCTTAGCCGCCCTCGTCTTGTCCATGCTCGTTAAGCTCTGGATGGCCGCGTTCAACCGCGCACTGGGCGACCGCATCGACTCGGAGACGCTCATCGCCACAGCGCAGGACTCCAAAAACGACGTCATTACCTCGGGCTCGGTCTTGGTGGCGGCGCTTATTTCGCAGACGACCGGCTTTGACCTCGACGGCTGGGCGGGCCTGGGCGTGGGCATCTTCATTTGCATCAGCGGCATGGGCCTGGTGCGCGACGCCATCAGCCCGTTGCTGGGGCAAGCGCCCGACCCCAAGCTCGTCCAGGCAATCCGCGACAAGATCATGTCCTATCCGCAGGTCTTGGGCACACACGACCTGATGGTGCACGACTACGGCCCCGGTCGTCAGTTTGCCAGCGCCCACGTGGAGATGCCCGGCGAGGGCGACGCGTTTGAGCACCACGAGATTCTGGACACCATCGAGCATGATATCAAGCGGCAGATGGGAATCGGCATCACGCTGCACTGCGATCCCATCGCCACCACCGGCGACGACCTGCGCGGCTGGGTCAAGCGCGGCGTCATGCAGATCGATCCCGCGCTCTCCATCCACGACCTTCACGAACACGATGGCTTTGTGTCATTTGACCTAGTGCGTCCCGACGACTTTGACATATCCGACGAGGAGCTGCTGGAGCTCGTCACGCGCATCGTGCACGAGCGCCGGCCCGATGCGTCATGCGTCGTCACGTTTGACTCGGGCTTCAGCTCACCCGACCGTCCGGCCGAGCAGCTGTAGCCCCGCTCCGCTCGGCCGCTAGTTTCCCTGTGCACCCAAAATGCCGTTTTGTAGGGCGTTCCAGGCATCTGTCGCCATGTCTCCCAAGTTCTGCGCGGTGTCGCCCAGGTTTTGTGTCGTATCGCCCAGCTCTTGCGCCTTGTCTCCCAATTCCTGCGCCTTGTTGCTCAGGTCCTCCAGCATGTTGGAGCTCGAGCTGTCGGTGCCGCTTTGGCCGTCGGACGAGTTGCCCGAGCTGTTCTTATGCGTGAGTTGAATTTCAAGGTTACCGTTGTCGTTATAGTAGGCAGAAGTAACAACCCAGTTGGCATCGACGACGGGCGTTGAGCCATCATCAGTCAGGACCACGGCATTCGAAAGATCGGCGCCGCGCGACTTGAGGAGCTTCTTGGCGTTGGACCAGTACTGCCCCGGAATATCGCTCAGATCGACGGTACTAGACGAGGCGGACGCGGTTTGCTCGGCAGTGGTATCGGCCGTTGAGCTCCCCCGCTTGTTGAGCATGCCCGACACGATGGCAAACACAACCGAGAGAGCAAAGAAGATCGCCAACACGATGAGGATCTTCTTGATCACGCTCGACGAACGCGACGGCTTCTTCTCCTCGTCCTCGCCATATTGCGGAATCGACTTGGGGTACTCGCGATACGGCTCGCGTGACTCGTAGCGAGGCTGCGCCGTGCGAGGCATATACGTCGTCTGCTGAGGCTGCGGAATGGGATTCTGCGGCAGGTCATCATAGGGATTCGGTGTCGAGGCGGCATAAGAATCCTGCGGCGCGTAATCAAACGGGTCCGGAGTTACGTTGCCATAGGGGCCTTGCGAAGATGCAGCATAAGAATCCTGCGCCGTGTCGCCATAGCCCATAACCCGGGTGGGCTCGGCAGAAGGCTGCGTCGCGGCGGGGTCGGTATAACCGGGGTTGGGAACAACGCGGGTCGCATCGGCGCTATCGCCAGCCTGCGCGGAACCGTAGCCGCCCATCACGGTTGTTTTGTCCTGATCCATGCAACGATTCCTTTCCGTCGCTCGTGAGCATCAAGTTATCCATGCATTCTACCCGCGCAAAAACCTATGATGGGCAGAGCCCGTCGGTATCTACAAGACATGCGCGGGCCTAAGGATCAAAAAGCCCCGCCGGGCCTTGGTAGGCGCGACGGGGCGGGCAAGCAGCTATGGGCAACAGGCTTAGAACAGGCCGGTGATGTTGCCGTCGTTGTCGACGTCGATGTTCTCGGCCGCGGGAACCTTGGGCAGGCCCGGCATGGTCAGAACACTGCCGGTCAGCGCGACCACAAAGTGGGCGCCGGCGGAAACCTTGAGCTCACGCACCGTGATGCGGAAGTTCTCGGGAGCGCCCAGGGCCTTGGCGTTGTCGCTAAAGCTGTACTGCGTCTTGGCCACGCACACCGGCAGGTTGCCAAAGCCGTTCTCGCGCAGCTCGGCGAGCTGACGCTTGGCAGCGGGCGTAAAGTCGACGCCATCGGCGCGGTAAACCTTAGTGGCAACGGCCTCGAGAGCGTCGGCAATATCGGCGCCGTCCTCGTAAGCAAACTTGAGCTCGCTCGGCTGCTCAATCAAGCGCATGACCTCATCGGCCAAGTCGAGCGCGCCCTCGCCGCCCTTGGCCCAGACCTCGGACAGCTTCACATTGACGCCCAGCTTCTGGCACTCGGACTCGATGAGCTCGAGCTCGGCCTCGGTGTCCGTCGGGAAGCGGTTGATGGCGACCACGCAGGGCAGACCATAAACGTTCTGGATGTTGTCGACATGACGCAGCAGGTTGGGCATGCCAGCCTTGAGTGCCTCGAGGTTCTCCTCGTTGAGGTCGGCCTTGGCGACGCCACCGTTGTACTTCAGCGCACGAGCGGTCGCGACGACCACGACAGCGCTGGGGCGAACGCCCGTCATGCGGCACTTGATGTCGAGGAACTTCTCGGCACCCAGATCGGCACCGAAGCCGGCCTCGGTAATGGCAACATCGCCAAAGCGCATCGCCATACGTGTGGCCATGATAGAGTTGCAGCCGTGGGCAATGTTGGCGAAGGGACCGCCGTGGACAAACGCGGGCGTGCCCTCGAGCGTTTGCACCAGGTTGGGCTTGAGCGCGTCCTTAAGCAACGCGGCCATGGCACCCTGGGCCTTGAGGTCGCGGGCACGGACGGGCTCGCCGGCAAAGCTATAGCCGACGACAATCTCACCCAAGCGTTCCTTGAGGTCGTTGATGCTCGTAGACAGGCACAGGATTGCCATGACCTCGGAGGCGACGGTGATATCGAAGCCGTCCTCGCGCGGCACGCCCTGGGCCTTACCGCCAATGCCGTCGATAACGTGGCGCAGCTGACGGTCGTTCATATCGACGACGCGCTTCCAAGTGATGCGCTTAACGTCAATACCGAGCTGATTGCCCTGCTGGATGTGGTTATCAAGCATGGCGGCCAGCAGGTTGTTGGCAGCACCGATAGCGTGGAAGTCGCCGGTAAAGTGCAGGTTGATATCCTCCATGGGGATCACCTGAGCCCAGCCGCCACCGGCAGCACCGCCCTTAATGCCAAAGACAGGGCCGAGCGAAGGCTCGCGCAGGGCCACGGCGCTCTTGACGCCGCGGCGACGCAGACCATCGGCCAGACCGATGGTCATGGTGGTCTTGCCCTCGCCCGCAGGCGTTGGGTTGATAGCGGTCACGAGGACGAGCTTGGCCTGGTGATCAGTCGGCTCGTTGAGCAGTGAATAGTCAACCTTAGCCTTGTCGAAGCCGTACGGAATCAGGTGCTTTACGTCGACGCCGGCGTTCTTAGCCACCTCGGTAATGGGCAGCGGCGTGACGGAACGTGCGATTTCGATGTCAGTAGGCATGGGCGGTCCTTTCGTTACCGAATGAGAAAAAGACCAATCCAGCATAGCACGGGCGTGCAATAGTAAAACACCCGCAACCGACAAACGGCGATCTGTTTATCCAATGCTCAGCGATAGCTTAACAACCCGCCAAAACAAAGCGCCCTAAATGGTAGGTTCAATCCCCAGGTGCTCAAAGGTGCGCAGGGTTGCCTGACGGCCCTGCGGCGTACGAATCATCAACCCGCACTGCAGCAGATAGGGCTCATAGACATCCTCGAGCGTGCCCGGGTCCTCGCCCACCGCGCTGGCAAGGGTCGTAAGTCCCACGGCACGACCGGAGAACGTCTTAGCGAGCGTCTCCAAAATGCGAATATCCATCCAGTCCAGACCGAGCTCATCGATCTCGAAGAACTCGAGCGCCTGGCGACAGATATCGAGCTCGATGGGGCCGTTGCCGCGCACCTGTGCGTAATCGCGCACGCGCTTGAGCAGGCGGTTGGCAAGACGTGGCGTGCCGCGCGAACGCGAGCCGATCTCGAGTGCACTGGGATGGTCGATCGTCACGCCCAGGATAGTCGCCGAGCGCGTAACAATCTGCGCGAGTTCCTCGACCGTGTAGTAATCCAGGCGATATGAAATGCCAAAGCGGTCGCGCAACGGGCCGGTCAACATGCCTGAGCGGGTCGTTGCCGCCACCAGCGTAAACTTGGGAATATCCAGGCGAATCGAGCGCGCCGCCGGACCCTTGCCAATCACGATATCGAGGGCAAAGTCCTCCATCGCGGGGTACAGGACCTCCTCGACCGAACGGTTGAGGCGGTGGATCTCGTCGATAAACAGCACATCACCCGGCTGCAAGTTAGTAAGGATGGCTGCCAGGTCGCCGGTGCGCGCGATGGCAGGGCCACTCGTGGTCTTGATCTGAGCGCCCAGCTCGTTGGCGATAACCGTAGCCAGCGTGGTCTTGCCCAGACCCGGAGGGCCCGAGAAGATCACGTGGTCGAGCGTCTCGCCACGGCTCTGCGCCGCTTCGATCAACACGCGCAGGCTCTGCTTGATATGCTCCTGGCCGCAGTAATCGTCCAGGCGCTGGGGGCGCAAAGTGCGATCGACATCGAGGTCCTCGGCCGTCAGCTCCGAGCCCACCATGCGCTCGCCGTGCGCCATGGATGCCGCCGGCGAGTTGCCGGGCGTCGCCCACAGGTCCTGAGAGTCATCGGCTTCCCACATCACGCATCCATTCCGAGTCGCTTAAGCGCCGCGCCGAGCAGATCCTCGACACGCATATCCTGCCCATCATACCCGCTCAGAGCGACATCGGTCTCCTGCGGACTAAAGCCCATGGAAAGGAGCGCCGCACGGGCGTCATCGATCGCCGAGGGAGCGGCGGCGGGGACCGGCATCGCAACCTGCCCCGGGATCACGTCGACCGGCACAAAGCCCTTATCCTTGGCAAAGGTGCTCTTGAGCTCCAAGATGAGGCGCTGGGCGGTCTTTTTACCCACACCGGGTACCTTGGCCATGCCCTTGTCGTCCTCGGCCATCACCAGCGAATACAGCTGCCCCACGGTATAGGTGGAAAGCACGGCGAGCGCCAAGCGCGGGCCAACGCCCGAGACGGACACAAGCCGGTCGAACATCGTGCGCTCATCCTTAGAGGAAAAACCGAAAAGTGTCATAGCGTCCTCGCGCACCTGCATACGGGTATAGAGGCGCACCTCACCGCCGGGCGTAGGCAGCGTGGCCGCAGTGCTGCCAGAAATGCCGAGTTCAAAGCCAACGCCCGACACGTCAACGACAGCAGAGCTCATCGTGGCCTCGACAAGCGTTCCGTGGAGCTGGGAAATCATCAGTATCCGGTTCCTCTCTGTTGATAGAACTCGCCACCGGTGAGGGCGCGGGTGCGGCTGAGGTTTACGTGGCAGATGGCACAGGCCAGGGCATCGGCGGCATGGTCGGGATGCGGGTCGTGGTCGAGCTGTGTGAGCGTGCGTACCATGTAGGCGACCTGCCGCTTGTCCGCGGCGCCGGTACCCACCACAGCCTGTTTGATCTGCATGGGCGTGTACTCGCCGATCTCGAGCGCGCACTCCGAAAGCGCCACAAGCGCAGCGCCGCGGGCATGCGCCGTAGGGATGGCCGAGCGAACGTTGGCGCCAAAGTAAATGCTCTCGATAGCAGCGGTATCGGGTCGATAGCGCTCCACGACACCCTTGAGGTCGCGGGCGATATGCGACAGGCGCACCGCGAGCGGACTACCCGCGCTGGTCTCGATGCAGCCATAGGCACGGCAGCGAACCTCGCCACGCCGCTCCTCGATAATCCCCCAACCCGTATGAGCCAAACCGGGGTCGATGCCCAAAATAACCAAGCCAACCTCCCCTCGTCTTTTACCAAGCGCAAGGCAAGGCCCCGCGCACTACTCACGAACGTCTGTTCTAGAATAACACAACAGCGACCGTATCTAACAAGCAAGGTTGAACCATAGGTTGAGCATAAGTCAGCGAGCGAGTCCCTGCCGTGGCAAGGTGTCGCGAAAGAGGAGCGCCGCGTACTTCTGTACGCAAGCGACGGTTTGAGCGGCAGATTGCCCGACAGGGGCTCGCGCAGCGTCGACTCGTTACGCGGTTTGGCAAAACCGCGTAACCTTGGCCCCATCCCCAGTTTAGTTCTGCGAGAAGAATGGGAACTGTCGGGGATCCACCGGCGGATGCGGCATCGGCGTGCCCTGGGGTCCACCCTGCGGGCCACCCTGGCCGCCCATCATCTTTTCGATGGCGTCCTGGACCTCGCCCTCGAACTTTTTCATGCCCTCGTGCAAGCGACGCTGACCGTCCTCAGAGCGCAACTCCTCCATCTGCTCGGGCGAAATACCCAGTAGCTCGCCCAGCACGCCCATCATCTCGTTTCGCATGCGCTCGCTCGTATCCTCGTCAGCAAAACGGCGCACCTCGGCGCGCGCCAACGAATCGACCGCCATACGCTCCTTGCCGTTGAGCCCCAGGTCGGACCACGCGAGCATGTACGGCCAGGAGCGCTCGGCAAACGAACGGGACGAGACGATCGGCGCCGTCGGCAGCATGCGGCGGGCGGCCTCGCCCTGACGCACGAGCATCAGCAGCAGCGAGCAGGCCTCAGGCTTGCCAGCGGCCATCGGGATGTCGTCGAAAGATCGATTGCGGTCCACGTGCGCCTCGAGCGCGCCATCGACCTCACCCGGCTCAAGCCCGCCGAGCAGCTGTGCCGCGCGGTCGAGCATATCGACCGGACCGTCGAGCGTCGAGAGCGCCTGCGCCAGCACTCGCTCCATACAATCTTCCACCGCGTTGAGCGTCACGAGCTCTTGGGGCACCACGGCAGACGTGCGATTGCGCACACGCGCCACAAACTCAAGCGTCGACAGGTACACATCGCCAAAGGGCGCATAATCGCCCTGGTAGCCGCCGCAAAGCGCCGGCGCCGCCAGCGCGTACTCGGTTTTGGACAGCGGGCTCAGCGCCATCGCACCCAACTCGAGCGCCGTGTCCTCCAGCATGAGGCCCAGCGTACGCGAGCGCAGACGCTCGGCATCGCCCGCCGACACGTCGCGATCGAGCACACGCGCCGCATCCGGCGCATCGCGCTCGACGGT
>UQTN01000041.1 GCA_900543945.1 uncultured Collinsella sp. | reverse complement strand
TCCGTCGCGGCGCCTTGCGGTGCCACGATGTCGAGCGCAATCGGTGCAAAGGCGATTTCTTCCAGATAGGCCTCAATGGTCGGCTGATGCTTTTTGAGCTGCGCGATGGCAAAGCGCGAGGGGGCCTCGATCGTGAGCGTATCTTCGGTTAGGCTTATGGCGCGCGATTGCCCCAGCATGTTGATGAGGCGTGCATCTTGGCCGTCGCGCTGGCAAAAGGCGATGGCATCCCCCAGGATGATGCTTGCTTCCTCGTCCACTATCTCTCCCGTTCTTTAGCTCTGAGCTCGCACGCGAGCGGCGCCGAGTTCGGTCAGATGGTATTTCTGGCCATGCTTGATGACCAAGCCGGCCTGCGCCAAGTCATTGAGCGTGCGTGACCAAGTGGGGGCCGAGTTTCCAAACGCCCTCGCCAGATCGGTAGCACCGCACGCTTGATTTTGCGCCAGATAGCCCAGCGCGGCGTTGCCGCGATCGCTTACGAACACGTCCGGTTGTGGCTGCGCATACTGATTTGCTGCATTAGGATACATCATTTGAGCTGCTGGTTGTTGAGAACTCTGCATCGGCGGCATTTGCTGTTGAAAACTTTGAGGCCACTGTTGGTAAGGCTGCGGAGGCATCTGCTGGGCCCAGGGGTTGTACTGCTGCTGCGGCATCTGCTGGTACGGCTGCTGATATCCCTGCTGGTACTGCTGCGGGAACTGCTGGCCATACCCCAGTGGCTGCATCTGCTGATATGGATATCCCTGTTGGTACGGCTGATAGCCCATTTGCTGGCTACCCGGTGCCCCCGTCGCCTGCTGCATTGCTGCTGTATCCTGATCCGCCAGCAGCACGGTCTCTGGCATGTTTGGCGGCATCGACATCGACGCCGCCTGGGGCTCTTGTGTAGGAAGCATTCCGGGCTGCTGCATCTGTCCCACGCGGGGCTGCATCTGCTGCGTTGCCATGGGCTGCTGCGCAAAAGCTCCCGGCAGGGGATATGCGGGCTGCTCCGTCTCGGGCCGCACGGCAGCACCGCGCCCGCCGGCGCGTTCGATTTCCTGCACGCGTTTAGGGTCCAGGCTTACCGTAACCACGGTGCCGTTGCCCATATTGTCCTCGATGGACACGGCCCCGCCGGCGTTTTCCAAATACTCCTGCACCATGGGAAACCCTGCTCCTGTTCCACGGATATAGCGCTTCATCTTGCTGTTTGCGCTGGTAACGCCAAAGTCGAAAGCGCGCTCCTTGTCGTCGATGCCGGGTCCTTGATCAGCAAAGCGGATGGTGTCTCCGCCGTCCAGAATCGAGATGATGGGCTCGGCAAAGTGTGCGTGGATAAAGTTTTCGACAATCTCGCGGATGACCATGAGCGAGATGTGGCCACCTTGCTCTTTCATACACTGGTAGACGGTGTTGGTCGTCTCTTCCAAATACGTGCGGACATCTTGCGGATCAATGACGATCACACGCGGTGTCGACAGCATGTCGTCATAGACGGCGATGCGCGCGGCGTACATGGCTTTTGGCGCCTGCGTGGTCGTCTGCTCGCCTTCCTTACGCTCTTCGCGCACGCCGGTGATGTGCTCGTTGTCGGGTGCCGGGTCTCCGGAATCGACCATGGTGTAAAAGTCGTCAGACATGCCGCTCGCAATCTTTCAAAAGGTTTCGAACAAATAGTAGCTCACCGTGCAATGTTTCTCATCTTTCGACAACTTTTCAAAACCTGTTGAAAACTTTGGAAAACGGACGAAAAGTTCTCAACATTGCCAACATGACCTGTTGAAAACTCGATGAAATATCGTGAAAAGTTGCCATGTACCGCTAAATCGAGCTCGGCTTATGGGGGAACCGTGTGAACTGCGCAACCTTTTACCTTTGATTTCTTGACATTTGAACATTGATTTCCCTACAATCTTCAAGCTCACGTGTCTATATCTGCGTCCGCGCCCCCGCGGACACTCGAAATGCAGCAGGAGGAACTTAAGATGAAGCGTACGTATCAGCCTAATAAGCGTAAGCGTGCCAAGACCCATGGCTTCCGTGCCCGTATGGCCACCAAGGGTGGTCGTGCCGTGCTCGCCCGTCGTCGCGCCAAGGGCCGCAAGCGTCTCACTGTCTAGCAGCGATACACACATCTCGCATGAAGACTATTAAGTCTCGGCAAGATTTCGAGCATGTGTTCAGTCAGGGGCGTCGTTTCAATCACCCTCTGATTCGAATGACCATATGTGAATCGGTTGGCGAAGGCGACTCCGGAAGGGTCGCCTTCGTTGGTGCTAAACGGCTCGGTTGTGCTGTCGTGCGCAACCGTTCTAAGCGTGTGATGCGCGAGGCCGCCCGCAGCTGTGGATTTCCCGTTGCGGGTTATGACATCATCTTGTTCGCAACTCCCAAGACGAGGGTTTCCTCGCCGCAGGAGATGGACAATGCATTGCGTTCGCTTATGAAACGCGCCGGCGTTGCCGGGGAGGAGCGATGAGCAATCACGTTTTGCGACGTGTTGCCATCGCTCCTATTCGCATATATCAACAGGTTATTTCGCCCTTATTGCCTGACGCCTGCATTTATTACCCAACGTGCTCGCAATACGCCGTCCAGGCGATTGAGAAGTACGGTGTTTTGAGAGGCTGCTGGCTTGCCGTGAGGCGCATCGCTCGCTGCAATCCCCTGCACGTCGGCGGTTATGACCCTGTGCCCTAGCGGGCACTCGCTATCGGAGGAAAACTTACATGTGGGATTGGATCGTTAACATCCTTTTCGAGCTGCTCAAGCTCATCCAGACCTTTGCGGTCGACTGGGGCCTGTCCATTATCATCCTGGTGGTCATCATCCGTCTGCTGCTGACGCCGCTTATGCTCAAGTCGACTAAGTCGACGGCACGCATGCAGGTGCTGCAGCCCAAGATGCTCGAGATCCAGGAGCGCTATGCCGACGATCCCCAGCGTCAGGCCGAGGAAATGCAGAAGTTCTACAGCGAGAACAAGTTCAACCCGATGGCTGGTTGTCTGCCGCTGTTGATTCAGATGCCTGTCCTGTTCGCCCTATTTACGCTGCTGCGTAACCTGCCGGACTACTTTAACGACGGCACGTTCTCGTTCTTTAATATTCTGCCCGACCTGACCACCACGCCGAGTGCCTCCTTTGCCGATGGCTTTATGGTCGCGCTGCCTGCGCTGGTCTGCCTGATCCTGTTCGCTGTCCTGACCCTGATTCCGCAGCTCTATATGTCGCGCAACCAGACCGGCCAGCAGGCTCAGAGCATGCGTATGATGGCCGTTGTCATGACGGTCATGATGCTTTGGATGGGCTGGAGCCTTCCCGTTGGTGTTCTGCTGTACTACGACGTCTCGTCTGCTTGGCAGGTTATCCAGCAGATTTTTGTGACGCAGAAGGTCATCGACAAGGCGAAGGCCGATGAGGAGGAGCGCCTTAAGAACGCGCCGCTGCAGGTTGAGGTCACTCGTCGCGAGAAGAAGCCGCGCCCGCACAAGAAGAAGTAGTGGGATATCAATCTTATTTAAGTACCTAACTTTTGGAGTACGTTATGTCTGAAGAGATCATCGAGGATATGCTTGAGGAGGTTGCCCCGCAGGTCGCGGGCGATTATCCCGAGATTGCACAGCGCTACAAGGCTGGTGAAGAGCTGACTGATGAGGAACTCGACACCATTGCCGATGTTGCGATTTCTATTCTGCGTTCCATCCTTTCGCACTTCGATGCCGCCAACTCTCCTATCGATGAATATGAAGGCGATGAGGGCGAGTTGATTCTGGATGTAACTGCTCCTGATCTTGCTGTTCTCATTGGTCGCCATGGACGTACGCTTGATGCCCTTCAGGTTATGTTCTCTCTGCTGGTTAGCCGTAAGCTCGGCTTTAGGTATCCGGTTGTCGTCGATGTTGAGGGTTACAAGAGCCGTCGTCAGGACAAGGTTGCCGCTATGGCTCAGTCTGCTGCCGAGCGTGCAATCCGTACTCATAAGAGCGTTTCCCTGCCGCCCATGAATGCCTATGAGCGCCGACTGGTTCACATTGCGCTTCGTGGTAATGATGCAGTCGATACACATTCCGAGGGTTCTGACCCTGATCGCCATGTGGTAATTGTTGCTCGTTAATCCACTCGAGCTTATGCTAAGGGGACGTGGTTTCCACGTCCCCTTTTTTTGTCAAAAGTTCTCGATACACTGATTTTTGTCAGAAAGGAGCTTTCGTTGTTAGTACTTACTGATCAGCAGGCTGACAAGATGTTGAGTCGTCTAACTTCTTATTGCAAAGAGTATTCCTTGAGCGTAACTGATGTTGAGCTGAGGAACTGTATTCAGCATTTGGATTTGGTTCTGGAAAAAAATAAGACAACCAATCTTACCCGTATTCTTAACGTAGAAGATGCTGCAGTACTTCATATCCTCGACTCGCTTGTTTTGCTTCCCTATATCAATAAGGCTCCTGAGGGAGCTTTGCTCGATATGGGAACAGGTGCGGGCTTCCCTGGTATTCCTTTAACCATAACCACGCATCGTAAAGCTACTTATATTGACTCTGTTGGGAAGAAGGTTGATGCTGTCAATTCTTTTGTTGATGCTCTTGGATTGAAACATGCTCATGCGGTTCATGATCGCCTTGAAGAATATGCTCGAAGCCATAAGAAGCAGTTTTCTGTCGTAACCGCCCGTGCACTGGCTCCTCTACCGATTCTTGTTGAGTATGCGGCTCCGTTCATTAAAGACGGAGGGCTATTTGTTATCACCAAGGGTAATCCTTCGTTTGAGGAGCTTGCTTCCGGCATGTCAGCAGCTAAGATTTGTGGCTTCACTTTGCTTCTGAATGACGCAATCGATTTGCCTGAGGGCTTGGGCCACAGGGAGTTTATTGTATTTCAGAAGAGTCATCCAGCATCCGTTTCATTGCCTCGTGCAAATGGCATGGCAAAGAAGAATCCGCTTGCCTAGATGTTTCACGTGAAACATAATGGATACTAACAACTTGCAGTGTTTCACGTGAAACATGGCGGTTGATATCGAATCGGAATGTTTCACGTGAAACATCCTCCGTTTGACAGCTTTAATACACACCAGGAGGGACCGTGGGATTTCGCGACGTTAAGCGTTCTAAGAACGCAAAAGACACGCGTATCATTGCAATCATCAATCAAAAAGGCGGCGTCGGTAAGTCAACGACGGCTGTAAACCTTGCAGCAGCACTGGGTGAGCAGGGTCGTAAGACACTGATTGTCGATTTTGATCCGCAGGGAAACAGTACCAGTGGGTTTGGAATTGAAAAAGAAGACCTTGATCACTGCATCTATGATGCATTGTTGAATGATGTGCCGGCAGAATCGCTTGTTCTTGATACAAATTGCAAAAAGGTATTCGTAATTCCAGCTACGATTCAGCTTGCAGGTGCCGAAATTGAGCTCGTAAGCGCAATTGCTCGTGAAACCCGCCTCAAAGATTTGCTTGAGCCGATTCAGGACGAGTTCGATTTTATTTTCATTGACTGTCCTCCTTCGCTCGGCCTGCTTACTATCAATGCCTTGACCGCAGCAGATAGCGTTTTGATTCCAATCCAGTGTGAGTATTACGCACTCGAGGGCGTTACGAAGCTGCTTGAGTCAATGAAGATGGTCAAATCACGTCTGAATAAGGGCTTAGACACCTATGGCGTGCTTATGACCATGTATGACTCACGTACTTCTTTGTCGAATCAGGTTGTTGAGGAAGTTCAATCGTACTTTGGTGATAAGGCGTTTAAGACGCTGATTCCCCGTACAGTTAAAATCTCTGAAGCTCCGTCTTTTGGAGAACCGGTAATTACCTATGCACCTCAAAATAAGGGTGCAAAAGCGTATATGAACCTTGCAAAAGAGGTGATCAAGCGTGCCTAGTGCAAAGAAACGTGGTGGATTGGGACGCGGACTCAATGCTTTGGTCTCAGAGGCTGAGTATGAGACCGGTGGTTCTGCTGCATCTGCTTCAAATGCCGCATCTGAAACAAAACTACCTATTGAGGATATCGTTCCCAACCCTAATCAACCGCGAATTCACTTTAATGAAACTGAACTTCGCGAGTTGAGCGAGTCAATCCAAGAACATGGCGTTCTGCAGCCGCTCTTGGTTCGCAAGCATG
Source organism: uncultured Collinsella sp. (assembly GCA_900543945.1). GTDB lineage: Bacteria > Actinomycetota > Coriobacteriia > Coriobacteriales > Coriobacteriaceae > Collinsella. The sequence goes on along the minus strand of UQTN01000041.1, from coordinate 11,684 downwards.
GAAACGGCTATGAGATCATCGCTGGTGAGCGTCGTTACCAGGCGTCAAAGCTTGCTGGTCTTGAGGAACTGCCTGTCATCATTAAAGATGTTAATGATGAAGAGATGCTGGCTCTTGCTCTTATCGAAAACCTTCAGCGTTCTGATTTGAATCCCGTCGAAGAGGCTAAGGGCTATCGCCAGCTCATCGATGCTAGCGGTATGACCCAGGAGGCATTGTCGAAGGCCGTAAGCAAGTCACGCTCTGCAATTACAAACTCGCTGCGCCTTCTCGATCTCCCCGAAGTAGTTCAGCAGATGATTTTTGAGGGTAAACTTACTGCTGGTCACGCACGTGCGATTCTTGCAGTTCCCTATGAGGATGCTCGAATTCGACTTGCAGAGAAGGTTGTTGCGGAGGGCCTTTCCGTAAGAGCGACAGAAAATCTTGCTCCATTGTTTTCTGCCGGAGAGACACCTAAGACGCCGCGGCCCGCAACGCCGCAGTCTTTTAAAAAGGCTGCGCGTGTTCTTCGTCAGGTATTTAATACCAACGTGCGTGTGAAGAGCTCGCGTGGAAAGAATAAGATTGAGATTGAGTTTAAAGACGAGGAAGAGCTCTCTCGTATTCTTGGTGAAATGATTCAGTTTGATCAAGGAGGCCAAGATGAGGAATAAGATTATTACTGCGATTGCATTGGTGACGACTGTCGCGGCTGGTGCCTTTGCTGGCTATAAGATCGCGACAGACGATGAACTTCGAGGTCGTTTGCTTCGTGGAGCGCAAGATATCGTTGATACATCCAAGAAGAAAATGGATGTTATGACAGAAGATGTTGCCATGCGCACTGCTCAGGTAACGAAAAATCCTAAGATTAATCAAGGTTGGGTTAGCAACCAATGGGAAAATGTAGGCTATTAGGTACCTAATAATTACTTTGCATATTTTGAGGGGCCCTTGTCTGATTCATGAGACATGGGCCCCTTATTTTGTCCGTAAAAAATGGGAAAGGTAGCAGCTGGTCCAAAATTGAGGTCAATAAATGAAACGGCCCCGGTTGCATATCCTGCAACCGGGGCCGTTCGATGTTTCACATGAAACGTTTTGGAGTGCGACTCCCCTATGCGTTCTTCTGAACTTTGAAGCGCTGTTTCAGCTGTCCGCAAGCGGCGTCAATATCGTTACCACGGGAGTTACGAATCGTGGTCTCGATGCCACGGGACTCAAGACGACGCTGAAGATCCTCAACCTTATGAATCGGCGACGGCTTGAGCGGGCTGCCCTCGATGTCGTTAAGTTGAATCAGGTTAACGTGGCACAGCGTTCCCTCGCAGAAGTCGCAGAGTGCCTGCATCTCGGGATTCGTATCGTTGACGCCTTCGATCATGGCATACTCATAGGTCGGGCGGCGGCCAGTCTTCTCGGTGTAGAGCTGAAGCGCTTCGTGAAGGCGAAGCAGCGTGTACTTCTTGACACCGGGCATGAGCTTATTGCGCGTCGACTGGATGGCGGAATGCAGGGAAACGGCAAGCGTGAACTGCTCGGGGATATCGGCAAATTTGCGAATACCGGGAATAACGCCGCTGGTAGAGACGGTGAGGTGACGAGCGCCGATACCGATGCCATCGGGGTCGTTGAGGATACGCAGTGCCTTGAGAACCTCGTCGTAGTTGGCAAACGGCTCGCCCTGGCCCATGAAGACAACGCTTGTGGCACGCTCGCCAAAGTCGTTGGATACATGAAGCACCTGATCGACGATCTCTTGAGCGGTCAGAGAGCGCTTGAGGCCGTTGAGACCGGTAGCGCAAAAGGCGCAGCCCATGCCGCAGCCTGCCTGGGTGGAAACGCAGACGGAAAGCTTGTTGCGACGGGGCATGCCGACAGTCTCGACGGAAATGCCATCGTGGTACTCGAGCAGATACTTGCGCGAGCCATCTTTGGAAACCTGCTTGGTGAGTTCAGTCGGCGTATCAAAGGCAAAAGCCTCTTTAAGCTGCTCACGGAAAGCCTTGGGAAGATTGGTCATATCGTCAAACGAACAAACGTTCTTCTCAAAGACCCATTCGATGAGCTGCTTCGCGCGGAAGGCGGGCTGGCCAAGTTCGGCCACGAGCTCGCGAATATCGTTTTGGCTCAAGTCGCGAATGTCCTGAGATTTAGTCCTGGGATTCATGGAAGCCTTTCGATTTTGGGGAAACGTAGAGGGTATCGCTACAATATGGTATCAGCTGCAGAAATTATAGAGGAGGAGTCTGCCCATGCCGGGTAAAAGCCTAGAGAACATGCACGTAGCGGTCTTGGCGGGCGGTCATTCCGCCGAGCGCGAGATCTCGCTCGATTCGGGAAAGAACGTTGTGGTGGCACTGAAGGAAGCCGGCTACACCTCGGTGGAGCTGCTTGACACGGCCGCTGATGACTTTATGGTAACCATGGCGACCGGCGGATTCGATGTGGCATTTATCGCCATGCACGGCGCCGGCGGTGAGGATGGCGCCATGCAGGGTGCCATGGAGACCCTGGGTATCCCCTACACGGCCTCGGGCGTACTTGCCAGCGCCTGCGGTGCCGACAAGGAGGTCTCTAAGCTCCTATACGCCAAGGCGGGCATTCCCATTGCCCCCGGCCTTGCGCTCGAGGTGGGCGATGAAGTCGATATCGATCATATCGTCGAGGTTTGTGGCGAGCGCTGCTTTGTGAAGCCGGCCGTCAACGGTTCCAGCTATGGCATTTCCCTGGTCCATGAGCCCTCCGAGCTGCCCGCGGCAATCGCCAAGGCGTTTGAGTACGGCGACAAAGTGCTGGTCGAGAAGTGCATCGAGGGTACCGAGATCACCGTCGGCGTATACGGCGAAGATGACGTGCGCGCCCTGCCGATTGTCGAGATTCGTAAGCCCGAGGACTGCGAGTTCTACGATCTGGACGTGAAGTATGTCGACCCTACGGATATCCATCGCATTCCGGCGCAGATTTCACCCGAGAATTACGCTCGCGCTCAGGAACTTGCCTGTGCCGCTCACAAGGCCCTCGGTTGCCTGGGTATCTCGCGCAGCGACTTTATTGTGAGCGAGGACGGCCCCGTTATCCTCGAGACCAATACCATTCCCGGCATGACCGATACGTCGCTGTATCCGGATGAGATCCGCCACACCGACGACATGACGTTCCCGCAGGTCTGTGACAGCCTGATCCGTATGGGCCTTCGTCGAGCGGGCATTGCATGCTAATCGAGGACGCGGTTTCGTCAGGAACGCCGCAGTTTGTCATCGACTCCTATGCCACGCTTGCCGACCGCGCCAAAACGCAGTCCTTCGGCCTTATCGAGGAAGATGTGATTGTCCTCGATACCGAGACCACGGGTCTTTCGGTGCAGGACAACGAGCTGATCGAGATCTCGGCGGCCCGTCTTTCGGGCCGCGAGGTCATCGACCGCTTCGATACCTTCGTGCATCCCAAACAGCTGATTCCCGCCGAGATTACCGAGCTCACGAGCATTACAAATGCCGATGTGGCAGATGCCCCGTCGGCGGTTGAGGCCGTCGCCGCTCTCGCCGATTTTGTCGGTGGCTGCCCGGTGATCGCACACAACGCCACGTTCGACCGCTCGTTTATCGAGTCGGTCAAAGGCGGCGTCAACGTGAGCGATATTTGGATCGATTCGCTGGCGCTGTCGCGCATCGCGCTTCCGCGCCTGGCCTCGCACAAGCTGTCTTTTATGGCCGATCTGTTTGGCTGTGACTCGGTATCACACCGTGCCAATGCCGACGTCGACGCCCTGTGTGGCGTATGGCGCGTGTTGCTCGTGGCGCTCACCGACTTGCCCCAGGGCCTCATGGCGCGCCTAGCCGACATGCATTCGGACGTGCCTTGGTCCTATCGTCCTATCTTCTCATTCTTGGCAGGGCAGAACCCTGGTTCTATCTTCTCTCTCAGCGCCGCTCGTGCTGACGTTCTCAAGGCCGATCGCGCCGACGATCGGGTGGACGCCGATGAGCTGCCGGTCCTCAAGATGCCGAGTCGTGAGGAGATTGAGGCGGACTATGCGCCAGGTGGCCTGGTCAATCGCATGTATCCCACCTACGAGCCGCGTGATGAGCAGATCGCGATGGCGCTCGAGGTCCGCGATGCGCTGGTCACGGGCACTCATCGTGTAATTGAGGCGGGCACAGGCGTCGGCAAATCGATGGCCTATCTGGTGCCTTTTGCCGAGGCAGCACGCCGTAACAACATCACGGTTGGTATTGCGACCAAATCGAACAATCTTGCCGACCAGCTCATGTACCATGAGCTGCCAAAACTTGCCGAGCAACTGAACGGTGGTCTGTCATTTTGCGCTCTCAAGGGGTATGACCACTATCCGTGCCTGCGCAAGCTCGAGCGCATGAGCCGCGGCCAGGTCGAGATCACCACCAAGCGCGATCCGGCGGACACGCTCACGGCGGTCGCGGTCATTATGGCGTACGTCTGCCAATCAGCCGATGGCGACCTCGACTCGCTCGGCATTCGGTGGCGCAGCGTCAACCGTCCCGACTTTACGACGGCCTCGCGCGAGTGTGCTCGTCGCCTCTGCCCGTTTTTCCCTGATAAATGTTTGGTCCACGGTGCTCGCCGTCGTGCGGCGCATGCCGATGTGGTGGTCACCAACCATTCCCTGCTGTTCCGTAACGTCGCGGCCGAGGGCAGGATTTTGCCTCCGATTCGTCATTGGGTAATCGACGAGGCCCATTCCATCGAGCGCGAGGCGCGCCGTCAGTGGGCGCGCGTGGTGTCGGCGGACGAATCACGCGTCCTGTTCGAGCGCCTGGGTGGCTCGAGCACCGGCGCACTAAGCCAGGTTTCCCGTGATTTGGCAACCTCCGAGGGCTCTACGCTCTATCTGGGCCTTACTGCCAAGGCGACGTCGACGGTTGCCCGCGCGAGCATGGCAATCGCCGACGTGTTCGATGGCGTTCGCGAGCTCGGCCGCCGTGCGCGTGGGGGTTATGACAATGCCAATCTATGGATTGGCCCCGAGCTGCGCGAATCAGACGACTGGCATGATTTCTTACAGTCGGCCTACACTGGCATCGACGCATTGGAACAAGCTGACAAGAGCGTCGACGCGCTGGTGCAAGCCGTCGCCGCCGACAAGCCCGAGGTTGTTGTCGACCTGGGTGATATCTCGCGCCGCCTGCACGAGCTGGCCGAGAACCTCAAACTCATCATTGATGGCACCGATGAACACTACGTGTATTCGCTGCAGGTCAATCGCAGACTTCGTGCCGGCGGAGAGTCGATGACCGCAGAGCGCATCGACATTGGCGAGGCTTTGGCAACCGAGTGGCTACCCGAGGTTCACACGGCTATCTTTGCCTCGGCGACCATGACGGTGTCCAAAAGCTTTGAGCACTTTAACCATGCGGTCGGCCTTGATCGCATCGGTGCTTCAACGTCGTCATCGCTGCACTTGGATTCGAGCTACGACTTCGATTCGAACATGGCTGTAGTCGTTGCGGGCGATATCCCCGATCCGCGCGATCGTGAGAGCTATCTTACGGCGCTCGAGCGCGTACTGGTCGACGCCCATCTTGCCATGGGCGGATCGGTGCTCACGTTGTTCACCAATCGGCGCGACATGGAGGACCTATACGCCCGCGTTGAGCCCAAGATGGCCCGTGCGGGTCTGGAGCTCAACTGCCAGCAGCGCAACTCATCTCCTCGTCGCCTGCGCGACCGGTTTATCAACGAACCGACCTCGTCGCTTTTTGCACTCAAGGCCTTCTGGGAGGGGTTTGATGCCAGCGGCGAGACGCTGCGCTGCGTCATCATTCCCAAGTTGCCGTTCTCAAGCCCCACGGACCCGCTCTCGTGCGAGCGCAACCTGCGCGAAGACCGCGCATGGGCGCGCTATTCGCTGCCCGAGGCGGTGCTCGAGGTTAAGCAGGCCGCGGGGCGTTTGATTCGCTCGTCGATCGATAGCGGTGTGCTGATCTTGGCAGATCCTCGCCTGGTGACGAAGGGCTATGGCAAGAAGTTCTTAACGTCGCTGCCCACGAGCTCCTACCAGCGCATCGAATCGGCGCAGATCGGGCACTATCTACAGCTGTGGCGTGCACGCCACGAGCGGCGGCGCTAAAGCGGACAGACGAGGGTTTTTGCCATATCGCACAGACGCTTTGACAGGGCGGGGTCATCCAAGATGCGGATGGCTCCGCCCGCTGCGATTATCTGGCTCAGCAGCCAACGCTCGGAGCCGTAATGTACGGTTGCCGTTGCCATGTCTGTCCCGCTGCGCTCGATTAGGGTGATGCCGGCCCAGTCCAGATGCTCCGCCATATCGAATGGCAGCAAGAGCTTTGCGCTACGCTGCGTCCGGGCAAGGGAATCGTGGAGGGATGCAACGTCCGGTACGTGAGGCACGACGGAGTCTTCCGTCAAGGCGAGTCCCTCGATTTTATCCATGCGATAGGTGCGCTGCTCATCGACCGCGATGTCCCAGGCAATCAGGTATGTTTGGTCGCCGTTTGCCGTAATGCGCAAGGGGTCGACCAGACGCTCGCGTGGCCGTGCATCGTCCATCGAGCGATACGAGATACGGCAGCGAACGCCGTCCTGAATGGCGCAGCTCAGCTGCTGCCAGTGCGACCCGTGGCTGACGGTGTCAGAGACACGCTGGTTATAGCCGAGCTCTTCGGGTAGAAGAGCGTGTCGAATTCGAGCCGCCGCCTGGGGCTCGATCCCCAACGATTCAAGTTCGTGGTTGAGCACAGCGCCCTCGGCGGCACTCAGACGCAGCGGTAGCACACGCCCGGCGTCACCGGTGAGGACCACACGCTCGCCGTGGCATTCGCAGATGATGCGCGCACCCGATTCTCGGTCCGCGAGCGTCGAGACGATCTCGAGAATCTCGTCGAGCGACACTCCTGTGATGTCAAAGCGACTGCAAATCTCGGTTCGTGTCATGCCGCTCTCGCCGGCGGCGTAGAGGGCCTCAATGATGTCGATGGCGCGCGAGAGCCTCTGCTCGCTGGTGAGTTTACGCACGGGCATGCTCGTGCACCGTCCTTTCAATGAGGTGGTTCCACGCCTGCTTGAGCGATTTGGGGGCCATGGGCCTCATGCCGTCCATAGCGTGGGCCATGCAAAATGAGGCGGCGGCTTCAAGGTCGCGCACGTCAACGGTCCAGGTCCATCCCGCATCGGTGTGTGCGAGCTCACCTCGCCCGCGCGTGAGGCCGTTGATCATATCGATCTGCGCCTGCGGGGCGAACGAGAACGTGGCTGCAACGGGCGGTCGGTCGGCAAAATCGAATTCAAAGAACAGGTAGTCGTTGAGGTTGAAGTCCGCAGGGATGGTGTAGGCCTTCGAAGGACGCCAAGCGCGAACGATACGGTCGCAGCGGAATGTCCTGATGTCGTCGGTGGCATTGTCGAGGCCGCAGAAGTACGCCACGCCCTCGCGCTCGAACATGCCGTAGACGCAGACGGTACGCTCTTTTTGCCCACCGCGTCCGTTCTGATATAAAAATCGCAGCGCGCATCGCTCGGCAAAGGCGCTCCATACCGCATCGACGGTGGGAGAGCGGCGGATCGGTGCTTCGTCCACCGCAGATATGCCGGTGAGGTAGGCAATTTTGGAGCGAATGTCGGCAAGCGGCGCGGCAAAGGTGGAAGAGCCGGCCGCTATTGTCTGGTCGATAGCGTTGAGCAGGATATCGGCGTCGTCTGCGGTGATGAGGCCGCCTGCCGCAAACGTGTGCTCGCGGTCGATTGTCCACGAGCTTTCCTCGGTCTCCTGCGCACCGGCGGGGCGAACCTCCTTGATTAAGATGCCACGCTCGAGCAGTTTGTCACGATCGCGCCGAAACTTGCGCTTATCCGAGTCGATGTTGCCCGAGCCATATCCCAGGTCAGAATCCAAGACGATCTGCTCGGTCGTCAGCGGTTCGGGGGAGCTGTTGAGCACAAAGAAAAGATTGAGGATGCGCTGGGCCGTTTTATCGAAACTGGGCTCCGAATTCCCCTTTTTAATTGTCGCGGTCGCGTCGCTTGCCGTCATAGAGTCCTCGCATGAGAAGGTGGTTTGCTGCCATGATTTTAGTCCGATATGGAGATTAGGCTATATCCTTGTCCGCTCGGGGCGTTAAGATGGCCCGAATTCGGTCGTTTGCGCTCGCTCGGGGTATACTTTCGACTATATACGGTTCTAATGTGCATGCATTGGGCCTATTTGTCGGATTATGGATGTGGAGCGCACATGGCGAACACCCAGAACTATATTAACCACCTGCTGCAGAACACCGGCATTACGCCGGCATGCAGCGAAGAAGAGCGCTTGGCTGCCGAGGATATCGCTCAGATCTTCCGCAACCACGGCTTTGATCCCGAGGTTCAGGAGTTCAATGCCCCGGCGCCCAGCAGGTTGGCATTTGCCGTTACCGGTATTCTTGCGTTTGCCGGCGCCCTGCTGATGGGCATCGGCGGCGGCATCGGCTTGGTCGGCACCTTGCTGGCCATTGTCGGTGCCGTTCTTTACGTGCTCGAGCGCACGGGCCATCCCGTGGTTTCGCGCCTGGGCAAGACGGGCGTGAGCCAAAATGTCATCGCCTACCACAAGGCCTCGGGCCCGCTCGCGTCTCCGCGCAACCGCCCGGTGGTCGTTGTCGCACACTACGACTCTCCCCGTGCTGAGCTGCTCGCCCGCGAGCCCTATGCTTCGTATCGTGCGCTCATCGCCAAGCTGTTGCCCGTTGCCACGGTTGCCCCTGCTGCCGTTGCCATCTTGCGTATCCTGCCGCTCCCCGGCGCGCTCAAGGTTCTGCTGTGGATTGTCGCGATCCTCGCTTCCCTCGTTGCGCTCGCCAACGCGGCAAACATCATTTCTAACCGTTTTGTGCTTCCCTATACGTCCGGCGCAGTGTGCAACAAGTCTTCTGTCGCCGCTATGCTCGGCGTTATGGACAACGTTGCTCCCTTCCAGGGCGAAAACGAGTTTCCCGACGATGTTCCGTTCGATACCTATTTTGGGGAGCAGAAGCGTCGTGCCGAGGAGATGGCGCGCGCAGCAGCGGAGTATGCCGCGGCCCAACAGCAAAACGACTACGGCAACACCATCGAGTATGAAGAGCCTACCTACGCCGAGGACGAGTTCGGTCAGCCGATTGCTCCCGACGCTCAGACCGAGCCCGAACAGGGCGAGGCTTTCGACGAGCAGATCGAGGGCTTTGAGGGTGCGTCTGCCGACGAGACGCTGATTGGCGCCATCGTGCCCGAGGATCAGAATCAGGCTGTCCAGGCCGAAGAGTTCAATGACGAGGTTTCCGCTGCCGAGCCGGCGGAGGAGCCTGTCGCGGCCGAGCCCGAGCCCAAGCTCTATCGCAATGCCGCCGGCAACATCCGCTTTGGTTCGGATGCCATCCGTGCGCTCGGGATGCTTCCCGAGTCCTGCACGCTCGATTACGAGGAGGGCGAGGAGCCGACGTTTGAGCCCGAGCCTGCCCCCGTCGTGACTGCACCTGCGCCCGCCGTCACCGTGGATGATGAGTCTGCCGCGGTTACCGCTGCCGTTGCCGAGCCCGAGGCGGTGTCCGCGATCGATCCCGCGGCAGGACTGGACATTTTGGCCCCCGCCGCGCCGGCGCAAGACGTTGCGGACGAGCCTGACGACGATTACGTTGAACAGCCGAGGCGCGTGTCTTACGAGAGCGATACTGATTTTTCGGCCGAGATTCCCGCGGCAACGCCCCATGCCGATATTGCATCCGCGTTCTCTTCGATTGGCGCCAGTGCTTCCAACTTCTTTAAGGGTGCGCTTGCAAAGGGCAAGAAATTTGTCGACGATTTCGAGGAGAAGCGCGCTGCCGCACGCGAGGCTGCCGAGCAGGAGGCTATCGCTCAGCAGCAGGCAGCCGAGGCGGCACGTGAGCGCGCGGCGCAAGAGCTCGAGCAGAACGAGGCTATGCAGTCCGTGCCCGTCGACGCTGCCGAAGCTACAACGTCCTTTGAGTCCCAGCAACCGGCGTCCACGGATGTTGTTGAGGCGACGACGTCTTTCGAGGCTCAGCAGCACGTCGATAGCACCATGTCGTTTGATGCCGCGCAGTTCGATTCCACGATAACGTTTGAAAAGCAAGGCACCGCGATTGCCGAGTCCCTTCCTGTTTCCGATGAGCGGGGCGATGCGGCAGACGATGACGAGCCTATTGATGCTGCCGCAATCCAAGATGCCGCCGAGGACGAGCCCGTCGAGGCCAACTCTGACGAAGAGCAATACGCAACAGCCGAGCAAGATGATTCGACCGAGGTCGAGCAGGAGGAAGTGCCTGCGGTTTCCGAGGCTCCCGAGACAGATGAGTCGAGGCCTTACTCCACGCAGATTTTCACCATGCCGACCCCGAGTGGTTCCGGTGCCACGGTTGCCGATGTTGCTCCCACCCAGGACGAAACGGTCGATTCCCTTATGGCCCAGATTTCCTCCCAGGCATCGCCGCGTCCGCAGATGAATGTTCCCGATCCGGCGTCAGCTCCGTCGCCTGCACCTTCCTCGTCTCCGCTGGCTTCGGTCCCCGATCCGTCGCTGCCGTCGATGAAGCAGGCAAACGTTGCGTCTCGCACGTCGCTGTTCGACCTTCCCGACCCCTCCGCACAGGTCAACGACCCCTTTGCTACCGCTCAGGGTCCCGAACCCACATCGGCACCCGTTGCGCCTCCTATGCCCGTTGCGTCGGGCGCTCAGCCGATCGAGACCATTTCGGCTCCCGCCCCGGCGGCACCCAAGTCTCGCAAGCGCGGCCTGGGCGGCCTGTTCGGTTGTAAAAAGAAAAACGAACAGGACAGCATGAGTGATTGGCTGGGCGTCGAAGACGATTACGATGCCAAGAAGTCCGGTCGCGGCATCGGTTCGTGGGATAATTTCGAGGACGATAACGATGGCTGGAAGGGCGGCGCTACGTCTTCCGACGGCGCTTCTTCCGAAGATATGCTCTCGGCTGTCGCCTCTATGGGTGACGATGAGCTGCTCGGTCACGATATCTGGTTTGTGGCAACGGGCGCCTCGGATTGTGATGGCGCCGGTATGAAGGCCTTCTTGGCTTCGCATCGCGATAAGCTCCGCGGCGTATTCTTCATCAATCTTGAATCCGTCGGCGCCGGTAGGCTTTCGGTGGTGACGGTTGAGGGCGAACAGCAGCTGCTCAAGGGCGATCGCCGCATCATGAACCTGGTCAGCAAGGTGTGCAAGTCGTTCCATGTCGATTGTGGCGCGCTCGAGATGCCCTATGCCAAGACCGATGCCTACGCCGCGCTCGAGGCGAGCCGCCGAGCCCTCACCATCGCCGGCGTGGACGGCACGCGCCTGGCTTGCGCTCGTACCGAGGACGACCTGCCCCACAATGTCAACCCGACGAACATTGCCACGGTATCCGAGGTCGTGACCGAGGTTATCCGCCGTTCGTAGACGGAGCTCTAAGGAGTCAACGTGTTTTCGTATATTAAGCGCCATTGGCCTGTCTACGTGATTTTGACCTTGATCGCCATTGCGTTAGGATTTGGGGCTGCCTACATCGTGGGTGCGAAGGGCTCGACCCCCGCCTCCGCAATCAGCGAAGAGGTGGAGCAAGAACAGAGCACGGGTGCCGATGGGATTCCTGAGTCCGAGCAGGCAATCGTTGATGGTGGATCTTCGTCTGCAGAGTAGATACGGCGATTTACATGATTGAAAGCGGGCGAGC
>UQTN01000040.1 GCA_900543945.1 uncultured Collinsella sp. | reverse complement strand
ATATGCACCAACTTGGTGCATATGAACCTGGCCTCTTTGCACTAATGGGTTGTAGCGGAAAAGCAGATTTTCCCGTCTGCCGATTTGTGCCTTGAAAAATGTATATAACGACTATAACGTAGTGTGAAACATATTGGAAACAATACCGAGGAGGCTGCGTTGAAGAAAAGCAATCTGGGCTATGTGCTGGTGCTGATCGCCGCGCTTATGTGGGGCAGCATCGGAATCTTTGTAAACGGCATCTCGGCCATGGGCGTTACGTCCCAGAGTATGGCTGCCTTTCGCTTGTTGGTCGGAGCGCTTATCTTGGCGCCGGTCCTGATGTTTATGGGCTGCCGTTCGGGTGAGGGGTCTACCGTGGCTCAGGGTCCGCTGGCCCTGTTCAAGGCAAGCCCTAAAGAGCTTGTTTCCTGCGCGCTTGTCGGTATCGTCGGTTTGGCCGCCGCCAACACTTGCTATTACGAGTGTATGGGCGAGGTGGGCATGTCCACGGCCTCGGTGCTGCTCTATACCTCGCCGGTGTTTGGCGTCGTGCTCGGCCGCGTGCTTTATCGCGAGGACGTGACCCCCAACAAGCTCGTTGCCATCGCTTTTAACATAGGGGGCTGTGTACTTGCAGTAACTAATGGCGACCTTTCCGGTTTCCATTTTTCGGTTTGGGGCGTCACGTCGGGCGTGATTGCAGGCTTTTGCGGGGCGTCGCTCGCGGTGTTTAGCCGGATAGCAACCAAGACGGTCCACCCGCTGGCTGTCACGTTTTGGGGCCTTGTTTTTGGCGGTGCGGTTATGGCGGCTATCGCGGCTCCGTGGCCGGATGTCGCCGCGGCAATGTCGCCACAGCTGCTGCTGCTGTTCCTTGGCTTTGGACTCATCCCCACAGCCGTGGCTTACATCTTATATATGCAGGGTCTGTCCATGGGGCTCGAGACATCGAAAGTTCCCGTCGTAATGTCTTTCGAGACGGTCGTCACCGTACTGGTGGGCATTGGTGTCTATGCCGAGTCCGCCGGCGCGATCAAGGTCCTGGGTATTGTGCTGGTGCTCATGTCCATCCTGATTATGAACACCGACTTCTCCAAGCTGCGCAACAGCGTATTTGTCGGTCATGTCGCTGAGAGCATGACCTTTAAGCCCAACGCGTGGTGGACGGAGAAAACGCAGGACATGGATCTGTTCCGCGAGCGCACAGGCATCACGCTGGAGCCCACCGTGCAGGAAAGCCCCTGGTACTTCGTGCGATAGGGGGTTGCGCTCGGTGTCCGACCTGGGGTTATCCAGCCAGCGTCGGCCTACCCAGCCCCAACGTTTCAAGTGCGTTAAACCCGCCAACGGTCGTTTTTCACCCGCGAACGGTTTATATACTAATTATCAATATAAGCAACGTATAAGACGTTATAATGACCATAACGAAAAGGAGGAGGCAAGATGAATCAGATCATTCTCGCATCTCATGGCGGCCTGGCCGCAGGCGCCAAAGACACGCTCGAGATGGTTCTCGGCGACGTGTCGAACGTCCACGTCGTGTCGCTTGCTCGTGACGACAAGGAGCCCATCACCAACAAGGTGGACGCCATGATCGCCACGTTCAACGCGGACGACACCGTGTATGTGCTAACCGATATGCTCGGTAGCTCGGTCAACAACAACATGGTCGAGCTTTCCAAGAACGGCACGAAGTTCACGGTTGTCAGCGGTTTCAATATCCCGCTGGCGCTCACGCTCGCTATGAGCCCCGTCCCCGTCAAGGGTGCCGAGCTCGCGGCCCTCATCAACGAGGCCCGCACCGGTCTGACCAACCCCAACGCACCGGTCGAGGTGGCCGCGGCTCCCGCCAAGAAGGCCAAGGCGTCCCGTCACAGCTCCGGTCCCGCCAAGATCGTCCTCGCGCGTCTTGACTACCGTCTGCTGCACGGCCAGGTCGTCTTTACCTGGACCACTAAGGTCCAGGCCGAGCGCATCATCGTCGTCGACAACGCTGCCGCCAACGATGACATCAAGAAGGGCGCCCTTAAGCTGGCCAAGCCCCAGGGCGTGCGCCTGAACGTCTTTACCGTCGAGCGTGCCCTCGCCAAGATGGACAAGCTCAACACCCTCGGCGAGCGCGTCATGTTCGTCTTTGGCAACACTGCCGAGATGCTGCAGTTCTGCCAGGGCTACAAGCTCGACGCCATCAACCTGGGCGCCACCGCCAACCACGACGGTGCCGAGCAGGTCGGCGGCAAGGACAGCTCCGTCTTCTTCGACGCCACCCAGAAGGCCGACGTCAACCAGCTGCTCGACATGGGCATTAAGCTCTACGTCCAGCAGACCCCTACGTATCAGAGCGTCGACATCGACGCCAAGCTGTAATCAACCAGGCGTTTGCCTGACTGAAAGGAGAAGGGTATGAATACGTTCATCAGTGCGGTGCTCGTCGGCCTCGTCGGCGTGTTCTGCATGTGGGACTCCCGCCTGCTCGGTCGTCTTAACTTCGAGCAGCCCCTCGTTGGCGCTACGCTCGTCGGTTTGCTGCTGGGCGATGTGCCCACCGGCCTTGCCGTCGGTGCCGCCGTCGAGCTCGTGTCCATGGGCCTGGTGCAGGTCGGCGCTGCCGTTCCGCCCGATATGGTCCTGGGCGGCATCGTGGCCGCTGCCTTTGCGTGCCTGACCGATGCTTCCGCCGAGACCGCCATGACGATCGCCATCCCGGTCGCCGTCCTGGGCCAGCTCCTCGGCATCGTGTTCCGTTCCATCATCGCCGCCCTCACCCATGTGGCAGATAGCGCGATCGATAACGGAAAGTTCAAGACCGCCTACCGCATGCACATCTGCGCCGGCTCCGGTCTGTACGCCGTCATGTACTTCCTGCCGATCTTCCTGGCCGTCTTTGTTGGCACCGACCTGGTTCAGGCCATCGTCAACATGGTTCCCGAGTGGCTGTCCACTGGTCTTAACGTTTCGACCAAGATCATGACCGCCTACGGCTTGGCCCTGCTGCTCACCATGATGATCAAGAAGGGTATGACTCCGTTCCTGTTCATCGGTTTCCTGCTCGCCGCTTACCTCAACCTGTCCGTCATCGCGGTCGCTTTGATCGGTGTGTGCCTGGCTGTCGTCTTCATGGGCTTCAAGTTCAACGGTTCCCATGCGGCCGCCGGTGTCGATTCCGACTACGATCCGCTCGAAGACGACGAAGACTAAGGAGGAACACACTATGGCAACCGCAACCAAGGACGTGTCCCTGAACAAGAAGGTCAGCCAGTTCTTCTGGCGCTCCTGGGCCATCCAGGCCTCTTGGAACTACGAGCGTCAGATGAACATGGGCTTCCTCTACGGCATGGTTCCCACGCTCGATCGCCTCTATCCGGACGAGTCCGACCCCAAGCAGCTCGCTGCTAAGAAAGAGGCTTACCACCGTCACATGGCGTTCTACAACTGCACCCCGCAGACGAGCGCTTTCATCCTAGGCCTCGCCGCCTCCATGGAGGAAGAGTACGCCAAGGATCCCGAGAACTTCGACCCCGATTCGATCAACGCGGTCAAGACCTCCCTTATGGGTCCGCTTTCCGGCATCGGTGACTCCTTCTTCCAGGGCACCATCCGCGTTATCGCCTTTGGCCTGGGTGTTCAGCTGGCTCAGCAGGGCTCCATCATGGGCCCGATCCTGGCCATGCTCATCTCCATCGTGCCCTCCGTGCTGATCACTTGGTTCGCAGCCAAGATCGGCTATCAGGGCGGCCACGAGTACCTGAGCAAGCTCCAGGGCGGCGACCTCATGGAGAAGCTCATGTATGTCTGCGGTATCGTGGGTCTTATGTCCGTGGGCGGCATGATCGCCACGCTGATCGGCGCCACCACCCCGCTGCAGTTCGCTGACGGCACCGTCGTGATCCAGGACATCCTGGACGGCATGATGCCCCAGATGATCTCCCTCGGCCTCACCGGCCTTATGTACTGGCTCATCAAGAAGAACGTCAACACCGGTTGGCTTCTCGTGATCGCCATCGTGGGCGGCATCGCCCTCTCCGCGGCCGGCATCCTGGCCTAGTCGCGACCAAGCGCCTAACCGCTTTCCCCCGGGGGCCTGCCTGGCATCCCATACCCCAGGCAGGCTTCCATCCCTAGATGTGTCAAAGGGACAGTTCCTTTGACACATCCTCAACGGGCCGGCGACTCGGTCCAAACCACGGTAACCCTGCGAGCGCCCGGCAATGTGGCGCCGCAAAAAATCGAAAGGAATGTGTCAGATGTACGAGATCGACCTTAACCTCCCTAAGCAGATCGTCGCTGACGTCCTGTCCAACCACGAGATCCACAGCGTCGCCTTCGTCGGCTGCGGTGCTTCCATGTCCGACCTTTACCCTGCCAAGTACTTCCTGGCCAACAACACGGACAAGCTGAACGTTCAGATCTTCACCGCTAACGAGTTCAACTACGACACGCCTTCCTGGGTCAACGAGCACACCTTCGTGATCACCTGCTCCCTGGGTGGCTCCACGCCCGAGACCGTCGAGGCCAACAAGACCGCCAAGAAGCACAACTGCCCGGTCGTCTCCCTCACCAACAAGGCCGGCTCCGCTCTGACCGTCGACGCCGACCACGTCATCGTTCACGGCTTCCATGCCAACTACGCTGCCAAGTGCGAGAAGCCTGGCTACGCCATCGCTCTTGCTCTCGAGATCCTTCAGCAGACCGAGGGCTATGACCACTACGAGGACATGATCACCGGCCTCACCAACGTCTTCGAGCTCTGCGAGAACGCCGCTCAGTCCGCCAAGGGCCTCGCCAAGCAGTTCGCCCAGGACTTCAAGGACGACAAGATGATCTACTTCATGGCCTCTGGTGCCTCCGAGAAGATGGCTTATTCTCACGCCGCCTTCCTGTTCACCGAGATGCAGTGGATCGACGCCGCCGCGTACAACACCGGCGAGTACTTCCACGGCCCGTTCGAGGTTTCCACCGAGGGTAAGCCCTACGTCTTCTTCATGTCCGATGGTGCCACCCGTCCGATGGACGCCCGCGCCCTCACCTTCCTTAAGCGCATGGGCGCCAAGGTCGCTCTGATCGACTCCAAGGACTACGGTCTGGCCGACGCCGTGCCGGCAAGCGTCGTCACCTACTTCAACCCGCTGCTGCACCTCGCCGTTATGCGCGAGTACGGCAACCAGATCGCCGAGGCCCGTCAGCACCCGCTGACCATGCGTCGCTACATGTGGAAGCTTTCCTACTAATCACAAGTAAGTAGACCTTACGGGTTGATTGAGAGGGGATGGGGTTTTGCCCCGTCCCCTTTTTTGCTTTGGGGAGGGCGTGTCTGTCGCGTCGCAAAACACCAGATAAAACCTACCAAAATAAACCTGTCCTTTTTTGGCAGGTGGGAGGAGATGCGTATGATTAAGGCAGTGCTGTTTGACATGGACGGCGTGCTGGTCGATACCGAGTGGTTCTACAACCGTCGCCGCGTGGCCTTTATGGAAGAGAAGGGATTCCACTTTGACGAGATCCCCGATCTTTCGGGGTCTAACGAGCCTGCCATTTGGGAGGCGCTGGTGCCCGACGATGTCGAGCTGCGCGAGCGCCTGCGCGTGGAGTACAAGCAGGTCTACAGCCCGGTTCACCCTGTTCCGTATGCCGAGCTGCTCAACGAGCAGACGGAGCCGGTGATGCGCGAGCTGCACGAGCGCGGCGTCAAGTGTGCCATCGCGAGCTCGTCCTATCGCGAGCTCATTGACGAGCTGGTGGAGATTGCCGGTATCACCGACGTGCTGGACTACACCATCAGCGGTCACGAGTGCAGTGCATTTAAGCCCGACCCCGAGATCTACCTGCGTGCCATGGAGGCGCTGGGTGTGGAGCCTACCGAGTGCCTGGTTATCGAGGACTCGCCTTTGGGCATCGAGGCCGGCAAGCGCTCCGGCGCGCGCGTCCTGGCACTGCGTCCGCACGAGGGCGTTAACCTGGACCAAACGGGAGCCGACGCCGTCATCGACAACCTCGCCGACATTCTGACCGCTTTGTAGCGTCAATTCGCCGCAAGAAGTGCGGATTCACACGTCTCTTGCGGTGGATTGGCTCATTTTGGCTTCGATTTAGATCCGTTTGGCTTCGACTCGGACTAAGTGAGTAGACTTTTTGGCACATGCCGAGCACAAAGCGTATCTGCCTTAGTAAAACCGCAGGTCGGAGAGGTGGCTGTTTTGAGTGCGCTTGGTAGATCGCGAAAAGTCTACTCACTTAGAATTTGGCTCTTTGGTTGGGGAGCTGCTGGCTCGTTTTGGTTGTCGAGAGAGGGTGAATTGAAGCGCCCTCTCGCGCTCCATGCTACAATCGCCGGCATGCCCCACAATTACATCTGCCTTCGAAAGGAGCCTACGTGGCGAACGCCATCGATCAGCTCACGGACCGCGTGCTCGTGCTCGGCCGTCTCACCATCGTCCGCCGCACCATTACTGCCGTGGCGGTCACCATCTCCGCCGTTCTCCAGACATTTCTGATTCAGGCGTTCATTCGCCCCGCCGACCTGCTTCCGAGCGGCCTCACCGGCGTCGCGGTCCTGCTCGATCGCGTCACCTCGCTCGGCGGCGTTCATATCGACATCTCGCTCGGCATGCTCGCGCTCAACATCCCCGTGGCGCTCCTTTGCTGGAGCGGCATCAGCAAGCGCTTCGTCATCTTCTCGATGATGCAGGTCATGCTCTCGTCGCTGTTCCTCAACATCTTTCACTTCGCCCCGTTTTTGGGCGACAAGATCATGCTCATCATCTTTGGCGGCGTGGTCTCGGGCCTGGGCGCCGCCATCGCGCTTAAGTCCGGCGCATCCACCGGCGGCACCGACTTTATCGCGCTGTGGGTTTCCAACCATACAGGCAAGACCATCTGGGGCGTCATCTTTGGCTTTAACTGCGCTATCCTGGCGATCTTTGGCTTTATGTTTGGCTGGGACAATGCGGCGTATTCCATCGTGTTCCAGTTTATTTCGACCAAGACCATCGACAGTTTCTACCGACGCTACGACCGTGTGACGCTGCAGATCACGACACGCAAGGCAGACGAGGTCATGACAGCCTATGTTGACCATTTTCAGCATGGCATTAGCTGCGCCGAGGTCATTGGCGGATACAGCCGCGAAAAGATGTATCTGCTGCACGCCGTTGTCTCGACCTACGAGAGCCAGGACATTATCAAGCTGGTGTGCGATATTGATCCCGGCGCCGTGATCAATGTGTTCCACACGCTCAACTTCGTGGGCGGCTGGTGGGGCGGTCATGTCGACGAGCCCATGCCCACGGCCGTACCCGATCCCGACAAGCCCGCGCGCATGGCCAGCAGGCAGGCGCGCCTCAGCGAGCAGGACAGTCTGCAGCAGGACGACGGCAAGTAAGGATTTGCTGTATGTGGTGTATCGTTTTATCAAACTGAGATAACATATAAAAAGACGTTATATACGTATTAGTTATTTCGCTATTTTGATAAGAGTGATCAGATATGCCCGCACCCAAAAATGCACCACTTTACCAGCAGATTTACGACGAAATCAAGGATGCGATCGAGAAAGGTGTTTATGCACCCAAGGAGCGTATCCCGTCCGAGCTTGAGCTTGCCGAGCAGTACGAGGTAAGCCGCATTACGGTGCGTCGCGCCGTTGAGGAGCTGTGCTCCGATGGCTACCTGGTTAAGCAGCAGGGCCGCGGCACCTTTGTCTCCACGCCGCACATCAACCGCCAGTTCCACGCCTCGACGCTGCAGACGTTTACCGCGCTGTGTGCCGACAATGACATGAAGGCGGGTGCACACGTGGTCGATCGCCAGATTGTGCCGGCACGTCAAAACGAGATGGAGTTCTTTGGCCTGCAGAAGGACGCGCTGCTACTGCACATTAAGCGCGTGCGTACGGCCGACGGCGAGCCCATCTTTGAGGAAAACATCTTTGTGCCGTTTGATACATACCGTGAGCTGTTGACGGCCGATCTTGAGGACAAGTCGATTTTTGCCGAGGTCGAGCGTGTTGGCGGAACGCCGATTGTCTCGGTTGGCTACCGTACGGTCGAGGCCGTTCGCGCTAACGCCGAGCAAGCGGCCGAGTTGGGCATTGCTCCGCACGATCCACTGCTCAATCTGCGTGCCGGCTTTATCGGCCCCAATGGCGAGCCGGTCCTGATGGGTAAGCAGTACTACGTGGGTAGCCGTTACGTCATGGTGATGTAAGTTACGCGGTTTTACCAAACCGCGTAACGGGCCGACGCTGCGCGCCGCCCAGGGCGACAATTTGTCATTCAAAAGGCGAGGCATGACCAGAAGGTCTATGCCTTGCCTTTTTCATGCCAACTTGTTCGCCCTGGACGTCGCTCGCTGTCCGTCCTCTACCTGCGGCGGAGTAGTCATTGCACTCATTGGGGACAGACTTAAATGAGTAGTCGTTAGGGATATTCTTGTTTGACTAGTCGTTTAAGAACGTCCCCAATGACTACCCATGTCGTGGCCGGCAGCCGTGCGGCACCGGTCCGCGTGGCGGCGTATAATCGGCGGCAGATGACTTGGACGTTAGGAAACCATGACCGATAGCATGCAGCAGACGGCGCTCGACACGCTCGGCGCCTATTTTGGCTACACCTCGTTTCGCCCGGGACAGGACCGCATGGTCGATGCGATCCTTGCCGGTCGCGACGCGCTGGGTGTTATGCCCACGGGCGCCGGCAAGTCCATTTGCTACCAGGTGCCCGCGCTCATGCTGCCCGGCATCACCTTTGTGGTGAGTCCGCTGCTGTCGCTTATGGAGGATCAGACCCGCGCATTGCTCGCGGCGGGTGCGCGGCCCAGCTATCTCAACTCCAGCCTTACTCCGGCCCAGCAAAACACCGTGCTCAAGCGGGCGCGCGAGGGCCGCTACCAGCTTATGTACGTGGCGCCCGAGCGCCTGCTCGAGCCGCGCTTTTTAGCTTTTGCGCAGGAGGCCGCGGCGGACGGCGGCATCGGCGTGCCGCTCGTGGCCATTGATGAAGCCCACTGCGTGAGCCAATGGGGCCAGGATTTTCGCCCCGCCTACCTGCAGATTCGCGAGTTTATCGATTCGCTGCCGCAGCGCCCCATCGTGGCTGCCTTTACCGCCACGGCGACCGAGCGCGTGCGTGCGGACATTCAGCAGATGCTCGGCCTGCAAAACCCCGCGACGGTGGTGACGGGCTTCGATCGCAAGAACCTCTACTTTGGTTGCGAGGAGATGGGCGACAAGGCCAAGACTGCCTGGGTGCGCGACTACGTGATCGCGCATTCGAGCGAGAGCGGCATCGTGTATTGCTCGACCCGCAAGACGGTCGATGCGCTGGCAGGCGAGCTTGCCGAGGCGCTGGGCCCCAGCGGCATTCGCGTTGGCCGCTACCATGCCGGCATGGGTAACGACGCCCGCCGCCAAAGCCAGCGTGCCTTTATCGACGACGATATCCAGGTGATGGTTGCCACCAACGCCTTTGGCATGGGCATCGACAAGCCCAACGTGCGCTACGTGATTCACAACAACGTGCCCGAGAGCATCGAAGCCTACTACCAGGAGGCGGGCCGCGCCGGCCGCGATGGCGACCCGGCCAGCTGCCATCTGCTGTGGAACGGTAACGATTTTCGCATGCGTCGCTTTTTGATCGACCGCGGCGATGCTGCCGATGAGGCGCTCGACGACGAGCAGCGCGCGTGGGCGCTCCAGAATCGATATCGCCTGCTCAGCCAGATGGAGGGCTACTGCAACACCACCGGCTGCCTGCGCGAATACATGCTGCGCTACTTTGGCGACGAGGCCGCGGCCGAGCATGCTGCCGCGGCTGGTGCGGGCAGCACCGCCACGGACGACGCCGAGGGCTGCGGCAACTGCAGCAACTGCCTCACGAAGTTCGAGGTCGAGGACGTCACCGATATGGCCCGCGCCGCCGTGCGCTATGTGGCCACACGTCCCATGCGCTTTGGCAAATCGCTGGTCGCCGATGTGCTCCACGGCGGCAACACCGAGCGCATTCGCCAGATGCATCTGGACGAGGACCGCGGCTACGGTGAGCTGTCGAGCGAATCGGTCGGGCGCATCAAGGATATCATCGGCCAGCTGTGCGGCCGCGGTTATTTGGCCACCTCGCAGGGGCAGTACCCGGTCGTGGGGCTGGGCCCGCGTGCCGGCGAGGTCGAGAACGAGGCGTTCGCCTTTACCGTTAAGCGTCGCGCGTCCAAGCGCAAGGCCTCGGCCCGCGCCCGCCGCGCGGTGGATCTGCTGCGCGAGGAGGCTGAGCTGGATCAGCGCCCGCGCGTGGGCGACGATGCCGAGCTGTTCGAGCGCCTGCGTGCCTTGCGCAAGGAGATCTCGACCGAGCTGGAGATGGCGCCGTACATGGTCTTCTCCGACAAGGCCCTGCGCGGCCTGTGCCGCCTGCGCCCGCAGACGCGCGACGAGCTGATCCAGGTCAACGGCATCGGCGAGAAAAAGGCCGACGCCTTTGGCGAGCAGTTTATGGCGGCGATTGAAGAATTTGAGTCCGAGCATGCGCGGGATGGAGCGTAACGATGGCATTCGACGATAAAACCGACCGCACTGAAGTATCCGCCGTGCCGCTGTACCAGCAGGTCATGGACGACCTAAAAGGCGAGATCGCGCGCGGCGTGTACGCATCTGGCTCGCGCATTCCTTCCGAGATCGAGCTCGCGAAGTCCTACGGCGTGGGACGCATCACCGTGCGCCGCGCCATCGAGGAGCTGTCGCGCGCGGGGTATCTCAGCCGCCAGCAGGGGAGGGGCACGTTTGTGTGCGCGCCCAAGCTCAAGCGCAAGATTCGCCAGAAGGGTGACGTCCAGAGTTTTACTGAGGGTTGTGCTGCCAACGATATGGTGGCCGGAGCGCGCCTGGTGTCGCGCACGGTGGTTGCGGCGACGCGCGAGGACGCGGCGTTTTTTGGCGTGGAGCCCGGCAGTGAGCTTATCGTGGTCGAGCGCGTGCGCACGGCCGACGGCATCCCCGTCATGCTCGAGAACAACGCCTTTGTGCTCGCCGACCATCCCTACCTGCAGACGCTGGCCGCCGAGGACCTCACCGATAACTCGATCTTTGCGCTCGTTGCCGACCACTCGGGCCGCGCGCCGCTCAAGTCCGACCCCTGTACCGTGGAGATCGCGCTTGCCGATGCCCAGGTGGCCCCGCTGCTGGAGGTGCCGGTCGGCGAGCCGCTCTTTTATATGGAGGCGTACTTTACCGATGCGGACGGGCGGCCCCTGCTGCTCGGGCGCCAAAAGATCGTGGGCTCGCGCTACGTGTTCGACATCTAACGTCCATAGATAGAACAACATAGAACAAATTTGCTGAAATGACTTCACGGGCGTTATTACACGTGCTATAAATAGGACAACATAGAACGACCGCAGGTACGAGCTGTCGTCGTTCGAAACCGCCACACAAGGAGGGACATCACCATGAACGCACACGATCTGGTTCAGGAAATTATCGAGCGCAAGGGCAAGATTGAGAACGTCTTTTGGATTGCTTGCGGCGGTTCGATGATCGACCTGATGCCGGCCAACGAGCTGCTCAAGCGCGAGGCGACCACGTTTACCTCGACGGTTTACACGGCGCGCGAGTTTTGCCTGATGGCCCCCAAGAGTCTTGGCGAGAAGTCACTCGTCATCGCCTGCAGCCACAGCGGCAATACGCAGGAGGTTGTCGATGCCTGCGAGATGGCGCTCGCCGCCGGCGCCGAGGTCGTGACTATGACCGACTACGCGGGCTCCAAGATCGACAACGGCAAGTGGACCACCTGGGTCTATCCGTGGGGCGAAGGCGTGCCGCAGGCCGAGGTTCCGCAAGGCATCGGCGTCCTGATGGCTGCCGAGCTGCTCGACCAGCAGGAGGGCTACGAGGCGCTCGCCGACATGTACGCCGGCCTTAAGCAGATGGATGCGCTGTTGCCCGCTGCCCGCGAGAAGGTCAATGCCGAGCTGGGCGATCGCTTTGCCGAGCTCTGCCAGCAGCACGAGTTCTTCTACATCCTGGGATCCGGCCCCAACTTTAGCCAGACCTACGCCATGGCCATCTGCTCGCTCATGGAGATGCAGTGGCAGCACTGCTGCTACATCCACTCCGGCGAGTACTTCCACGGTCCCTTCGAGGCCACCGAGCCCGGCGTGTTCTACTTTGTGCAGCTTGGCGCGGGCGAGTGCCGCCCCATGGAGGAGCGCGCGCTGGCGTTTCTCAACACGCACACCGATACGGTCATGGTGCTCGATGCGCTCGAGTACGGCGTAGGCGACGTGCCCGCCAGCGTGCGTTCGTACCTGGAGCCGATCTTCTTCTACAACATGAGCTGCGAGCTGCGCGCCGCCCGCGGCAAGGTGTTTGACCACAGCCCCGAGGTCCGTCGCTACATGGGCGTCGAGCAGTACTAAGTAGCGGGGAAAGCGAACTTTTACGACGGGGCCTTCGCCAAACGAGGGTCTCGTCTGCGTCGCGGCACCCCGTCCCAGCTGTCGAATAATGAAGTCAAATGCTTTTCCCCAGAAGTGAACGACCTATTTTGGATCCCTGAAGCATCCGCACTTTTTGGTGCCAAAACCGCAGGTAAATCTCGACGAAATCGCAGGAAATGGCGTCTGAAAAGTGTCGATGCTTCGGGGGTCCGATTTGGCTCGTTCACTTTGCAGGAAAAGTATTAGACCTAAATCTGCAGGCATGCTGTTGGGGTCAATAAAAAGCGGGCCGTGCCGGGGATTTCCGGCGCGGCCCGCTCTACATTGCGGCCGTGTGTGCGAGGTGTCGCGTCAAGCGGCGGCCTACTTTGCGTCGTAGGCCTCGGCATCCCACCAGTCGAGCTGGGCGATGTTGTCGCGGATGTGCTGGCAGCTCTTGTGGAAGCCCTCGAGCTCGTACTCGGACAGGTCGAGCGTGTAGACCTCCTCGACGCCCTCGGCACCGATCACGCACGGCAGGGAGGTAAAGATACCCTCCTCGCCATACTGGCCGGTCATGAGCGTGGAAGCGGAAAGCACGGCGTGCTCGTTGTGCAGCACGGCGGCGCAGACGCGCGCGGCGGAGTTGGCGACGGCGTATTCGGTGCACTGCTTGCCCTGGTAGGTCACATAGCCGCCCTTACGCGCGAGCTCCTCGACCTCCATGTGGTCAAAGGAGTACTTGTCGGGGTTCTCGGCCTGAAGCTCGTTGAGGTTTTTGCCGGCGATGGTTGCGGCCTTAAAGGCGGCAAGCTGGCTAAAGCCGTGCTCGCCGATCATGTAGGCGTCGATGGACTTGGGGCTCACGCCGACCTTCTTGGAGATCTCGGTGCGCAGGCGGGCGGAGTCCAGGCCGCAGCCCGAGCCGATGATCTTCTTGGGATCGTAGCCGGTCAGGTGCCACAGCTCGGTGCACACGACGTCGCAGGGGTTGGAGATGCTCACGAAGATGCCGTCAAAGCCGGCGTCGACGATGCGCTTGGCAAAGGTGCGGGCGGCGTCGGTGGTAAAGAACAGCTCGCCGTCGCGGTTGCCGGCGGCCAGCGCGACCTTGCCGGCGGCGTTGACGATGACGTCGCAGCAGGCCAGCTCCTCGTAGTGGTCGTAGCAGTTGACGATCTTGGTGTTGTACGGGACAAACGAGAGGGAGTCGCGCAGGTCCTGGACCTCGGACGTCACCTTGGCCTCGTTGATATCGCACAGGTACAGCTCATCGGCAATGCCCTGCATGAGCAGGCTGTTGGCGACATGTGCTCCTACGTGGCCCTGGCCGACCACACCGATCTTACGCGTCTGGTACATATATGTATCCTTTCGGCCGAGTTTTTCGCGTCGAACCATTGTAGCCTCCTGCGCCCACTTTGCTAGGCTAAAGCGAAGTAGATTTTTGGGACATGCTTTAATCTCTACTTTTTGAGTGATTTGGGCCGCCGGCGACATCGCCGGGCGATGTGCTCGCGCGGATGGGGCCGCTCGTTGTACCATAGCTGCAACTGACTCGTAAGGAGCATCCATGCCCATTCGCATCCCCGACGCCCTCCCTGCTGCCGCGCAGCTCGAGAGCGAGAACATCTTTGTCATGACCGAGTACCGCGCGCTGCACCAGGACATCCGTCCGCTGCGCGTGCTCATCCTCAACCTCATGCCCACCAAAATCGCCACCGAGACGCAGATCATGCGCAAGCTCTCCAACACGCCGCTGCAGGTGGAGGTGGACCTGCTGCGCACCAAGACGCACGAGGCCACGCACGTAAGCGCCGGCCACCTGGAGACGTTCTACCGCACGTTCGACGACATCCGCGACATCCACTACGACGGCCTGATCATCACGGGCGCGCCGGTGGAGCAGATGCCGTTCGAAGAGGTCGACTACTGGCCCGAACTCTGCCAGATCATGGACTGGTCCACCACGCACGTGCACTCTACGCTGCACATTTGCTGGGGCGCACAGGCGGGCCTGTATCACCACTACGGTATTCAGAAGTACGACCTGCCGGCAAAGGCGAGCGGCGTGTTTGAGCACCGGCTCGTCAAGCCGCAAAGCCCACTGGTCCGCGGTTTTGACGACCGTTTCTATGCCGTGCACTCGCGCAACACCGATGTGCGCCGCGAGGACGTGGAGGCCGAGCCGCAGCTTGAGGTCGTGGCCGTGTCCGACGAGGTGGGCCTGTATATTGTCAAGTCGACCGACAGCCGCCGCTTCTTTGTCTTTGGCCACCCCGAGTACGATACCGACACGTTGCGCCTGGAGTACGAGCGCGACGTGAAGCGCGGGCTCAACCCTCAGGTGCCGGCGCATTACTTCCCGGGCGACGATCCCGCCGCCGAGCCGCGCAACGTCTGGCGCAGCCAGGCTCAGCTGCTCTACACCAACTGGCTCAACTATTACGTCTACCAGACCACGCCCTACGACCTAGCCCGCGCCGGCGAGGAGCACTAGACTGCGATGGTGCTGCTGTAGCCGTGGCTGATGTGGCGGCGATTAGGCGCTGATGATGTTGGGCAGCGACAGGTCGTGGGCATCGGTGGGGATGTGGTCGACGCGCTGTTCGTCAAAGGCGATGCCGACGATGTGGCAGTCGGGACGAAGTGTGGACAGGTAGCGGTCGTAGCAGCCGCCGCCGTAGCCCAGGCGCGCGCCGGCGCGGTCGAAGGCCACGAGCGGCACGACGATCATGTCGAGCGCTTCGGCAGGCACGATGGGGAAGCGGTCTCTGTCGATGTCCGTGGCCGCGAAGGCCCGCGTGGGGCGGGCGATAAACGGGGCCGCGGGCGCATCGCCGACGGCGACGGCCCTCATACACATGCGCTGGCCACAAGCTGCGGCTTCGGCTGCCGAGAGCATGCACGGATAGGCTACGCGCCAGCCGCGTTTGGCGGCCGCAGCGGCAAACGCGGCTGGGTCGACTTCGGAACCCATCGCGGCATAGACGGCAACGGTGTGCGGCGCCGCGGCATCCAAGCGGCCCAGCAGCTCAACAAGCCGCGCGCAAATGACAGCAGACTTCGCCGCCCGCAAGTCCAAATCAAGAGCATCGCGCCGAGCAATCACCGCCCGCCGCAACTCAGCCTTGTCCATCCCGGCTTCCTCTCCCAAACCTACCAAAAAGGGACAGGTTTATTTTGGCAGGTTTTATCTGGGCAAATGTCGAAACCACCACGAGGGTGCAGTTCACTGCCTCCTTCGTGGTGGTTTGTGCCTATGCGATAACGCTACAACGCTGCGGCGATTGCTTCGGTCACAAACTTATTGAGTGACTCGCCCTTCTTTGCCGCTGCCAGCGCCGCCTGTTTGTGGAGCTCAGAGCCCGTTCTTACGTTGAACGAGCCCTTAAAAGCCCGCTCGGGCTCTTTGCCCTTCTCGGCGCAAAACTCAAGGTAATCGTCGACGGCGTCGTGGAAGCATTGCTCCACTTCTTCAGCCGTGGAGCCTTCAAATACGATTGCGTCTCTAATGCCGGCGACCATACCTGTTAGTACACGCTGCTCGGCATCGAACTCGACTGGGGCGAAATAGCCCTTGTATGCCAAAACGTTACTCATGACTGCCTCCGACATCCTGCAGAAATCGAACGATGTTTCGAATGGTCCCCGCTGTCAATTCGTCAGATGGATGAGGCGCGTGCATCACGAACATCCTGCCATCTGATGGCCTGTAAAAGCGAACGCGCGATCCGGATGTCTTGCCCTTGCTGTCCATTTCAAAGCCATATGAGGCCATGACTTTTAAAAAATCGGCATACCGATACGTCGAGGGGCAGCTAAACAGTTGGGCGATGAGTTTATCGGCTCGAGTCATCCCGCCTCACATTCTGCAACTATATTCTAGTTGCAATTTAAGTCCGATGCAAACACTCATAATATAGAACATGTGTACGTATAGAACAAGTGTTCGAATCACCACTGAGAAAGGGGACAGGCACCTTTGTGGTGGTCTGTGCTGTGGAGTGGGCGTCTGCGGCAGTTCGTCTCGATCTGTAACAGTAACTCGGCAAAATTGGACCTAGTTGTTACAGATTGAGACAAAGGGCCGGCGTCATCCGAAAACGTCTCGATTTGTAACATCTGGAGCCGATATTGCCGTCTAGATGTTACAGATTTAGACAAACTGGTGGGACGGGGTGAGCTGCCCCGCCCAAGCAGAGGCAAAAGAAAAGGTAGATTTTCAGGCATGTCCCAAAAATCTACCTTTGTGCGTTAGCCCAGCAGGTCGACTACGTTGAAGTCGGCGTTGCTCTTGGCGATGACTTCGCGGCCGCCAAAGACGCAGGTGGGCGACTCGGCTGCGATGCGCGTTACGTCAGTGCCGAGCGAGCGCAGCTCACCGGGCGTGGCGGCGAGCATCTGGGCGCGACGCTCCTCGCGCGCATGCGGATCGAGCCCGGCCAGGTAGGTCGTGTTGCGGCGCTTGGTGAGCGCGTACGGCTTCACCGGCGCGTCCATGCCGCTCACGCAGCTCACGATAAAGCCCTCAAAGGCGGCCTCGTCGGGCTCTAAGCGGCCAAGCCATGAGCCTGCGCGCTCCACGCGCTCAATCGAAGGGTCGATCGCCGGGTCGCGGTAGGTGTAGAACGCCGTCTGGCGCTCGCCGGCTGCGCGGAATCCGCAGCCGTATGCACCGCCCTTCACGCGAATCTCGTTCCACAGGTAATCGTAGGAGAGCGCGTTGGCAGCCACGGCCCAAGCGCCTGTCACGTCAATGCCCAGGCGACGCGGATCGCACGCACGCGCGGCAAAGCAGATGTCGCTGGGGATGACAAAAGCCTCGTGGCGATTGCACGGCGTCGGCACCACGAGCGCGTCGCGGCCGGCACCGTCGCCCGCGCCCAGCCCCAGGTCGCCCGCGGCGGCCCAGTACGCGTCAAAGTCCTCATCGCTGCCGGTAAAGCTCGCCATGCAGCCATTGGCCACAAAGATGCGGCCTGCCAGCTCGGCAAGCTTGGTACGCAGCCCGTCCACGCGCTCGTCAAAGTGCTCGAGCAGATCGCGCAGGAACAGGTAGAAATCCACGCCCGAAAGCTGCTCACGCACCACGGCCGAAGGCGAGCTGTAGCTCATCGCGCGACCGAGTGCCGCCGAGTGACCGTTGTTGATAAAGCCCTGCTCAAGCCCAATGCGAATCTGCGTGAGCACGTCGCGCACGCGGTCGGCATCGGCATCGAGCAAAAGCGTGCTCGACCACACCTCGCGCGGCAGGCTCGCCAGCGCATCGATCTTCTCGGACAGGGCTCCGGCGCTCACCAGCAGATAGGGGCG
The DNA here is from genome assembly GCA_900543945.1 of uncultured Collinsella sp. Taxonomy (GTDB): domain Bacteria; phylum Actinomycetota; class Coriobacteriia; order Coriobacteriales; family Coriobacteriaceae; genus Collinsella. The sequence goes on along the minus strand of UQTN01000040.1, from coordinate 334 downwards.
CACGCCGTCCACGTCGGGCTGCGTCATGACCTCGGTCGTAAAGCTCAAAAAGCCCAGCTTGCCGGCGAGCAGGTTGTCGAGCTCCTCAGCCGAATGCTCGCGCGTGGGCAGCTGCTTGAGCAGGCGGCAGAGCAGCGTCACGTAGGGCAGGTCCTCAAATGCGACGCAGCTCAGGTCGAAGTACTGCATGACGTAGGCCAGGCGGTTGGTGGGAATGCCGTGGCGCAGACAGGGGATGGGCGCGGTCGTGTCCACAACGAGCGGCGGCTCGGGGCGCGCCTCGCCAATGTCGGACACGCGCAGGCGCGGCAACGTGGCCTTGGCCTCGGGCGTG
>UQTN01000039.1 GCA_900543945.1 uncultured Collinsella sp. | reverse complement strand
GCACAAAGTCGGATCTTGTGGTACGGGATATTGATCTGCTGAAGAAGCTTGGACGAGTGACCGTTTCATGGTCGATCAACACGCTGGATGAGAACTTCAAGAACGATATGGACTCCGCGTCGAGCATCGAGCGTCGTATCGCTGCTATGAAGCAGGTGTATGACGAAGGTATCCGTACGGTCTGCTTCGTGTCCCCGGTATTTCCCGGCATCACGGATTTTGAGATGATTTTTGAGCGAGTAAAGGATCGGTGCGATTTGTTTTGGCTCGAAAATCTCAATCTTCGGGGTGGTTTCAAAAAAGCGATCCTGGATTATATCGCCGAGAAACATCCCGATCTCGCACCGCTTTACGATGAGATCTATAACAAGCGCAACCGTAGCTATTTTGAAGCGCTTGAAGTAAAAGCCGAGGAAATGGCCAAGAAGTACGATTGCCCCTTTGTGGACAACGAAATGCCTTATGGCAGAGTCCCGCAGGGGCATCCGGTGATCGTGGACTACTTCTATCACGAGGAAGTCCGAGGGTCGGATAATAGCGGAAAAAGAAATCGTTAAACGGAAACCGACGACGATTCGCCCGAGCGATTAGCGTCCACGCGTGGCTTCTGCCGATTGGCGCAACGGGCGACGGATTAAGGGATCGCTCGGGCGGATGATCCCGCTGCAGTACAGGCGGTCGCTCAATTTAGCGGCATGAGCGTTTTCGCACGGGAAACCAGTATCCCCTGTGCCGAGTTTAATCGTAGCAAATACAATGGGCACTGAGCATCAATCGAAAGTAGTCGATGGAGATGGATATGCAACTGGCAACCGAGCGGCTGATACTGCGCCCATGGGCCGAAACGGACGCAGAGGACCTGTACAGATACGCGAAGGACGACAGGGTGGGGCCGATTGCCGGCTGGCCGCCTCACTCGAGCGTTGACGACAGCGCCGAAATCATCCGCACCGTGTTTTCCGCGCCGGAGACGTACGCCGTTTGCCTGAAGGAAGACAACAGGGCCATCGGAAGCATAGGGTTGATGATTGGCGCGCGGTCCGACAAGGAGATTCCGGACACTGAGGGAGAAATAGGCTACTGGATCGGCGTCCCGTTCTGGGGCAAGGGGCTGATACCGGAGGCGGTTCGAGAACTCGTCCGCCATGGTTTCGAGGACTTGAAACTGGACAAAATCTGGTGCGGATACTTCGACGGGAACGAGAAATCGAAACGCGTTCAGGAAAAATGCGGCTTTATTTGGCACCGCACCCGCAAGGACGTCTGCTGTGAGCTGATGGGCGACATCCGTACAGAACATATCGCTTGCCTGACGAGAAGTGATTGGCTGAGTCAGTCTAAAGCTTGATATGCAACATGGGTTCTGCGAGTAGCTCGCAAACCCCAGGTCGCAAGTCTTCGTCAGCGGTGAGCAAAGTGAGTGGTCTCAGGTGGCTTGCCTATGGGCTGGCGCGCAGGCTGGGGCTTCGCCATTGGAGCGATCGTTTCATGTACTTGCCTTTTCGCACAGCCCATGATTTAAAAATAATTGGTTTTCCGCAAGCAAGGCTTCCAAGTGCCAGGGACGTTTTCCCCGGCTTTTTCTTATCCAGTTGAGCGCACTTGCCGTCCAGGTCGTCAGATAACGAAGGCAAGCAGCATAGTCATTGGGATCGTTCTTAAATGACTAGTCGTTAAAGAACGTCCCCGACCACTAACTATCGCAAGTGACGAAATCGGGCAGGCGGATGCACGAGATAAAGTTGAAGTCGTCTTTCCTCGTGTAATCGATCTCGCCATCGGCGCGGTCTTGCCACCAGAAGCCCTCGAGCGGCGGCACGACGAAGTCGAAATAGCCTTCGATCTCTCGCGGGCCCTTTTTCGACATCTTGATGGTATAGGCGACGCCGTAGGGCATCGGCAACGCGTTCTGCTACGCGCCGCCTTCGGCATTGGGATCGCCTTCGCCCCGCACGGCAACGTAGCTCATAGACGGAACGATCAGAATGCTCGGCTTGTCAGGCGGTTTGCCCGCGATGTTGTAGCGCACCGTAGACGCTGATGGAGATGACTGCGCGCAGGCACGAGTGCGCCGCCGCACCTCATGGCCTGTTTCTCGGGTATTTGGGGCGCGCGGCGTTCAAAAATGTGAAGCGGTTCCGCATGGCTCGAGACTGAGCCGAGGTGCCCTACTTCTCGCCCTCCAGCAGCCCCACGATGCGGTCGATGTCGACGGCGAAGCGGGGCCTTCCCTCGCGCTCGTAGCGGTCGAGGCATGCCTGGCACTCGGAGACAATGCGCTTGGTGTTGCCGTCGATGATGCGCTGGGGCGTCTCGTAGTAGGCCGAACCCTCGGTCCTAAAGCGACGCTGCCCCTACAGGTGAGCGATACTCTACGCCTTGCGGCACCCCGTCGCCCACGGAGGTTAAACGTACACGTAAGCCGTACTCTGAAAGCCGCGGTTTCCGGCAAGTAGTTTTTACCACGAAAACTCGCCTTAGATGCGCGTAGCTCTCAAAATAACACTCGCCGAGCCGTTACTTAACCGCCGACCTCGCTTGATGCAGAGGGCATTGGGGCAACAATAATGCGGATGAGTGCCGAGGATCCAAACGGGTCTCACACCGTCCTTCCAGCGTTCATGCGTCCGTCTTCATTGCCTGGACTAATTATTCCAAATAGAGCGTTTTGGAGTGCATCGCGGCGTTGCATGAAAACCCCAGATAGCCTATTCTACCTAGGGTTTCATTGCTATTCACTACCTTTTGTAACGTGCCGTTTTAGGTTCTCGGTTTACTCCCACTCAGTAATCAAATCGTGCATTCCCATGGTCTCTCGTCTACGTGGTGCACTGCCGTCTCCCCATTTACTGGAATCAGGCGGTTTTCAGATACCAAAATTGAACTCAAAATGAACTCAACGCCAATTTCTGGCGAGAGGCTTCCAACGCTAGCAGTCAATACCGAGCACCACTATTTATCACCATTCGCCGCCATCTTCATTTCATGTCCAATTGAATTTTTACGGCAATCACTACGGCTTCCAAACATTAATCAACGGACACACCCCAAGGAAGAACGTCTTTTCCCCTCCCGTTCGTCTTTCCCTTCCACGTTGCGAACAGGTATCTGTCGAACTCGAAGAACTCTGTTTCTCTATAGGGATGCTGTCTGTCATAGCTGCCAATATTCGTTATATATGCATGGTCGACAGACCTCAGTTCATAGTCTCTACATCTCAGCGACGGAGAGAGCTGTTTGTACAGGGCATAGTTGAAGGAATCATCTATTTTCATATGTTTAATGAGCGGAGAGTAGTCCTTGTGCTGATCATAATTAACAAATAGAGCGAGGTTGACGGCGCAGCGTGCGAATACGTCGTCTTCCACGCGCCGGGAATAATAGGCGACCCCGTCAAGACCATGCTTCTTACACGCCATCATTATTGCCTGGGGAACGATGTACTCAGACTTGAACGTTCTGTCAGCTTCGTCGATTCTGTACGAGGTCGCTATCATGAGCATGAATAGTTTAAGCCAGCAATGAACGCGCCCCTCATCGAAACCGTCCAAGCCGCCGAAATCTCTCACATTGATTGCCAAGTTAAGTATTTTCTGCGTGCCGTCTAAAACTACCGGTGAGACGTTGAAATCGATTTCCGGTGGAAATCCCGTCTCTATCCAGCATCCATACGAAGAATTTGCAAGATAATAGGCCGGGCTGCCGGGGATACTAAACCTGTAGCTTCCGGTCTTAGATCTCAGGCTCTTCGGCAAATGCAACATCTCTTTTGCCGCATAGGCGCTAGAAGGACTCCCTGTTCTCGACCGAAAGAATTGTATCTCCTGGCTCCTGTTCCCCGGAAAGGCCCAACTCTCATCTAGCTTTGCAACCGCAAAAGGATCGGAACGAACTTCTGAAACCAAATTCCTGATGATTGTGTTGCTTTTTGCAATATCGGCCTTGTAGTAACTACGCAGGGCTTCGAGGATTTTATTTCGATATTTCTTTATTATTGCCAGGCTGCCATCATCCGCACCGGCCTTTTCCGCCTGGTTGAGCACAATGTTGTATTTCTCCATAAGGCGGGAATAGTAGTCATTGTCCAGTTTGACAACAAACGGAGCATATAGGTCATTACAGATGAAATCATTCAACAACCAAGATAACCCCATCTTTGCACCATCCTCAATTAGATCCCAGTTGGTCAGCACATCCTTAATGTCGAATATACATCCTGTACTATCCGAAGCAAAACGAACTGGTCGGTTTCGAATAGCGAATGCCGGGCACACTACACAAGAACGCCCCAAGCTATTACGTTTAGGAGGAAAGCCGCGCTGTATATGGATGCAAACTCGGCAAACCAGGAAGCATGCAAACTGTGTGCTCCCCACCCTGACGCCCTCTTTCAAGTCGACTGGGCGCAGAAAAAAGATCCCGCAGCGCCCCAAAGCCATCAGTGCTCCCGAATAATGCAAACACTCCGTTAATGGACCGTATTATTGCGGTTTAGCAAGGAATGCCCCCTTAACCGCCAAAATCTACCTTCCGCCGAACCCGCGCTTCCAGTCGAGGTACTCCTCCTCGGAGATCTCCCCGGAGTCCCGTCTCGCGCGCATCGCGGCCCATGCCGCTGCAGCATATGAGAACCACGAGGTCGCGCGCGACCCAGATCCCGTCGACGTAGAGCACGCGGTGGAGCTCGCCGTCGGGGACGGGCATGGGCCAGACCTCCCAGAACTCGGCCGTCCTGCGCCTGAAGGAGCGCCCGCCGCCCGGCATCATGGCCTGCGAGTCCTTCGAGAGGAGCTACCCGAGGAACTCCCCGAGCCTTGTCGCCGTGTCGTCGTACCTCACCGTCGTCGACGCACCGCAGGCCGTGCACCTCCACCGCTGGGACCCCGATGAGGTCCTGCCGTTGCGCTTGGTCCGACCGCCGCAGTAGGGGCAATAAACGGCCTTCATGGGCACCTCTTCCGAAAGCGTATTTAACGGTTCCGGAAAAGGTTATCTACCTGCGAGAACGATAGGCAACCGGACACACATTCTGTCCGAGCGGTTAAAAGCGGGCACGGAATTTAAACGGCTGAAAAAGGGGCATCGACCTGCGCCGATGCCCCCAACGTGGACACATATTTTGTCCTATAAGCCCGGCTTTGCCCTGCAGCGTTGCCGAAACAGCATCAGGCGGTACTCGACGGTATCAAAACGCGAGTTTAGAAGCCAGTTCCCGTTATTCCCACTCTTTCACGCTCGTTTGCCGTTGTGTCAATCCAGTTAACTCCAGCTGGGTCGTCGATCTTGGCCGTCTTGCCACCGAATCCCGCCGCGTGTCTCCACGTAAGCGTTCGGCACAAATCCTGGGACAAATTCGCAAACTATTCGTCCGCGCCCCAACCGCAAACCCGCAGTTTCATTTTTGTCCCGGAGACAAAAACGGGTTGGTTTTGAGGGCTCAAAACACCCGAATACAGGAGCCAAACCCATCGAATGATCGATTGACGACCACGGCGCGAGATAAATCGTAGCCAGTGGCTTTGCGGTCTTGCGTTTCCGCAGGTCAACAATGATGCAAAATAGATATGAACGATAGAATCGTCGCAAGTGGCTAACTCTCGTCAAAGGTTCGGAGGCGTCCTTTCGTCCCTCCAGTATCGTGCTGTATCGCTCCGTTATAATACGCTCAATGCATAAACGGTTTTCGCAACATAGTATATGTTGGAGCCTAAAGAACTACTATCCGTTCCTTTTTCTCTCGTAGGCAGGGATACATTTGATTGTTCAATATGAAGCATGCAACAACAAGTTGCTCGATCTCTCAGTAAAACCAAAGAACACCAGAGTGAAACTATCCTGCCGTCAACTAACTATCAGGTATTTGAAATGACGTATAGATTTATCTCGACAGAAAGAGGGACTCCCAGTGGCAACAGGGCTGAAACCTGTGCTCTGTTGCATATGATGTGTTTTGCCCCTGAACGCGATGAAATCGATTTGTTCGCCATTGACTGCTTTAATGACGTTACAGGAATGGACAACTCCTGTAATACCCTTCATGATGTGCAGTCAAAAGGCGAAACAAAAATAACCCCAGCAAAGCTGGGCGAGTATCTAGCTACGCTTTTTGAAAATAGAGCAAGCGAATTCTCAAAGTATTTCGACACGCTTACCCTGTTTGTCGGGGGCGTATCCCCAACCACACTTGAGAATCCGACGCTAACGGAATTTCGATTTCAACAGCTGAAGCCAAAATCGCAGGCGAGCGTCCGTGAGCATCTCATCGAGGCGTGCAAGAAGAGGCACAACGACATTCCCGACGGCCTGATCGATGACGACGCCATTGACGACTTCTTGAGCTGTGTTAGATTCGTTGTAGCAAAGAAGGACGAGACCGAGTACATCCGCGCTCTTGCGCACAACTCTTCCGCTCTTTTAACGGACAAGCGGACCCTTCTTGGTATTTTTGGAGCGATACGCGACCAACAGTCATCGCTCAAAAACCGTGCCGGAATTGCCGGAAGAGCCATAGACAGGCCTGACGCTGTCATGGATTTCGGACGCACCATGTCAACCCGTCAGATTCGTCTGTTGGTAATTCAGCGCCTCCTCAATATGAGTTTTCTGACAGAAGAATCTCCCGACAGTTTCCGGCCTTATCTCAATTCGCTTCCTACGGAAATGCGAATTGAAGACGTGGAGGAAGACTGCAGGAATGAACTTTGCCTTCAGTATTTTGACAAAAACAACCTTGCTGCTTTCTGGCATCTTCTGGACGAAATCGTAGACATCATTCAGGATGACCCCAAAGCCGATATACAGCAGATTTATAGCAAGATCGGCGAAGGCACCTTAGCCTCCTGCACTCAGCTGACCAGAAGATCTCACCTCTACTTTATTGCGACCATTAAGGATGGACTTCGCCCATGATTAGCATCAAAACCGTTTACATAGGCAACGAGAACGAATCCTACATCCAGGATGATTTCGCAATCGCTGGCGTGAACATCATTTCTAGCGATGAAAACCATGTTGGTAAGACCATCGTTATGCAGGCAATAATGTATGCGCTTGGATCTGAAGCACGCTTCCCTCCAAGCTTCAAAAGCAACGAATATGTCTTTATTGTTGACCTCGAAGTTGATGGACGCGGACTTTCCATACTAAGAAACAGGGATTCGTTTGTCGTGCTGGATGGAGGAACGATTATCCCAATCGAAAGCTCGGGTGACTTTGACGTTTTCTGGAACGACCATATCTCACCTTTACCCACCATTACTAAAGATGGTAGTCAGACAATAGTGGGACTCCCTCTCTACACTCAAATTGCTTTCGTTCCTCAGGCCGGTAGAAGCACTGCCCGTACCAGTACAAGCTATTTCAACAAAGACGACTTTAAGGAAATGGTCTATGCCTTAAAGGGCTTAGATGCTCGTACCTTGGATAAGAAATCTATTGCAGACCTCAAGAACAAGAGGAGCGCTCTTAAAACCAGAAGAGAAGAGCTTGCCAAGCAGGCATCGACACTACGTAAAATTGGAACCTCGCTTGCCGTGGTTAGCCCAACAGCAAATAGAGAAGAGACTGCTCGTTTCATCGAGCAACTCAATTTCCTAAAGAATTCGATAGTCAGCCTCACGAATGAGCGCAACCATGCTCATACGCGCCGAGCCAAGAATCAGGCAGTAAAGAAGGAGCTGAATTCCTTAAATCGGGAAATCAAGGTCGGCTCCGTGATTTGCATGAACTGTGGATCGGATGAGATTGGTTACAAGCTTCCAGGATCAGATTATGTGTTTGACATAACGACGAGTGAAATGAGGTCGCAAATCCTTCTGAGCGTCCAACGTAAGATCGACGCATATCAAAAAGAGATCGAGGAGCTCGACCTGGAGATTCGCGAACTCCAAAATCAATTCAATAAGCTTGCGGATTCTAGGGAAATAACCCTGGAGGATATTTTTGCTGCACGTCAGGACTATGCCGACCTTGAAGCAATTGATCGAGAGATAACCAATATCTCGGACCAAATCGACGGTATCGACGAACAGCTCAAAGAGGCAAAAACAATCGATAAAGAGCTTAGCGAGGACAGAGCGGATTTCAATGCGGCCCTGCTAGCCACTATGAATGACGTGCGCCGCACAATCAATGAAAGTGATTCCGTCGAAGATTACACGGACCTTTTTACTACCAACAACAGCCCCTATATCGGAAGCGAAGCTACCGAGTTCTTTCTTGCAAAAACCTATTCACTTGCCAAGCACATACATCACGGCTTACCTATTGTTATTGACTCTTTTCGCGCCGAAGAGCTATCGACGGGAAGGGAGGAACGTGTGCTCCCCCTGTTTATCGATCTCCCTAATCAGGTTATTTTCAGTGCTACCTTGAAGGGTGAAGAAGTTGGAAAATATCACGGACGTGAAGGAATTAATAGTATTGAATATATAGGCTATACGCAAAATAAGCTTCTCTCCAATCGTGACAACGAGAGGTTTTTGTCGAAAGTCGCTGATTTCGGCATCAAGCTCAATGGGTAGGCTCCATTTGGCGCAAGGATCGTCCTGCATTCGCCTGTATTCACATGAATGCAGGACATCGTTGAAACGCTGATCGATTTACCCAAAAACTGTTTAGGCCGGCGGCGCAAAACCGGTTTCGCCACCCACTCATCCCTTTGCAGCATAACCATCCTATTAGCCACATTATGTCCCAACAGATGGGCACCATTTATCTGGGTGCACCTGGGGCAACGGATTGAAAAACCTGCATAAGATCGTTCGCAGAACACGCAACATCAAACACGACAGAAGAGGCGAACGACAGATGCCGGACCCCGGACGATAGCACCGCGGGAGACGAGCATTCCGACCACAACCGAACAACTCCAGTTATTAGGCAGGCGCCCGCATGGGCGTCTTTTACTTTTCAGGGACTTGGCTGCCAGCTAAGGCACGCGTCTCATGGCCGTTTCGTGAAGGCACGACCAGCTCGACCCAGCTCGACCCGTCTCCGCTCCCGTCGTGCGCGCCAACCGCAATCAGGCGGTTCAATCGTCGCGCAGACGAAAACGCACGCGGGAGCGCGCGGGCGCATCGCGCGGTGCCGCACGGGAAGATTGGAGGAACCATGGCACGCACAGCCGAATGCGCCGCGCCCGAGGGCAACCAAGATCGCGACGAATGGATGACGGTGATCGAGATGCAGGAGTACATGAGGGCGAGCCGAAACAAGGCGTACGGCCTCATCCGGTCGGGAAAGATCGACTCGTACAGGCTCGGCAGGAAGCTCCTGGTTTCGAGGGCGTCAGTAGACGCCTACATCGAGTCGAGGAGCGGGAGGAAATGACGGCGGCGACCGCCCCGGGAGCCGCCCGCGGCCGGGGACGCGAGGGAGCCTCGAGACGAAAGGAGCTCGAGGACAACCATGACCAAGAGCATTAGCGGGAGCCAGGTGAGGCTCATCGCATCGACCAACGCGATATTCGGCACCGACGAGGCGTGCGCGATGCTGCGTATCAGCCGCGACGCAATGTACCGGCTCGCCCCCCTTGCATTCACCGCCAGCGCATGCTATAAGGTTGTTGGTGGCTCATTAAGCTACCTCCAAGTGCCGGGGGAGTCCCCCGGCTATTTTTTTATCTATTCCATTAGGAGTCCCCATTGGCCAAGGAGCTCAGCATCTTCGTCGACGAGAGCGGCGACCGCGGCGGCAAAGCCCGTTACTACCTGCTCACACTCGTCTTTCACGACCAGGCAGACAGCATCGCCGGGGCGGTCACGGGCTATGAGGCCAAGCTTGCCAGGGCCGATCTCCCTAACATTCCGTTTCACTCCGAGCCTCTCATGAACGGGCACAAGGACTATGAGTTTCTTGACATCGAGCAGCGCAAGGTGATGCTCGCCTACTTCTCCTCGTTCATCCGCAAACTTCCCATTTCCTATATCACGTTCGTCTACCGCCGCAGCCAGTTCGAAGACCCGGCAAGGCTAATGGAGCGTATGGGGCGCGATATCTCCTCTGCCATGATTGAACACCTGGGCTTCTTTCAATCCTTCGACGATGTGAAGGTTTACTACGACAACGGTCAGGACATTGTCAAGCAGGCGCTCGACCGCTCGGTGGGCAAGGTCCTCTCAAAAGGGGTCGTCCGACGCCGCAAGACCTCGATGACCGACTACCGCCTCGAGCAAGTGGCGGATTACCTCTGCACCATCGAACTTGCCTTGGTCAAGTACGAGGCCAAGGAGAACGGTGAGACGTACAACAAGTTCTTCGGAGGTATAGGCTCTTTCAAGAGGAACTGGCTCAAGCAAGCCCGCAGCAAGCGGATATAGCTGGTCTCGCGGTTTCGCAAGGAACGGTCAGCTCTCCTCTGGCGAGGAACCCCGGGCGACGAGCTTCGAGCGGCGGAAGCTGAAGCGCAAGTAGAAGCAGCACGGGCATTGATCGGTGCCGACATGGGCCCAGACGTGAACAGTGCTACGTCCCCTGTTCACGGGGCGCGAAACCGCAAGGTTGCACAGAGGTTGCAAAACAAGAAGCCCCCGACCTGTTTTCGCAGGTCAGAGGCTTGAAATCAACGAATATCGTTTACTCCCACTCAATGGTCGCGGGCGGCTTGGACGTGATGTCGTAGCACACGCGGTTGGCGCCGGGAACCTCGGCCACGATGCGGCCGGAGATGCGGGCCAGGACGTCGTAGGGCAGCTTGGCCCAGTCGGCGGTCATGGCATCGCTGGACTCGACGGCACGCAGGATAATTGGGCGCTGGTAGGTGCGCTCGTCGCCCATAACGCCGACGGACTTAATGTCGGGCAGGACGGCGAAATACTGCCAGCAGCTATGCTCGGAGTTGCGCTCGCCGGTCTGCTCAAACAGACGCTGGTTATAGGCGTCGAGCTCCTCGCGCACGATGGCGTCGGCATTCTTGAGGATCTCGAGCTTCTCCTTGTCGACCGCACCGATGATGCGGATGGCCAGACCCGGGCCCGGGAAAGGCTGGCGGAACACGATATGACCCGGCAGACCGAGCGCCAGACCAAGCGCGCGGACCTCGTCCTTAAAGAAGTGGTCGAGCGGCTCAATAAGGTCGAAGTGCACGCCCTCGGGGAACGGGATCAGATTGTGATGGCTCTTGATGGTAGCCGTCTTGCCGCCCGTCTTGCGAGCGCCGGACTCAATGATGTCGGGGTAGATGGTGCCCTGAGCCAAGTACTTGACCGGCTTGCCATCGGTCTCGAGCTGCTGCGCCACGGCGAAGAACTCTTTCCAGAACTGCGTACCGATGATGCGGCGCTTCTCCTCGGGCTCGGTCACGCCGGCCAGAAGCTCGGCATAACGGTCCTCGGCGTGGACGTGGATAAAGTCGACGTCAAACTGCTTGGTGAAGACCTCCTCCACCTGCTCGGGCTCGCCCTTGCGCAGCAGGCCGTGGTTGATGAACACGCAGGTCATCTGCTTGCCCACGGCGCGAGCGCCCAGCGCAGCCACGACGGAGGAGTCGACGCCGCCGGACAGGGCCAGAATCACGCGGTCGTCGCCGACCTTCTCGCGGAACTCGGCTGTCATGGTCTCGACCAGGTTATCCATGCTCCAGTTGGGCTCCAGGCCGCAGATCTCAAACAGAAAGTTGCTCAGCAGCTGCTGACCGTACTCGGAGTGCTTGACCTCGGGGTGGAACTGCGTGGTGAAGATCTTGCGCTCGACGCACTCCATGGCGGCAACCGGGCACACGTCGGTGCTGGCGGTAACGGTAAAGCCCTCGGGCACCTCGGACACGGCGTCGCGGTGGCTCATCCACACGGTCTGCTCCATAGGCGTGGAGTTAAAGAGCTTGGCGCCGGCCGTACGCGTGATGGTGGCGCGGCCGTATTCGCCCACCTCGGAGTGACCGACCTTGCCGCCGAGCGTCACGGCCGTGATCTGATGGCCGTAGCAAAAGCCCAGAACGGGAAGGCCCAGGTCAAAGATGGCGGGATCGATGGACGGAGCGTCCTCGGCATACACAGAAGCCGGGCCGCCAGAGAGGATGAGCGCAGAGGCGTTCATTTCGCGAATCTCATCGGCCGAGATGTCGCAGGGAACGATCTCGGAATACACGTTGAGGTCGCGGACACGACGGGCAATGAGCTGACCGTACTGCGCACCAAAGTCGAGTACGAGGACCTTTGCGGAAGCCTTTTGATCCATGGTTTCCCCCTCTTGTTGGCGGGGAGCCTGTGCCCACCCGCGCGAATAAACGAAAACAGCTTACATAGTGTACACGTTATATGGGGTTTCTCGTCCCTCGCAGCCATCAGCGCACGGCAAACGCACGACCGGGGCCTATTTGACGGCAATTGAAGTGTTACCAAACGTTACAGATGATGTAATACGTTTGAACATTGGACGCCCTGTGCCACAATACTGCCGAACGACTCCGCCTCTGCGGCGGCAAATACGATAGGAATACCAGCATGAAGCGCATCCTTCTCATCGCCACGGGCGGCACCATCGCATCGACCGAGGACGGCAACGGCCTCTCCCCCGCCCTGACCGGTGAGGAGCTCGCCCAGAGCGTCCCCGAGATCTCGGGCCTCTGCGAGCTCGACGTCGTGCAGCCCATGAACATCGACAGCACCAATATGCGTCCGAGCGACTGGATGCGTATCCGCGACGTCATCGTCGAGGGTTATGCCGATCACGACGGCTTCGTGATTCTGCACGGCACCGACACCATGAGCTACACCGCGGCGGCGCTTTCCTATCTGATTCAGGACAGCCCCAAGCCCATCGTACTCACCGGCTCGCAAAAGCCCATGGGCAATCCCTTTACCGACGCCAAGCTCAACCTGTACCAGAGCCTGCTCTATGCGCTCGACGAGCACTCCCACGACGTCTCGATCGTGTTTGGCGGCGTAGCCATTGCCGGCACGCGCGCCCGCAAGCAGCGCACCATGAGCTTTAACGCGTTCATTAGCGTCAACTATCCGCCCATTGCCTATATCCGCAACGACCGCATCGTTCGCAACGGACTCCACGGCACTCACCAGGACGAGAACCCGGTTCGTTTCTACGACAGCATCGACCCGCGCGTATTTGTCCTTAAGCTGACACCCGGCGTGAACCCGGGTATCCTGGACGCTCTTGCCGATAGCTACGACGCTGTGATTCTGGAGACCTTTGGCATTGGCGGTATCCCCGAGTTTGGTGAGTCGGGCGAGTCGTTCCAAGAGGCAATTTTCCGCTGGGTCGATTCGGGTCGCACTGTCGTTATGACCACGCAGGTCCCCGAAGAGGGCCTTGACCTGGGTGTTTATGAGGTCGGCCGTGCTTACGCCGATCATCCGGGCATTCTGCGCGGCGACGACATGACCACCGAGACGCTCGTGGCCAAGACCATGTGGGCACTCGGCCAGTCACGTGATGCCGCCGAGATCCAGCGCCTGTTCTACAGCCAAGTCAACCACGACCGCATCCCGATGGCGTAATTCAGTTGTCGACGGGTATCCCCTATTCGATACCCTCGAGAAGCTCTGACACCGTCATGCCGAGTGCGGGTGCGATCTTAAATAGAACCTTGAGCGTGAAATTTGCCGTCCCATCTTCGATTCGGTCGAGGTAGGGTCGGCTGATTCCTGTCGCCACACAAAAATCAACCTTGGAGATACCAAGGTCCCTGCGTGTCTCTTCGACCCGCCTGCCAAGAATCTGTTTCGCACGTTCGTCCATGCAGCCGAGTTTGAAATGGAGCTGAACAAAAACGTAAACTATAGTTTACCTTTTGCCGAATACACAGGAGTTTTCTATGTCGGGTTCTTCGGTCCGCATGTACCGAGCCACGCTTCGCACAAACAGCGCACCGCCCAAGCTCGTCGTCGTTGAAGCCGAATGCCTTTTGCCCGATGAGCGCACAGCATTTGCATTGCTATCAAGTCGCGTCGCCGCCGTTCTGATCCCTTGCCCGGCGCAAGGTGAACTTGCCATCCAATGCCAAACGCACAGCTGCCCGCTCAATCAGGCTGCCGTAATCGCAACCAGCCAACGCGGCCTGCCGCTCCTTCTAGAAGCCGGCATCGCACTCGCCCTTCGTGGCGCCGGATACGAAAACGAGACCGCCGCCGACATGGTCTTTAAACCACGATCGAGCGGCGGCCTCGCAGCAGCCATTGAATATATGTGCAGACTCGTTGCCTAAAAGGACAAGCTAGAAACCAAGGCCAAAGCCCGTTCCGGTAATCGCCGAGTACATAAAGTAAACGTTGACCACGTTGAGGAACACACCCGTGATGCAACCGTTGCGCAGGTAGCGCTCGCACACGATGCGCGCCATGGCGGCGGAGTCATCATTGTTTTTAGCCTGGCGTCCCGCCGTAAAGTACGTCGCCACGCTCAGCAGCAGGTTGAGCACCGGCAGTGCCAGCAACTCGTAGCTCTTGCCCCAGCGCGTCGCCTCGCCGGCGGCATTAAACTTTGTTGCCACCTCGGGACCAATGTTGGGGATAACACACGCTGCGACCACCAGCGGAATCACCGCAAGCACGAGCAGCGCAATACCCATGTAGCCGGCTTTTTTGCCATATTTAAACATGTGCGTCGTCCTTACACGTTAAAGCGGAAGTGCACGACGTCGCCATCGGCCATGACATAGTCCTTGCCCTCAATACGCAGCTTGCCGGCGGCCTTGGCGCCCTGCTCGCCGCCGAGCTCGATATAGTCGTCATAGCCAATGACCTCGGCCTTAATAAAGCCGCGTTCAAAGTCGGTGTGGATGACACCGGCAGCCTGCGGAGCGGTCGCGCCCTGGCGAACCGTCCAGGCCTTGACCTCCATCTCGCCAGCCGTAAAGAACGACTGCAGGCCGAGCAGCTTATAGGCCGCCTGCGCGAGCACGTCCAGGCCGGGCTGCTCCAGGCCCAAGCTCTCCAGGTAGTCGGCCGCGTCCTCGGGATCGAGCTCGGAAAGCTCGGCCTCGATCTTGGCACAGATGGGCAGCGGCTTGACGCCGTCGATGGGCGCCAGGTCCTCGTTGAGCATGTCCTCGTCTACGTTGGCCACGTACAGGATGGGCTTCATGGTGAGCAGGAACAGGCCCTTAGCGGCAGCACGTTCCTCGTCGGTCATCTCCATGGACGCAGCGCGCTTGCCCTCGTTGAGCCAGGCAAGCAGGCGCTTGGCGACCTCGAACTTGGGCATGAGCTCCTTGTCGCGCTTGGCCTCCTTCTCGAGCTTAGGCAGCTGCTTCTCGAGCGTGCCCATGTCGGCCAGGATAAGCTCGGTCATGATGGTGTCGGCGTCACCGGCGGGATCGACGAACTCGCCCGTGCGGCCCACCTCGCGCATAACGTTGGGGTCCTTAAAGTAGCGCACGACCTCGCAGATGGCGTCGGTCTCGCGAATGTTGGCCAGGAACTGGTTACCCAGACCCTCGCCCTCGTTAGCGCCCTTCACCAGACCTGCGATGTCGACGAACTCGACCGTCGCCGGCACAATGCGACCCGGGTTGACGATGTCGGCGAGCTTTTGCAGACGGCTATCGGGCACATCGACGATACCCACGTTGGGGTCGATCGTGGCGAACGGGTAATTGGCGGCAAGGCCGGTCTTTTTGGTAAGCGCGGTGAACAGCGTCGACTTGCCTACGTTGGGCAGGCCCACGATACCGATGGAAAGGGACACGACAGCTCCTTTTGGTACAAGCATTTCAAACTGCATAAGTATAGCGCCGCCGCAGCATCTGGGCGAACCCGGACGCCACGGCGGCACGAATGAAGCAGAGATAGAGGTCGCTGACTAGTCCGCGAGCTTTTCCACCTGGTCGAGCATCTTGTCAAGCTTGGCCTTTGCCTCGGCCTTGACCTTCTCAGCTTCTTCGTGAGCCTTCGCCTTCTGGGCGGCCTTTTCCTCGGCTTCGGGATCGACGACGACCAGATTGGACGCGTCATGCTTAACTAACTTGAGCGCATGCTCGGGGCACACCTTGACGCAGGCACCGCAGCCCAAACAATACGTGGACTCCAACGCAAAGCGGCCGCTTCCCACCAAATCGCAGGCGAACGTGGGACATACATTGACACACTCGCCGCACGACGTGCACTTGTCAAAATCGCACTCCGGCGTGCTTACTTGCATGTTCTTGGCAAGCTCGGGGTGGTTTTGCAGCGTCGAGAGCACCAGCTGTCGCCCGTGCGTAAGCGAACGGCGACGCTTGGTCGTCGTGGTACCGCACATGGTGTTGAGTGTGCGCTCCAGCTGGGTAATCTGATGACGATGGGCTTTGAGCTTCTGTGCCACCGAAGCTAGCGCCGCCGTCGCCGGGTTGAGCTTAGTCACGGTTAGGCCCGTGGTGCGGGCGATCTTTTCCATGTACTCCTTGCGCTCGTACTCGCGGCGCTTATGGCATTTGAGGCTCTTGGGGTCGACCTCAAGACCCATGCCCGTACCGGCCCATTCCTCGGCCTTCGCAATCGCCTCGCCCAGCATGTCCTCGCCGCCGGTGTTGCGGCACTTATCGCACACGCCCAACGGCAGGTACACGCTCACGTTGGGATAGTCGGCCAGTACCGAGAACCAGGTCTCGGCCGTAATATCGCCCACGCAGGCAACGACGACCTCGTTCTCGCGCGGCATGCGCTTAAGGGCGCGCGTGCAGGTGACGTAGGCGGTCTCGTGGCTCGTAGCAGCAGAGACGATATCGTCATAGAGGTTTTTGGGCGCCAAGCGCGGCGAGATGATCGCCTCGGTCGGACAGGCAGCGGCGCACAGGCCGCACTTGCGACAGGAGTCTAGAATCTCGATGGCGTCTTCCTCGACCTCGATGGCGTTGACCGGGCACACGTCCATGCACGCGGTGCAGCCGCTCTTTTCGTTTTTGCAGGTCAGACACGGAATCGTGTTGCCGCGCGGACGCTCCTTGTAGTCGGCAGGATTCCACTGCGGCGCCGACGGATCGAGCGCGTCGGTCACGCCGCCAAGCGGGTTTTTAAGAAAGTCGAAACCCTTGCTGATCTCGATAATGTCATCAAACAGATCGTGTTCCTGCGCCATGCGCGGCCCCTCCCTGAGCAGTGCAAACAAGCAAGAGATAATAATACGCTATCGGCCCGTGCCTCGGGCAAATTACACGCGGAGCACCTTTGCGGCAAATAGCCTATGGCCTATCGCCGCCCCGATTGCACAAGGTCGATCAAGCGCCAAGCTATGCCTCGCGCATGAGCTCGACGAGCTTTTGCTTGGTCACCTTGGCCTGCTCGTTGGCCATATTGCGTTCGTTTCTAAAGGCCGCATCCGCAACGCTCATCAGGTCGGCATCGGAAATCTCGCCAAGGCCCAGCTCCTCGAGCGTCGTCGGCAGACCGACGCGCTGACAAAACTCGAGCACCTGTTCAAGCTCGGGCGCACGCTCCAGACGAAGCTGGACCACCAGACCAAACGCCACGGCCTCGCCGTGCATAGCCTTGCACTCGGGCAAAATCGTCAGGCCGTTGGCGATGGCATGCGCCAACGCCAAGCCACCGCTCTCAAAGCCAACGCCCGAAAGCAGGATGTTGCACTCGATCAGGCGTTCAACCGCCGGTGATGTACGCCCCTTTTTGAGATCGCGCTTGGCAGCGACGCCGCATTCCATAAGCGTGTCGTAGCAGGCACGTGCCGCGACCAGTGCCAAGTGCCCCGGCGCGCCACCGTGCTCGTTCGCACCTCTCGTCGCGGCGCACGAACGCGCCTCGAAGTACGTTGCCAGCGCATCGCCCATACCAGCGACCGTCATACGCAGTGGGGCCGCCGCGACCACGTTGGTATCGACCACGACCAGGTCCGGATTCTTCTCGAGCATCAGATAGCGATCGAACGACCCATCCTCGTGATACAGCACCGAAATCGCGCTGCACGGACCGTCCATCGAAGCCGCCGTGGGGCATACACACAACGGCAGCTCAGCATAAAACGCAACGGCCTTTGCGATATCGAGCATCTTGCCGCCGCCAATGCCCACCACCATGTCGCAATACTCGGCCTGGGCTTCCTTGGCCATTTCGACAACGGCATCTTCCGTACACGGACCGTTGTAAATCTTAAAGAACGGCTCGCTTAGATCTTCATCCAGAAATCCATCGACGATCTGCCTGCACAGCCGATCCTCGGTGCCCTGGTCAAACAAGACATAGGCAGCGCAGCCCAACCATGACAAATACCTGCCCTGACGCGAAAGTTCGCCCGGCCCCTGAACATACCGGCCGGG
>UQTN01000038.1 GCA_900543945.1 uncultured Collinsella sp. | reverse complement strand
GATGTAGATGCCGTTGCGCTCACCGAAGATGAACGGCTTCATCTTGGGGTTCCAACGACGGGTCTGGTGACCGAAGTGGCAGCCGGCCTCGAGCAGGGTGCGGATATTAATCTTGGTAGCCATGTTAAACCTCCTGTGGTTTGCCTCCGCGCGGGGTCATCCTCCAAAACCAACCCGGACATGTGCTACCAAAGCCCGGGCACCACGGTATGAAGTAGCCGCGCGTGCGTGATAAAAACATGTTGCCGTGAAGCAACCCGATGAATGATAGCAGGAATGCATCTTCGTGCCAACCCGCAATCAAAACCACACACCTGAGTGCGGCGCGGGACGTCCCAGCCACTATTCGCCTCGGGGATGGGCTTGAGCCACGGCACGTTTGAGCCGATCGGGCGTGAGGTGCGTGTAGATCTGCGTCGTGGACAGGCTCGCATGACCCAGCAGCTCTTGAACCGAGCGCAGGTCCGCACCGCCCTCGAGCAAGTCGGTCGCAAAGGTATGGCGCATCGCATGCGGGGCGATGTCGGCCGGAATGCCGGCGAGTGTCGCCAGAGTATGGAACCGCCGCCTGAGCATGGCGGCACTCATGCGATTACCGCGCGCCGATATAAGCAGCGGATGCGGCCCGGTAGTGGGGTCACGGCGCTTTGCCTGAGCGAGCACCTCCGGCCGCCCCTCCTCGATATAGAGACGCGTCGCCTCGAGCGCGCGACGATACAGAGGGACGATACGTTCTTTGCTCCCCTTGCCCCACAGGCGCAGCGTGCGTTCGGACCACACAATGGACTCCACATTGAGTGCTGCGAGCTCAGAGATACGGGCGCCCGAGGCATAGAGCAGCTCGAGCATCGCCGCATCGCGCAGTCCCGCGGGTGTTGAGGTATCAGGCGTCTTGAGCAGCGCCTCCACCTGTTGGGTCGTCAGCACACCGGGTAGATCGCGCGGGAGCTTGGGCGAGGAAATTGCCGAGACCACATCGCCCTCCACGACCCCCTCGGCAGCCATCCACCGATAGAGCGAGCGAATGGCAGACAGGTGTGCCGCAAGCGTTCGGGGAGCCACCTGCTCACGCGAAAGTTCGGCAAGATAGCGACGAATGGTGCGCACGTCGGCAGCGAAAGCATCTATATCCTCACGCTCGCACCAGGCAGCAAAACGCTCCAGCCTCGAGCCATAGGCCGTCACCGTGTTGGGAGAAAGTCCCTCGACACGTGAGATATAGGCGATAAACGAGTCGACGGTGTCGTACAGGTCAAAGGCTATGACCGGTCGCCTCCAAACAAATCGGGGCGAGTGGCCAGATAGGCATCAAGGGCCTCGAGCGCACGGTCCGCATAGGCCTGGTAGCGGTCGCGCTTGCTGCGGCGCTTACCATCCTCGAGTGGCGGCACCAGGCCAAAGTTGACATGCATAGGCTGATAGCCCACGGTGGCAGGATCGGTCGCATAGCCCACGAGCGCACCCAGGGCGCCCACACGCGGCAGCTCGACGCCCGCGGCCCCGATAGCCTCGGCATAGGTGTTGAGCGCCGCGAGCAGACCCGTCGCCACGGCTTCCATGTACCCCTCGGTGCCGGTGATCTGACCGGCCAGGCGCACGCCGGTGCCGGGCACGGCAAAGGTGCCATCGAGCACGTGCGGGGCGTCGACAAAGGTATTACGGTGCATGACACCGTAGCGGAAGAACTCAGCGTTCTCCAGGCCCGGCACCATATGGAAGACGCGCTTCTGCTCGCCAAAGGTCAAGTTGGTCTGGAAGCCCACCAGGTTATAGGCGGTCTTCTCCTTATTCTCGGCACGCAGCTGAATCGCCGCCCAGGGACGACGACCGGTTCGCGGATCGGTGAGGCCGACAGGCTTCATGGCGCCAAAGCGAATGGCGTCCTTGCCGGTGCGCGCAACTTCCTCGGCAGGCTGGCAGGCCTGGAACAGATCGCCGCCCTCAAAGTCCTTGAGCACCACGCGGTCGGCCGTGGTAAGCGCCTCGATAAAGGCCTCGTACTCCTCCTTATTGAGCGGAGCGTTGAGATAGTCGCCGCTCCCCTGCTCCTCGTAGCGCGACTGCGAGAACAGCACGTCCATATCGAGCGTGGAGGCATCGACGATCGGCGCCGCGGCATCGAAGAACGCAAGGGCGTCGCCACCGACGAGCTTCATGACCTCTTCGCTCAGCGCCGGCGAGCACAAGGGGCCGGCGGCAATGACCACGTGACCTTCGGGAATCTGCGTGACCTCGCCGTGAATGATCTCGATATTGGGACGGGCGGCAACCTCGGCCTCGACAAACTCGGAAAACTTGACGCGGTCGACCGCCAAGGCGCCACCGGCGGGAACAGCCGCGCGATGGGCGCAATCGAGCAGGACTGAACCCATGCGCTCAAGCTCGGCCTTCAGCAATCCAGCCGCGGAATCCGGACGGGTCGACTTAAACGAATTGGAACAGACGAGCTCTGCCAGGTGATCGGTATGGTGGGCCGGGGAGCTAACCTGGGGGCGCATCTCGCACAGCCTTACGGCGAACCCGCGATCTGCCAGCTGAATCGCGCACTCCGAACCCGCCAGACCGCCACCGATAACCGTCACCTGATCAAACAGCATCTGCAAACACCTTTCTAATTGACATGTTTTCCATTGTGACCGAAGGGTGTCTGAGCGTGAAGGGCAAACTTGGAGGGCGCATACCTTCCATCCATCATGCGCTCGATAAGACCCTCGAGCTCAAGCGAACCCAGGAGTTTGAGTACGCCGACGACATCGAGCGAGACGAGCGCCGCGATGTCGTCGACCTTGAGCGGAGAGGCGATGAGCGCATGCATCACGGTCTGCTGTGTTTGATCCAGGTCGGCAATGCCGGGAGCATCGGGGCGCGAGTAGCGCAGGGTGCCGTAGATGCGTGAAATAGCCATCTCGATAGATTCCTCGTCGATGATGCAGCAGGCACCGTTCGCAATGAGGTAATTCGTGCCACGCGACTCGGGCGATAGGATCGACCCTGGCACGGCAAGAAGTTCTCGCCCCAAATCCATAGCAGCCTCGGCTGTAGAAAACGTCCCGGAAGGCATACCCGCCTCGGATACAAAGAGGGCTTGCGACAGGGCCGCGATTACGCGATTGCGGCGCGGAAAGGCAAACTTGCGCGGACCCATGCCCCACGGAGAGATCGACACGACCGCGCCACCCGTATCGAGCGTGCGCGTAATAAGCCCCGCGCTCGAACGCGGGTAGACCACGTCGGCACCCGTCCCCAGCACCACGACGTGTTTGCCGCCGGCGTTGACCGCAGCCCAACCCGAGGCCTGGTCACAACCGACCGCGCCGCCCGAAACAACCGTCACGCCCGCCTCGACCGCCACCTTTGCCGCAAGCTCTGCCACGGCAAGACCATACGGCGAGGCCTTGCGCGCGCCGATGATGGAGAGCGCAGGCGTCGAAAGCATCTCGGGGTTGCCGCGCACATAGAGCGTCTGGGGAACATCAGAAAGCTCCAAAACAGTCTCGGGATACAACGCGTCACCTGGATGCAGCTCGAAGGTCCCCTCGGCCATCACTGGTCCCTCCTTCCCTGGTACATCGCCGCCTCGAGCACGTGGTCCTGCGTCACCTGCTCGCTCTCGGCGACGTCGGCGATGGTACGCGCGATACGCACCAAGCGTACGATGCCGCGGCCCGTGAGATGCGTGCGCTTCGACAGGCCGAGCACACACTTCTCCGCCGCATCATCGAGCTCAAAGGTCGAAACGACGCCGTCAATGGACCGCGTCTCGTCATCCTCGGCCTCGGCATCCGCATCGTCCATACGGGATTCGCGCCAGACGCGAAAAGCGCGACCGCGCACAACGTAGTCACGCAACTCGGCCGACGACATACCCTCCGCACCCTCGATAATCACTTGGGGGTCGGGACGGGTCACATCGATCATCATGTCGATACGGTCGGCCAAAGGACCGCGCAGTTTAGACCGATAGCGCTCAACCATCGCCGCCGAGCAGCGACACGGCACCTCGCGATCGCCCAAAAAGCCGCAGGGGCAGGGATTGCTCGCAGCCAGCAGCTGAAAGCGCGACGGGAAGGTAAAAGCCCCGTCGACGCGTACGATCCTCACATAGCCGCGTTCGATGGGCTGACGCAGCGTCTGCAGCACACCCGTGGGAAACTCGGCAAGCTCGTCCAAAAAGAGCACGCCGCCATGAGCCAGGCTGATCTCACCCGGATGCACCGGGCGTCCTCCGCCAATGAGGCCCGCCGTTGAAATACTGTGATGGGGGCTTCGAAACGGCCGATGACCTGCCAATAAGCCATCGATGTTCTCGCCCAAGACCGAATGGATGCACAGCGCCTCCTGCTGATCCTCAACGGAAAGCTCGGGCAGGATGCCGGTCATACGGCGCGCAAGCATCGTCTTGCCCGATCCCGGGGACCCAATCATGAGCAAGCCGAGTTCTCCTGCCGCCGCAAGCGCCATGCCGCGTTTGGCAACCTCCTGCCCCAGCACGTCGGCATAGTCGAGCTCAGGCTCAAAGGTCGCCTCGACGACCTCGGAATCCAGATAGTGCCGAGCCGCCTCGCCCATGCCATGGGCAAGCTGAGACAAATGATCGATAAATCCGCAATCCACGCCCGCAAGCGGCACATGCTGATCGGACCTGCCGGCGATAAAGGACAGCCCCATATCACGCGCCAATAGCTGAAACGCCACCTCGCCCTTGACGGGAAGCACCGTACCGTCCAAGCCGAGCTCGCCGGCGATAAGGCAGCGATCGAGGTTGTCACGGGGAATCTGCCCATCGGCCGCCAGAACCGCGATGGCGATGGGCAGATCAAAGCCGCTACCGGTCTTGCGAATATCGCCAGGCGCCAGATTGACCGTAATGCCCGAGCGCGGGATTTCGAACCCGGCGGAGCGCATCGCGCAGCGAATACGACCGCGTGACTCCATCACCTCCATACTCGGAATGCCGAGCATCTGAATGCCCGGAACGCCGCCGGCAAGCGAGACCTCGACCGTGACGTGAATCGCCTCGACGCCACGGATGCAGGCCGCGTGAACGGCAAACGTCTCGAACGCCATCACGACACCTGCCAATCGAACGCGTTGTACTGATGCTCGATCTCAGCGATATGCCCGCCGCGAATGGTGACACCCACGGCATCGAAGCGAATCGCCTTGAGCGGATAATGATCCATGAGATAGCAACTTGCGATGCGGCGGTAGCGGCGTTGCTTTTGGGCGTCCACGGCCTCCTCGGGAAAGACCCGCGTGCTGCAATCCAGTGCGACGCGTCTGGTCTTGACCTCGGCCATCACCACGACATCGTCGAGCTCATCGAGCAGCACCAGATCGGCCTCGCCCTCGGTGCAACGATAACCCTGCTCCAGCAAGGTGTAACCGCGCTCGTTAAAGTAGTCGATGGTGATCAGCTCGCCCAGCATGCCCAGCTCGCGGGGACTGAGCCCCTTGATAAACTCGGGCGTCATCGCCCCGCAGTCGAGCTCGCCGTTTTCCCAACGCTCCTTGAGCTGCTGCGTCTTGCTCTTTTTGCTTGCGGCACTCATGGGGTCTCCTTTCCCGCACGCTGCATTGCCCCGATGATGAGGGCACCTTTCATGCGGGTAAGTACCGGAAGCAAACCAAAAGCTGACCAAATGCCGTCAAAAAACGGGCCGTACGCAGCAATGGTGTTGCATACGGCCCGCTACCAGCAGGTTTATAAAACCCCTGAGGTCCCTGTCTCCACAATTGACCTAGAAAAGGCGCTCAGTCTGCAGAAAGTTTCCGCAAAAGCTCACGCGGTGCAGTGGACAAAGTCCATGTTTGCGAATGGCCTCGATATGCTCGGGGCTTGCATAGCCCTTCGACTCGGCCAGATGGTACTCGGGATACTCGGCGTCGTACTCGACCATCATCTCGTCACGCGTGACCTTGGCCATGATGGACGCCGCGGCGATGCAGGCGATTTTGGCATCACCCTTCACCACATCGCGCTCGTTAGGAACGGCGCCCAAGGGGTTGCCATCCATGAGGACGCAGTCGGGTTCAAGTCCCGTATCGGCCACGGCGCCCGCAACGGCAGTACGGATAGCACGGGCCATGCCCATCTCATCGATATCCGCAGGAGCGATATGGCAAAAGCCGATGGCAGTCGCCACCTCGGCTATCTTCACCGAGAGCAGCTCGCGGCGCGCGGGCGTGAGCTTTTTGGAATCGTTGATGCCCCAGATGCGCGGCTCCATCGGAAGACACACGGCACACACGGTCAAGGGACCCGCTACCGAGCCACGGCCCACCTCGTCGACGCCCACGACCACACCATCACCGCCGAGCTCATGCATAAGCTGATACATGCCGTTGACGCGCTCGCGCTCGGCAAGCTCTTTGGCATGGCGTTTAAGGGCACGCTCGCAAGCCTTGATCACCTGCTGGCGCGGATCCTCGCGATAATGCTCCACGAGGGCAGGAATCTCCTCAAACGTAGCGCTCGCCAACTCACCGGCAACCTGCGATGCCGAAACCGAGCTCGTCATGTTGGCCATACCAGGCCCTCCTTGCATGCAAATCAGATAAAAAGAAGGGCCACCCGAAGGTGACCCTTGTGTCCAAACGAGTGGACAGACGCTGCGATCTTCTTAGCGCTTCTCGGGGATGCGAGCAGCCTTGCCCACCTTGTCGCGGAGGTAGTACAGCTTGGCGCGACGGACGCGACCATGACGAACGACCTCGAGCTTGGCGATCTTGGGGCTGTGAAGCGGGAAGGTACGCTCAACACCGACACCGAAGGACATCTTGCGGACGGTGAAGGTCTCGCGGGCACCGGCGCCGGCCATGCGGATGACGTCGCCCTGGAAGACCTGGATGCGCTCGCGGTCGCCTTCCTTAATGCGGTAGTGAACCTTGACGTTGTCGGCGACGCGAACCTGAGGAATGTCCTCGCGGATCTGCTGACGCTCGATTGCGCGGATGTAATCCATGTGCAATTCCTTACTCTTCTAGAGGTGCCGTACCACCTTGGCCGGCACGTAGTTGAACAAACGTATTCGAGTATACACGCGCGGGTTTCTGCTGCAAGAACATTTTTTTACGCAGACAAAAAGACAAAACCCGCACATGATAACCGCCCGTCTCACTATGAGACGGGCGGCATGAAGGGGGCTACGCTAGGCGTCTAAACCCAAAACGTTAGGCGGAACGCTTGGCCTCGAGCTTGGCCTGGGCGGCAGCCAGGCGCGCGAGGGGTACGCGATAGGGCGAGCAGGACACGTAGTCCACGTCGGCCACGTTAAACAGGCCCTTGATGGACTTGGGGTCGCCGCCGTGCTCGCCGCACACGCCAAAGTGCATATCGGGATTGGTGGCGCGGCCCTTCTCGACGGCCAAGCGCACGAGCTCCAGCACCGCCGTGTCGATGGTCTCGAAGGGGTTGTCCTTCAGGATCTTCTTGTGCAGGTACAGCGGGATGAACTTGGCCTCGGCGTCATCGCGCGAGAAGCCAAAGGTCGTCTGGGTGAGGTCGTTGGTGCCAAAGCAGAAGAAGTCGGCATGATGGGCGATCTCGTCAGCGACCATGCAGGCACGCGGCAGCTCGAGCATCGTGCCCACGGGAATATTGAGCTCGACGCCTTCCTCGGCGGAAACCTCGGCGATCACGCGCTCGATAACCTCGCGGGTCTGGACATGCTCGGCCGTGATGGAAACGAGCGGAACCATGATCTCGGGGCGCGGGTCGACACCCTCCTTGATAAGGCGGGCAGCAGCCGTGGCGACGGCGCGAACCTGCATGAGCGGCAGATCGCTAAAGACGACGGACAGGCGCACACCACGCAGGCCCAGCATGGGGTTGGACTCGACCATGCTGTCAATGCGACGCAGGCGGGTGCGCAGGGCGGCAAGCTCTTCCTCGCTGGCGCCAGCGGCTTCCTTCTTGGTGATGGCGACCTCGAGCTCGCGAGGATCATCCAGGAACTCATGAAGTGGCGGATCGAGCAGGCGAACGACCACATCGCGACCGGACATGGTCTTGAACATCGCCAGGAAGTCCTCGGTCTGGACCTTGAGCAGGTCGGCCAGGGCCTGCTGCTTTACGGCCTCGTCATCGGACAGGATAAAGCTCTGGATGATGTTCTTGCGGTCGCCCAGGAACATATGCTCGGTGCGGCACAGGCCGATGGCTTCGGCGCCAAACTCGAGCGCGAGTGCAGCATCCTCGGGGTTGTCGGCGTTGACGCGCACGTGGTTGGCGTGGCCGCTGGTCTCGTCCAGACGGATCTCGTCGGCCCAGGACAGGATGGTGTCCAAGTCGCCGGTGAGCTCTGCAGAGACCAAGTCGACCGCGCCGTCGACGACGATGCCCTGGGTGCCGTCGATGGAGATGATGTCGCCCTCATGCAGCAGGCGGTCACTGCCCTCGATGTGCACGACCTTCTCGGCGGCGTCGATATGGAAGCTTTCGACACCGCAGACGCAGGGCGTACCCATGCCGCGGGCGATAACGGCGGCGTGGCTCGTCTTGCCACCATGGCTCGTCAAGATACCCTCGGCAGCGACCATGCCCTTCAGGTCGTCGGGGTTGGTCTCCCAGCGAACCAGAATGACCTTGTGGCCCTCGTTGGCGCGCGCGACGGCGTCATCACTCGAGAACACGACCTCGCCCACGGCGGCACCGGGGCTGGCGTTAAGACCGGTAGCGAGCGCCTCGTACTTCTTGGAGGCGTCGAACTGCGGGTGCAGGAGCTGGTCGAGCTGTGCAGGGTCGATGCGGCTCACGGCCTCCTCGCGGGTGATGAGGCCCTCCTCGACCATCTCGATGGCGATGCGCAGGGCGGCGGTGGCGGTGCGCTTGCCCACGCGGGTCTGGAGCATCCAGAGCTTACCCTGCTCGATGGTGAACTCGATATCGCACATATCGCGATAGTGGTCCTCAAGCGTCAGGAAGACACGCTCAAGCTCCTCACCTGCGGACTCGAGGCCTGGGGTGGTCTTGAGGTCGGCGATGGGCTCGGTGTTGCGGATGCCGGCGACGACGTCCTCGCCCTGGGCGTTGACCAGAAAGTCACCGTAGAACTCCTTGGTTCCGTCGGCCGGGTTGCGCGTAAAGGCGACGCCGGTCGCCGAGGTCTCGCCCTTATTGCCAAAGGCCATAGCCTGGACGTTGACGGCGGTGCCGAGCTCATCGGAAATGCCATGCTGCTTGCGGTAGATGCAGGCGCGCTCGTTCATCCAGCTGCCAAAGACGGCCTGGATGGCAAGGCGCAGCTGAAGCTCCGGGTCGTGCGGGAAGACGGGCTTGCCGTCAGCGACCTCGAGCTCGGGATACAGGGCAGCCTCGACGTTCTCGGAGAAGATGCCCTTGAAGGTCTCGACGAGTTCCTGCAGGTCCTCGGCCGAAAGCTCGGAATCGACGCGAACGCCGGCGACCAGGCGGGCCTGGGTCAGGGCATTCTCGAACAAGTCGGCATCGACACCCATGACGACGTTGGAGAACATCTGGATAAAGCGGCGGTAGCTATCCCAGGCAAAGCGCGGGTTTTGCGTCTGGGCGATAAGGCCCTGGACGGAATCGTCGTTGAGGCCCAGGTTGAGAACCGTGTCCATCATGCCGGGCATGGAGAACGGAGCGCCCGAGCGGACCGACACGAGCAGCGGATCAGAGGCATCGCCGAGCTTCTTGCCGCAGCGGGCCTCGAGGTCGACCTCGGCGGCAACGATCTCGTCGAGCGCGCCCTCCGGCCACACGTTGCCGGCGCCGGAGTACTCAACGCAAGTCTGGCAGGTAATGGTAAAGCCACCGGGAACCGGCAGGCCGATACGGCTCATCTCGGCAAGGTTAGCGCCCTTGCCACCAAGCACGAAGTTCATGGACTTGTCGCCCTTGGTGACACAGGTGCCCTGGGCGTCGGTTCCAAAACGGTAAACCCTCTTGCAATCGCTCACGATACTTCCCCTTCCATGCGCTTACGCGCACGACCGTGGTAACGAATCGACCCGCCGGATGCAGGCCGTGAGGGAACTATACGGCGGGTTTTGGGCAGGCTTGAGCAGAGGGTGCGCGGTTTGGTAAACGTGCTAAAACAGGCGGTAAACGGTAGGTAAAGTTGGTTACCTTATGAAGATACCACTACAAGAAGAATGCAGGTCAGATGCGATGTATTTGCTAAATCGCTTTATCAATTCAGGCTATTTAGCCACTCCGATGATTTTTCTGGGACGGGGATTAAAAAAATCATTGAGTACCTAATGATTTTTTTAATCCCCGTCCCAGAAAAATCATCACAGAAAGGACTACTGCTGTTGAGCGCGGCGGGCGGCACGGCGTGCTCTTGCCTCTTGAATCTCTTCGAGGTGAGCAATGATCTCGGCAGCGCTTTCCTCGATGGCTTTGCCGTCGGTACGCACTACAAAGCAGCCCAGGCGTTTCATGAGCGCGCGGGCTTCCGCAAGCTCACTACGCACGCTCTCGGGCTCCGCATAGGAGCCGGCAACGGCACGGGCGTAGTCATCGCTCAAGCGGCTATCGCGAATTTCGGAAATCACATCGACGGTCGAAATCAGGCCGAACAGGCGCATCGGGTCGACCTCATAAATCGACTTGGGCGGCTCCATGCCATGCGCCAGTGGGACATTGGCGACCTTGTAGCCCTGATAGGCTAAATACATCGACAGCGGCGTCTTGGATGTACGCGACACACCCAGCAGCACGATATCGGCACCCGACAGATCGTCGCAACCACGACCGTCATCGTGCTCAACGAAATACTCCATGGCCTCGATACGATGGAAATAGCGGTCATCGGTCTTGTGAATCACGCCCGCAACGCCCTTGGGCGGCACACCGATGAGCGACGACAGCACGGCAAGCGTCGGGCCGATCAGGTCGACCGAACGGATATGCAGCATACCCAGGTAATCGAGCACGCGGGCGCGAAGCGCCGGATCGACAATGGTGTGGAACACGGCAATATCGCGATGGTCCGCATCGACGCGCGGCCCCACAAATGACTTGACCTGCTCCACAGAGGTCACCTTAGGCAGACGCAAAACACGAAAAGCCCCTTCATCAAATTGCCCGGACGCCGCAAGCACCACCTCACAAGCGGTATCACCGAGCGAGTCGGAGATAACGATAACGGTGGGACGAGCGGTGACCGGGCAATCCATGCGGGGCTCCTTTTGCGCTTATGCGCAGGCTGGCTTACTTTTTGCGGGCAAGCTCACCGATGTTGGCGATGCCGGAGAAAACGGCCTCGAAGCGGTTGAGCAGCTTAAGGCGATTATCGCGAAGCTGCTCGTCCTTGTCCATGACCATGACCTCGTCGAAGAAGCGGTCGATGGGGGCACGCAGGGCGGCGAGGGCAGCAAATGCGGCCGGGTAGTCCTCGGCAGCAAGGGCGGCATCGACAGCGGTCTGAGCAGCCTCGGAGGCGTCGGCGAGCGCGAGCTCGACCTCGCCCATCAGGCTGCGGTCATACTCCGCACCCAGCTCGGGCTTGGAGATGTGCGCGGCACGGGCATAGGCGGTAGCCAGGTTGTCAAAGGTCTCGGCATCATTCTTGCGGGCCTCGTCGAGGGCGGCGCAGCGGGCGAAGAAGACGGACGGGGCGATGATGTGCACCGCGGAGACGGCGGCAACGGTATCGGCCGGAATCTTTTCGTCGCGGGCCATGCTCACCAGGCGGCCATGGAAGAAGTCACGAACCTGCTGGGCGACCTCGGCGGCGTCGAACTCAATGCCCTGCTCGCTGTAAAGCTGCAGAGCAAAGTCAATCAGCGACGTGGGGTCGATCGGCAGACGGTCGCGCAGGATGTTGATGATGCCGATAGCGGCACGACGCAGCGCGTAGGGGTCGGAGGAGCCGGTCGGAGGCTCGCCGATGGCAAAGATACCGGCGATGGTATCGAGCTTGTCGGCGCAGGCCACGATGCAGCCAGCGGTGCCCTCGGGCAGCTCGTCGCCGGCAAAGCGGGGACGATAATGATCGCGAATGGCGTGGGCGACCTCGTCGTTCTCCCCCATCGCGGTCGCGTAGTAACCGCCCATCACGCCCTGCTGGCTCGTGAACTCGACGACGGCGTTGGACACCAGGTCGGCCTTGCACAGGTGCGCGGCACGGCCGGCGTCGGCTGCCAGGTGAGCACCCAGGTGCGCCTCACGGGCGATAGCGAGCGCGAGCTGCTCGATGCGCTCGGACTTGGCGAGCACGCTACCGAGCTTCTCCTGGAAGGCAACCTTGGACAGACGCTCACGGAACTCGTCGAGGGAGATCTTCAGGTCCTCCTCGTAGAAGAACTTAGCGTCGTCCAGACGGGCGCGCACGACGCGCTCGTTACCGTCGATCACTCGCTCGGCGTTCTCGGGCTTGCTGTTGGAGACGACCACGAACTCACGCGTCAGCTTGCCCTCGCCGTCATAGATCGGGAAGTAGCGCTGGTTGGTGAGCATGGACTCGCAGATAATCTCGTGCGGGACCTTGAGGAACTCCTCGTCGAAAGTACCGACGAGCACCGTCGGCCACTCGCAGAGGTTAATGACCTCCTCAAAGACCTTCTTGGGCGTATCGACATGGCAGCCGGGGCGAGCGGCCTCGACCTCGGAGATACCGGCAAGGATGGCCTCGCGACGGCGCTCGGCAGAAAGCACGCCGGCGTCCTCGAGTACCTGCTCGTAGGCGGCGGGGCTGGCGACAACGTGGTCACCGGGGCCGAGCACGCGATGGCCGCGCGTGGTGTTGCCGCTCGTCACGTCGGCAAATGACACAGGCACAACATCCTCGCCCAGAAGGCAGCAAATCCAGCGGACCGGACGCACGAACGTCGCGTGCTCGTGGCCCCAGCGCTGGGAGCGGTAGTTGGGCCACTGCAGGCCGGCAATGGTCTTCTCGCACAGGGCCGTCAGGATCGGGGTTGCCGGTGCGGAGGGAATGTTCTTCTCGGCAAAGACATACTCGCGACCGTCGGTATCCTCACGACGGACCAGGTCCTCGGCAGCCACACCGCACTTGCGGGCGAAGCCCTGGGCGGCCTTGGTGGCGTTACCGTCAGCGTCGAAGGCGATGTTTGCCGCGGGGCCACGCTTGACCTCGTGAACCTCATCGGTCGCGGTGGCAACGTCGGCAACGAGCGCAGCCAGGCGACGCGGGCTCGAGATCACGCGGACCTCGCCGTGGGCCAGACCGGCCTCGTCGAGACCCTTGGCGATCATGGTACCAAGCTGCTTGACGGCATTGTTCAGCGGTGCAGAGGGCATTTCCTCCGTACCGATCTCAAACAGGAAATCCTTAGCGTCTGCCATGGCTTACGCCACCTCGCCTTCCTGGTCGGCATTCTCGTTGACTCCGGCGACCTCGGCCATGTAGGCCTCGCAGCACGCCTTGGCGACGGCGCGGACGCGCAGGATGTAGTTGGCACGCTCGACCGCGGACAGGGCGCCGCGGGCATCGAGCAGGTTGAAGGCGTGACTGCACTTCATGACACAGTCGTACGCCGGCAACGGCAGCTTGCGCTCCAGGCAGGAATGGCACTCGGCCTCGTAGTCGTCAAACTTCTGACGCATCATCTCGACGTTGGCGACCTCAAAGTTATAGGCACTGAACTCGCGCTCGTTCTCGAGGAACACGTCGCCGTAGGTCATGGGCGTGCCGTCGGGCAGATAGCTCCACACCAGATCGTAGACCGAGTTGACGCCCTGAGCGTACATGGCGATACGCTCCAGGCCATAGGTGATCTCGACGGGCACGGGGGCGACCTCGATACCGCCCACCTGCTGGAAGTACGTGAACTGCGTGACCTCCATGCCGTTGAGCCAGACCTCCCAGCCAAGGCCCCAGGCGCCCAGCGTCGGGCTCTCCCAGTCGTCCTCGACAAAACGGACGTCATGGTCGTTGGGGTCCAGGCCAATGGCAGCAAGAGACCCCAGGTAAAGCTCCTGAGCATTAACCGGAGAGGGCTTAATGAGCACCTGGAACTGATAGTAGTGCTGCATGCGGTTAGGGTTCTCGCCGTAGCGGCCGTCGGCGGGACGGCGGCAGGGCTGCGCATAGCAGGTGCGCCATTCGGCGGGACCGAGCGAGCGCAGCGTGGTCGCGGTATGGAAGGTACCGGCACCGACCTCGGAGTCATAGGGCTGCATAATGACGCAGCCCTGCTCGCCCCAGTACTGCTGGAGGCGCAGGATGATGTCTTGGAAGGAAAGCGATGAAGCGTTCATGCCTCTAATATCCCCTCGTCGAAACGATTACACGGTTAGGTACTGTACTATAGCGGTTTTTAGTCGATAGCGCCGATGCGGTTGAGCGGCCAGTAGCGCACAAGCGCCACAGCGATCAAATCAGAGCGATCGACGGGACCAAAGTAGCGCGAGTCGGCAGAGTTTTCGCGGTTGTCGCCCATCACCCACACGCACCCGTCGGGAACGCTGTAGGGATAACTCACCTGGGCGCCAGGCGCTTGGACCGAAAGCGGCCAGCTCATGCCCGTCGTATAGTCCTCATCGAGCGCTTGGCCGTCAACGACCACCTTGCCGTCCTGCAGGTCGACCGTCTGGCCGGCCGTGGCAATAACACGCTTGACAAGAACATCATGCTCGGAAGTGACATCGGGGTTGTGGAACACCACGATATCACCCTGTTTGACGGGCTGACCGAGCTCGAGGCTCACCTTTTGTGCCAGGATCTGGTCGCCAATCTCGATCGTGTCCTCCATGGAGCCGGTGGGTACCACAAAGGGCTCGACCACAAAGGTGCGGATCAGGAAGGTGGCCACGAGCGCGATCGCGATGACCGCGACCCACTCAAAAGCGCCCCTCAACGCGGAATGCTGCGATGGAACCATTCTCACTCCTCGCTCTGCGAATACGAAGCGTCCAGAATCTCCTGCGCGTATGCGCGCTCCTGGGGCGTAAGCCGTGCCGTCTCGATCAGGTCGGGACGCCAGCGGCAGGTGCGCTCGATGGCATTCTTACGGCGCCAGGCGTCAACCTTGGCATGGTCACCGCTCACGAGCACCGGCGGCACGCCCTCGCCGTTGAATTCAGCAGGGCGAGTGTACTGCGCATACTCGAGCAGGCCTCCGTCCTCGGCGGTCGAGAACGACTCGTCGACGTTGCTCATCTCGTCACCAAGGGCGCCGGGAATCAGGCGTACGACGGCATCGGCAACGACCATAGCGGGAAGCTCGCCGCCCGTGAGCACGTAATCGCCGATCGACAGGCGCTCGTCGGCATACGCATAGGCACGCTCGTCGACACCCTCGTAACGGCTGCACACAAACAGCAAGCGCTCGCTTTTGAGCAGGCGCTCGGCCACATGCTGTGTAAAGGGCTCGCCACAGGGGGTAAAAAACACCACGGTGGGCTTAGGACCCTCGGAGCTAATAGCCTCGATGGCCTCGACAATAGGCTCGACCTTCATGAGCATGCCCTGCCCGCCGCCGTACGGCTCGTCATCGACGGTACGATGGCGGTCGTGCGTCCAGTCGCGCAGGTTATACGCCTTAAAATCAAAAAGGCCGGCCTTGCGGGCGCGGCCCAAAATCGATGTGGACATGACGGGCTCAAACATCTCGGGAAAGACCGAAAGGGTCTCAATCAGCATGTTGTCCTCCCTACTTGTCCATATCGATCAGGCCGTCCATAACGTGGACGGAAATTGTTCCTGTGTCGGGAAGATCGAGCACAACCTGCTCGATCACGGGAATCAGTACCTCGCCGTACCGATCACCCTCGACAACCCAAACATCGTTAGCGGGCGTCGACATGATCTCGACGATCGTGCCGAGTGAACCGAAGCGCTCGTCGACCACCTCGCGACCCATCAGGTCGGTATAGGCGGCGTCGAGTGAATCGAGCTCTAAATCGTCACGATTTGCCAACACATAGCATCCCGTGATGCCCTCGGCGGCCGTCAAGTCGTCAATGCCCTCAAACGAGACCAGATCGCCATCGCCCGTATCGGTGACGGACACGACCGTGCAAAAGCGGTCGCGCTTGAGCGCCGGCGGCGTCAGGGCGACGCGCATACCCGGCTCTAATACAGAAGGAAGCCCCCGCAGCGGTTGCGCGAGGACCTCCCCCTTCCTTCCGTGCGGCTTGACCACACGGGCGATGTTTTTGTACTGGGACCTCAAGGTCCTAGCCCAGAACCTCTACCTCGACAGCAGTGTCGAGGCGAGCGGCCAGTGCACGGGCGAGCGTGCGAATGGCCTTGATGGTACGGCCACGACGGCCGATGACCTTAGCGACGTCATCCTCGGCGACAGAAACCTCGATCGTAGAGGCGTCGTCACCATCGATGACCTCAAGGCTCACGGAATCCGGGTCGTCGACGATCTGAACAACGAGATATTCGACGAGATCGGCGATGCGATCTGAGAGCATTGCCTCACCCTCGAGCTGTGCAGCGTCAACCTCAGGCACGATTTACTCCTCGGCGCCCTCAGCGGCCTCAGCGGCAGCCTTAGCGACCTCGGCCTCTTTGGCGAGCTGCTTCTTGGACTTCTTGACGACGGTCTCGGTCTTCTCGCCCTCGTTGGCGGCCTTGACCAGAGCGGCGACGGCGTCGGTGAGCTGAGCGCCCTTGGACTGCCAGTCGGCGATCTTCTCGAGGTCGAGGTTGATGGTCTTGGGGGCGGTCATCGGGTTGTAGCGGCCAACCTCCTCGATGATACGACCGTCACGCGGGGCGCGGGAATCGGCGACGACGACACGGTAGTACGGACGCTTCTTAGCGCCGTGACGAGCAAGGCGAATCTTGACTGCCAAAGGAAACTCCTCCAACCAAGCAGCTTTAGGCTGCAACTACAAACAAACAGTTGAACATAATACGCCATCGACGCGGGCAGGTGAAGTCCGTGAGACCAACTTCTTCGGTGTAGTCGAGGGCAAATCCATATCTTAGACAAGAATTCGGGATTTGCAAGCACATACACGCACCCCACATGAGCTGCGCGGTATACTCATGACATGGAAAGACGCGAACATACATACGGTTATGAGGATGCCATGGGCGTCACACCGCCTCCCTGGACGGGTTCGGCGGTGGGCCTCATGGACCTCGATGCATTTTTTGCGAGCGTGGAGATGCTCGATCATCCCGAATGGCGCGGAAAGCCACTCATCGTGGGCGGAGACGCCGATTCGCGTGGCGTCGTGTCCACGTGCTCGTATGAGGCACGTCGCTTTGGCGTGCGCTCTGCCATGGCCTCGGCCGAGGCGCGGCGCTTGTGCCCGCAAGCCATTTGGACGCACGGGCACTTTGATCGCTACCGCGAGGTGAGCGCGCAGGTCATGGCGATTCTTGCCGAGGAGACGCCGCGCGTTGAGCGCGTATCCATCGACGAAGCCTTTATCGATATCACACCGGGTCGTTTTGCGCCCGAGGACCCGCTGCTGGTTGCACGGCGCATAAGCGACCGCGTGGCAGCGCTGGGAGTGACCTGTTCCATTGGCGTGGGCTGCAACAAGACGGTCGCAAAGATCGCAAGCGAGCGGGATAAGCCGTTTGGGCTGACCATCGTGCGCCCCGGAACCGAGCAGCGCTTTTTGGCCGCGCTGCCGGTATCTGCCATGAGCGGCATCGGGCGCTCGGCCGAGGAGCGACTGCGCCGCATGCGCATCTACACGCTCGGCGAGCTATCACGTGCACCGGAATCCACCTTGGCCTCTATTTTTGGCGTCAACGGCGAACGCATGCGCCAGCGTGCGCTGGGGCTCGAAATATCCGAAGTAACAAGCCTCGATGAGGAACGCGAGGTTAAATCCGTGAGCAATGAGCGCACCTTTGCGAAAGATTTGACTGAGCGTGGGGACATCGAAGCGGCGATTGCGCTGTTGGGAGAGTCGGTTGGACGCCGCCTGCGCCGTCAGGGACTGACGGGCGGCACGGTAACGCTCAAGCTTAAGTATTCGTATGGCAGCGGACGCACGGCGCAGCGGCGGCTTCCCCACCCCACCGACGACGAGAATATCTTTGTGGCGGTTGCGCTCGAACTGCTCGACAACATCTGGCAGGAAGGCATGCATGTTCGCTTAGCAGGCATCGGCATGAGCGACTTTGACCATCAGGGCGGCATCCAGACCGACCTGTTCTGCGAAGTCGACGACCGCGGAGCCCAATCAAGCGACCGTCGCGACCTCTCCGTCGCGATCGATGCCGTCCGAGACAAGTTCGGCGACACCGCCCTATCTTTCGGCCGCCAATCCCGCTTCGACGATTAACCGCCTTTGGGCAAAAAGAAAGCCGGGCAGGTGCGGAA
>UQTN01000037.1 GCA_900543945.1 uncultured Collinsella sp. | reverse complement strand
CCCGCCGTTTTTAGATGCGAAACGGTGGGCGGCCTATCTTTGCGGTGCCGGAACACGGGTGAGCGCATCGATTACGGGCGCTCCATGTTGGGAACGATGCTGCCCTCGGTCACCGCATGCACGGCCAGGCGCATGATGTTGTCGTAGCCGGTCTTGCTCAGGATCTCCGAGATGCGGCGCTTGATGGTGCCCTCACTCATAAACAGCTCGGCCGCGATCTCGCGACGACTTTTGCCCTCGCAGGCAAGGCGCAAAATCGATAGCTCGACATCGTCGAGGGCTGCCGTGCCCGAAAAAATGCTCTCGGGCGGCTTGGGAAACGTGCAGTAGCCAGCCAACGTGGAGCGCATCACGGCGAACAGCTCGTCGATACCGACGTTCTTGTACACAAAGCTATCGACGCCCGCCTCGCGGGCCTGATCGACAAAGGTGATCTCGGGCATGCCTGTCATGATAATGATGCGACACTCGGGCAGCTGCTCCTTGATGCGTGCCGCCGCCACGATGCCGTTTGAATCGTGTTCGGTGCACACGTCCATCAGTATCATGTCCGGGCGCTCCTTGAGCGCGACACCCAAGGCCTCGGAGGCATCGGCGATCGCGGCAACGACGGTCATATCGGGCTGGTCGCCAACGGAGCGCGCCAGGCTCTCGCGCAGGATGGCCTGATCTTCGACAATTAACACGCGGATCATGAGTTTCTCCTTTGGGACGTGTCGTTGGCGTTAAGCGGAATGGATACCGTAAGCGTAAAGGGCGGGGTGGCGTGGACCTCTAGACTGCCACCCAGATCTTGCGCGACATGCCTCATACCTGGGATACCCGTTCCCTCGCGATACGATACGGGGGCCGGGGACCCGTCGTTAGAAATCGTCATGTGCGCGACGGCGTCAGCATCCGTCCTCTCCTGCCACAAGCGCACATGGACCCGATGCGCCTGCGCATGCTTGGTGGCGTTGGTCGAGGCCTCGCGGATAATCTGCAAAAAGGCGGCGGCGACACGCGCGTCCTCAGGCAGCGCACCCTCAACATCGATCTGCACGCTCACCAGGCCAAAAGCATGGACGATATCGCCCAGTTGCTCTGCCGGTTCGGTGTCGCCCCCGCTGCGCAGATCGGCAGCGATTGAGCGCAGCAGCGGGTCGATCTGCTCGAGCGACTCGTCGTCCAAGCGCCCCTCCTCCAAATAGCGATGAAGGATTGATAGGCGCTGGCCGATCACATCGTGAACGCGGGCGCGCATGCGCAGATAGGCCGCATTGTCGGCAACTTTTTTGACTTCTTCGATCTGGGCCTGGAGCTCTTGGCCCGCAAGCTCAAGCAGGTGGTTGGCCTGCGCCAGGCGGTCATGCGCATGCGCATACTCTGTCACGTCCAGACCGATTATGCGCTCGAACGAACGGCCCGAGACCATAACGTCATCACACACAAACAGGCGAATCTCGGCGGGAGAAACCTCGACCACCGCACGCGCCTCACCAAAGCGGTCCAGGTTGATCCGCACGCGGTTCTTACCGCCTTCGGGCATTTGCATGCTGAGCTTGCGCAGGTCGTTCCATGTACCGCTCATATCGCCTAGGTCGGTGGGCATATGAAGCTCCGCCAGGTTTTCGCGCATGCAGCGGTTCATGAGCAGTGGACGGCCCCTCGAGTCCAGATACAGGATGCCCACGGGAATCACGTTGATGGTTTCAATCGTCGAGAACGCGGTGATATCCTCTTGGCGGTTACGGACGTCCATCAAGAGCGCCGCGACGGAACGGAACAGGAAGAACGCTCCCTCTGCGATAAGGACAACGGCCCACACCGAGCCCATGGCAAAAACCACCGGCGGTGTCACGGCGCCAACAAGCAGCAGCTCGGCCAGCATGACAGGGCGACGATAGCGCACCATAAGGACCACGCCATAGACAAAGATCGCGGCATTGAGCCACAGCACTCCGCCCATTGCCCTGGCGCAAACGTCAAGCGGCGCCACCAGATACGAGCCAGACGACGCGAATAAGATGAGCGCCGAAATCATCAGGTGAAGCACAAGGCTCGTCTCGTAGGCGCAAATCACCTTACGGTTATAGGACGAGCGGCGCGATGCGATGAGCGGGACGTGGATCATCTGCAGACACGCAGCCAGGGCAAAGACAACATCGAGCGCAACGATTTGGGGAAGGATGAACGAAATCTGCATCGTCACTCACCCGCCCTCGGCATCAAGACGATCATGCGCAGCTGGCCGGGCTCGCCCTCAAGGCGGTATGCCACGTTGCGCCCTTGCAGAGCGCTTTCGAGCTCTTGCGCAGCGGGCGTCTGCGAAAGATCTTCATCATCGTTGGAAAAAAGCGTGGCGCGCAGCTCGACACTGCACCGGTCATGGTCGCCCAAGTGATACATAAGCGCCGGATGGTCGGTGGTGTAGGCAAAAAACGCAAAGTCATACACGCAGTCGTACAGGGCGCTTACCGTACTGGCGTGCATCGGGCGCCGTATGGCGATAATCGAGGCGCAATCGACATCGATGGTGCGCAGGTCACTTGCAAGCTCGTTGGCGATGAGCTGAATGCGGTCGCGGTCAAAACCGCTCTCCCCGTGCTGTGCCAACGTGAGCGACCCCTTGCGTTTGCAATAGGCGACGAGCATCTTGGCGCGCTGCAGCATGCGGTAACGCTCGTGCGAAGATGCCTCATCGGTCAACGGCGGCAGCGAGCTCAGCAGGTCGTACATCCCTTCGAGCGCACGGGCAAGCGCTTGGTCCACGTCTTGGACCAGCAAGGTCTCGGCCTCTTGATCTGCCAGGTGCGTCTTAAGGTCGTAGTCGGCGGCGAGCAGCTCGTTTTGACGCTGCAGTTCCATGCGACGATGTGCCAGTTCACGGTTAAGCTCGTTGAGATCCGACACGTCTTGGGCAAGCAGGGCCGATCCGCCCAGCAGTGGAAAGGCACGGTACACCACATCGGGATCGGACGCCACAGCAAAGGCATGGGCGTGGCCGTGCTCCTGGGTCCGCAACTCCTCGCGCACGCCTACCGGCATTGGCTTTGACGCCGGCGTGGCATAGACTTCCTGCAGGTCGCGCGTTAGAACTTTGAGGTCGAGCGGCAAGGTGTCGAAGATGCCGGCGATGTCGTGATACGACGGAATGACACCGCAATCGAGACAGATTTCCATCGCCACCACGCACAAGACGCAATAGACGAGCGAGAAGTTGAGCCTCCATGCCCAGGGCACGCGCAGAGCATACGAGATGGCAAAGAACGCACCACCCAACAAAACAAGCGCCGCCGTGCCCGAGAAACGTTGGATGCGAAAGGACGAGGACCGGCCCACCAGGATAAAAAAGGCCACGAAGTTAAAGGCCGTCCACACTAAGACGGCGAAATAGCCCCAGCCGTACGTGTAATCGTTGCTCCAGGTGTCGCTTGCACGGTCAAAGTGGAATACCTGCCGGTGGAAATTGTTGGTGAGCACAAAACCGATAAGTAGGATGGCCACGACCCACAAGATGCTGCGATAGCGACGGCCCGCACGGTGTTGTTCCAGCCCCGCAAGGCGCAGGCCGCACAGCTGGTAGAGCAGCGGAATGAGCGTCATGGGCACGTAGTACAGGTACCACAGCACGGTGGCATAGAACGGTGTGAACGACTTGTATTTGAGGATGACCTCAATCATCCAGAGGGCGCAGATGGTGGCGACGGCAACAAGGCGGCGGCGCAACACATAGTCCAAACAGCGCAGATAGACCGATACACCCCAGATCGAAAATATAATTGCGGCGACAAGCAACGGGAGAGAGCTCGAGTGGACGAGCGCATCCACGACCTCTTCGGACACCTCGCTATAGGCGGGCACGGCGTTGGAAAGCTTGGGGTCGGAGGCAAACAGCGCCGGCAAGACTGCCAAAAGCATGAGGAACAGCACGGTGATGGCGCCGGCGATAGCAAAGACGCGGTGACGGTACACCTGATGTGTTATGCCAACAAGGAATCGCGGCATGGCGAAGAGCCTGCCGCCCCTAGGATCCGCTACGGGCGCGGATCGGGCGGCCGCGTGGCCAATATGTCGCTCGCGGGTACCCATAGTGCTTTTAGTGTACCGACAGGCAGGCCCAAAAAGCGGGCCACATGTCCCAAAATCCGCAGACGGCAAGGCGCCCGGCGAACATTAACTGCTCGCCGGGCGTTTTGGTTAGGAAACTCTGAAGTTGAGTGTCTCGGCTTCCTTAGGACAGATCCTCACCATTCGTTTCAATGACATGCTTGTACCAGTGAAAGCTCTTCTTTTTGGAACGCTTGAGGGTGCCGTTGCCCGCATCATCGCGGTCGACATAGATAAAGCCGTAGCGCTTGGACATCTCGCCCGTGCCGGCAGACACCAGGTCGATCGGGCCCCAGGTGGTGTAGCCCAGCAGGTCAACGCCGTCCTCGGTCACCGCATCGCGCATCGCGGCGATATGCTGGCGCAGGTAGTCGATACGGTAGTCGTCGTTGATGGAGCCATCCTCCTCGACAACATCCTTGGCGCCCAGGCCGTTCTCGACCACAAACAGCGGCTTCTGATAACGGTCGTACAGGTCGTTGAGGGTGATGCGGAAGCCCAGCGGATCGATGGCCCAGCCCCACTGGCTCTCCTGCAGGTAGGGG
This sequence comes from uncultured Collinsella sp., assembly GCA_900543945.1. Taxonomy (GTDB): domain Bacteria; phylum Actinomycetota; class Coriobacteriia; order Coriobacteriales; family Coriobacteriaceae; genus Collinsella. The sequence continues at coordinate 13,617 of UQTN01000037.1, read as the reverse complement.
TTCTTGGCGCCGGCGAAGGCGTTGCCCTGGGTGCGCTCGACATCGGGGTTATCGGCACCGGCGGAGCAACGGGTGCTGTAATAGCTAAAGCTGATGAAGTCGACGGTGTTGGCGGCCAGGATCTCGCGGTCCTCGTCGGTCATGCCGACGTCGATGCCCAGACGCTCGAGCTTCTTGACGGCATAGGCCGGGTAGTAACCGCGGCTCTGAACGTCGACGAAGAAATAGTTGCTCTGGTTGTCAATCTGCGCCTGGCGCACATCGCCCGGACGGCAGCTGTAGGGGTAGTAGCTACCTGCGGCAAGCATGCAACCGATCTTGACCTCAGGGTCGATCTCGTGAGCGATCTTGGTTGCCCAAGCGCTGGCGACGAGCTCGTTGTGGGCGGCCAGGTACTCGACGGCCTCCTTGTTCTCGCCCTCCTCAAAGACCAGACCGGCACCCATAAACGGCAGGTGCAAGATCATATTGATCTCGTTGAAGGTAAGCCAGTACTTTACCAGGCCCTTGTAGCGGGTGAAGATCGTGGTCGCGAGGTTCTTGTAGAAGTCGATGAGCTTGCGGTTGCGCCAGCCGCCGTACTCCTTGATGAGGTGAATCGGGCAGTCGAAATGCGTGATGGTCACGAGCGGCTCGATGCCGTGCGCCTGACACTCGCGGAACACGTCCTCGTAGAAGGCCAGGCCGGCCTCGTTGGGCTCGGTCTCGTCACCGTTGGGGAAGATGCGGGTCCACGCCAGGCTCATGCGGAAGGTCTTAAAGCCCATCTCGGCAAAGAGGGCGATGTCCTCCTTGTAATGGTGATAGAAATCGATGCCGGTCTGCGCGGGGTAGTAATAGCCGTCCTCGAAGTCGAGCATCTTGCGCTGGCCGGAGACCACCGCATAGCGCTCGGGGCCGTGCGGCGCCACGTCCACGTTGGCCAGGCCGCGGCCATCCACGTCGTAAGCGCCCTCGCACTGGTTGGCAGCCGTCGCGCCGCCCCACAGGAAGTCTTTACGGAAAGCCATACATCGATCCTTTCACACGCTGTTTGTCGTGGTTTCAGTATCCCCGTAAGCAGCGCGCTACTCAACGGCAACGACGCAGGCCGACACTTCTTTTCGCACACGGCGGCCCGGTAGCCGCCCCTGCTTGACACTTTCTGATACCGCCGCCCCAAACCACCACAAAGGGGACAGGCACCTTTGTGGTGGTTGGGGACGGTTTGTCTCGATCTGCAACAGGTAGGCAGCCAAAACCGGGCTTGGTGTTACAGATCGAGATTTTTGGGCAGCCCCCCGCAGTTTGTCTAAATCTGTAACAGGTAGAGACGATTTAGCCCGCTAGATGTTACAAATCGAGACGGAAGATGCTAGTCACAGGCGATGTCGAGGTTCTTGCCGATGAGGCCTACGTAGCCGCCCTCGGCGGCCTTGGGGCTATCGGCGTGGCAGAGAACCCATTTGTCGGCCTTCCAGTAGCAGTAGCTGTCGCCGGCGGCGGGCATGTCGGCTGCACCCTCGGGGCGCGGACCATTGGTGCCGGCGGGCAGCGCAACCATCACCTGGAAGCCGCCGTCGTCGACCATGCAGGGCGTGTAGTGAAGCGTGGTGTTGAAGACTTCGACGACCGTACCCGCCGGCACGCGGAACGCCTTGACGCACGCGGTGTCGAGCTTGCCGTCCTCGATCTCCCAGCGATGCGCCACGAGCAGGATAAAGTCGCGGGCGCCCAGGTTAAACTCGCTGGCGCGGTGATACTCCAGGCAGTTGAGGCGTGTGTTGTGGCCGTTGCACCAGCCGAGCTGGAAGGGGCGGCCGCCAAACATGAGAAAGCCCAGTTTGTCGGCATCCTTGACGCCCTCGAGCTCCGGCGCACTTGCTACGTACTTGCTGCCCTCGGGAATGGGCGTGGCAGAGAGCGCCTCGAGCACGGGCGACGTGAGCTCGGACGGAACGTCATCCCAAACGTTGCCATAGGATTTGAACTCGGGATCGTTGACAGAATAGATGTGCATGTTCGCTCCTGTTCGTAAATGTGACTATACGAACATTCTAGAACAAACATGAGCGATTTTGAACGCTCGTCCCGACCACTCAACAAAAAGGCGCCCCCGCATAAGCGAAGGCGCCCAATGCGCGCGCTTTGGGCGATAAAGCCCTTACGCCTGCTGGTAGTGCAGGTGCTTCTCGTCGATATTGGCCAGGTCGCGGTCGAGATAACGGCGCGCGAGCCAGTTTGCCATGGGGAGGTTCTGGTCCAGATAGTTACCGCACTCCTCGGGAGCGGCGCCGGGGATATCGCCCTCAAAGCCCGCGACAAACTCGAACAGCTCGCGCACGAGCGGCAAGATCTCCTCGCTCGTCAGCTCACCAAAGACAACCAGGTAAAAGCCCGTGCGGCAGCCCATGGGGCCAAAGTAGACAATGCGGCTCGACCACTCGGCATGATTGCGGAGGAACGTGGCACCCAGATGCTCGATGGTGTGGCACTCGGCCGTGTTCATGACCGGCTCCTTGTTGGGCGTGGTCAGGCGCAGGTCAAAGGTGGTGACGGCGGCGCCGGTCGCCGGATCGCGGTCGATGCGGCTCACATACACGCCGGGCTCGAGCAGCAGATGGTCAACGGAAAAACTCGCGATGCGCTCCATGGCAGATCCTCTCGGTAGTCAATTTGGGACGGGGCTCTTTTAGCTGGTTCGAATGATCGCACCAATCATACCCGTCAAAAAAGCCCCATCCCAAATGAGCTGCCCGGGAATAGCCTGCGGGCGCCGCGCAGCCGCCTAGGCAGTGTAGGCGATGGTCGCGTCGACGGCGTGACGCCAGCCGGCGATCTTTTTGGCTCGTTCGTCGGCGGACATGGCAGGCTCCACGATGCCGCGAGCGCCGTAGACGTCAACGACGTCGCGCGTGTACATGCCCAGCGCAATGCCGCAGGCCCAGGCCGCACCCAGACCGCTCATCTCGTCGTTGCTCGCGATGCGGATGGGCGAGCCAACCAAGTCGCTCTCAAACTGCATCAGGTACGCGTCGCGCGTGGGGCCGCCGTCAACACGAAGCTCGGCCAGTGCCGCGCCCGAATCCTCGACCATCGCATCAATCACGTCAAAGATTTGATAGGCGATCGACTCGTCGGCGGCCTTTACGAACTCCGCACGGCCCGTGGTGCGCGTCATGCCAAAGACGCAGCCCTCGGCATCGCTCGCCCAGTGTGGCGCGCCCAGGCCGGTAAACGCCGGCACAAAGTAGACGCGGCTCGCCGGATTGGCGGCGTAGCACAGGTCGGTGACTTCCTCGGGATTGTTGATGAGCTCCAGGTCGTCGCGCAGCCAGGTCTTGACAGCGCCCGCGTAGCTCACGTTGCCCTCGAGCACGTACTCGGTCACACCGTCCATACGCCACGCAAGCGAGCTCGAAAGCCCGTGCGAGCTGGCGACGAACTCGTCGCCGACGTTCATCATGACCGAGCTGCCGGTGCCATAGGTCGCCTTGGCCATGCCGCGGCTATGGCAGCCCTGGGCAAACAAGGCGGCATGGCTGTCGCCGAGCACGCCGTGAATGGGCACGGGCGCCGGCAAAAAGCCGCCCAGGTTCGTCATGCCGAACAGGCCATCGGAATCGGTCACCTGCGGCAGGCAAGCCGAATCGACGCCAAAGGCCTCGCACACCGGCTCGCTCCAGCAGCCACGGCGCAGGTCAAAGAGCTGCGTGCGGCTGGCATTGGACCAGTCGCAGCGAAACTCCGCGCCGCCCGTGAGCGTCCAGACCACCCAGGCATCGATGGTGCCCAGGCACAGCTCGCCCGCCGCAGCGGCCTCGGCAGCCGCGGGAACGTTCGCGAGGATCCAGGCCATCTTGCCCGCCGGGTAGTAGGGCGAGAGCACCAGACCCGTCGTGTCGCGCACCAGCTCGGTCACGCCTTCGCGCGCAGCAAGCTCGTCGCACAGCTCGCGGGCGCGGGCGCACTGCCACACCACGGCGTCGCACAGCGGCTCGCCCGTCATGCGGCTCCAGGCAACGGGAGTCTCGCGCTGGTTGGAGATGCCGATGCCGGCGACGTCGGTCGGATCGACCCCGGTCTCCTCCACCACGGCGCGCGCCACGGCCAGCACGTTAGCGGCGATCTCGGCTGGATCATGGCTCACCCAGCCGGCCTCGTTGACAATCTGGCGATGCGGGCGATCGGCACGATGAATCAAATGGCCGCCCTCGTCCACCAGCAGCGCCTTGGTGCCCTGCGTGGATTGATCGATTCCGATGATGTATTTGCTCATGTACTCTCCTGTCTCCCCCGTCGATTCAAAACTAAAACCCGACGGACAAGGAGCGAGTGGCCGTCAAGTGCCGCAGATTGCCGTGAAAAAGGAGCGCCGCGTACTTTGTGTACACAGGCGACGGTTTGAACGGCAAGGTGCGGTGCTTGGCGGCCGCGCAGCGTCTGTTTCTACTGTTTGCCAAGGAACTCGGCGACCGTCTTGGCGATTCCCTCGCCCGTCAGGCCATAGTGCGCGAAGACCTCGGGGCTCGTGCCGGTGATGACCGGCGCATCGGGCAGGGAGAGGCACTTGACCGGACGCGGGCAATGCTCGCCCACGACCTGCGCGACCATGGAACCCAGGCCACCGAAGGGGCTGTGCTCCTCGACGGTCACGACGGCGCGCGTGGCACCGGCGGCCTCGATCACGGCCTCGGCATCGAGCGGCTTGACGCAGTACATATCGAGCACCGTTGCCGAGATGCCCTGCTCGGCCAGCAGATCGGCGGCGTCCACGGCATGGCGGACCATCTCACCGGTGGCGACAATCGTCACATCGGTGCCGCGGCGCACCCAGGTGGCGCGATCCATCTGGAACGGGCACTCGTCCTCAGTGTACACGTCCTCCACCGGGTTGCGGCCCACGCGGATGTAGGCCGGCTTGTTGTCGGCGACCAGGGCACGCACGAGCTCGGCGGTCTGGAAGCGATCGCTCGGCAGATACACGCGCATGTTGGGAATCGCGCTCATGGCGGCGATATCCTGCGCGGAGTGATGGCTCATGCCTAAGGCGCCGTAGGACACGCCGCCCGAGATGCCGATGAGCTTGACGTTGGTGTTGGAGTACGAAACGTCGACCTTGCACTGCTCATACGAGCGCGTGGTCACAAAGGACGCCGGCGAGGCGGCCCAGGCCTTCTTGCCGCACGAGGCCATACCGGCGGCGATACTCACCAGGTCCTGCTCGGCGATGCCGACCTCAATGGACTGCTGGGGATACTGATCGAAGAACGGCGTGAGCGATGCGGAGCCGCGGGAGTCGGAGCACAGGACGACGATGTCTTTATCGGTTGCGGCGGCCTCGAGCAGCGTGTCGCAGATAGCCTTGCGGTTGGCGATCTTGTTAGCCATTGATAGCCTCCTTATGGGCAGCGAAATCGGCGATGATCTGGGCATATTCCTCATCGTTGGGCAGGTGATGATGCCAGGCGGCCTTGTCCTCCATAACCGGCGAGCCGTAGCCCTTCACCGTGTTGAGGATGATGACCGTGGGCTTACCCTTGGTCTCGGCGGCCAGCGTCAGCGCGGCGTCGATGGCCTGGACGTCGTTGCCCGGAATGGACAGCACGTTCCAACCGAAGGCGGCCCAGCGCTCCTCCTGCGAATCCTGCTTCATGACGTCCTCGGTGCTGCCGCTGATCTGCAGGCGGTTGCGGTCCACGAGCGCGCACAGGTTATCGAGCTGGTAGTTGCCGCCGCTCATGGCGCCCTCCCAGACCGAGCCCTCGGCAAGCTCGCCATCGCCCATGATGGTGTAGACGCGATAGTCGCGGCCGTCCATCTTGCCGGCAAGCGCCATGCCGACGGCCACGGGCAGACCATGGCCCAGCGAGCCCGAGTTCATCTCGATGCCCTTGAGCTTGTTGTTGGGGTGGCCGATGTAGGGGCTGCCGAACTTGGAGAAACGGGCCTTAACGTCATCGAGGTCAAGATAGCCCTCGTGGCAGAGCACCGCGTAGTAGGCCTCCATGGCATGGCCCTTGGAGAGCACGAAGCGATCGCGGTTGGGATCGTCGACGGTCTCGGGCGAAATGTTGAGGTGGTTGGCGTAGAGGGTCATCAGCGCATCGATGACCGACATGTCGCCGCCGATGTGCCCGCCGGCGCCAGCCATGATGATATCGACGCAATCGCGGCGAAGGTCCCAACGCAGGGACTCAAGCTCTTCGATAGTTGCCATTTCTACTCTCCTCGCAGGTAAGCTTTGACGTCTTCTTCGATGGGGTCGTACAGGTCGGGGACAATGCCGAGGTATTTGCATGCCTCGTAGAGCACCGGCACCACGTTGGCGTGAATGGCGACGCAGTGGTGGATGTAGGGACCCTCGACGATCTTGGTCTCGAGGCGCTTGAGGTTGTCGACCTCGACCCACAGGTAGGTGCCCATGCCGGCCGGGCCGTCGATGCCGCGAGCGTTGCCCAGCAGCAGCGAGTACTCGCCGTTGTCGCCGTCAAAGCGAGCAAGGGTGAGGTCGCCGTGCTTGGCCTCGGCCGTCAGCGCGCCGGGGTGATCGAAAGCCAGCGGGTAAGTGAGCTTGGGCTTGACGGCCGCGCAGCTGCAGGGCCAGGGGCCGCAGTGCTGCAGCAGCTCGCCGTTCTCGTTATCGGGATGACGCACGGTCCAGTCGGCGAACATGCCGCGGTGACGGCCCAGGTCGGCGGCCTCGACCATCAGCGCGGTGATAGCGCCATGGATGTCGGTCTCGCAGACGATGGGGATGCCCATCTCGTTGAGGATTGCGTTGGCGGCGCAGGGCATAATGCCCAACTCGTCCTGCAGGGCGTTCCAGCACTGGATGGCGCCGGCGTTGCAGCCGTACTTCTCGACCAAGCGCTTCATGGCAATGGCAAGACCGGCCACAGCGGGGACCTTATCCTCGGGGATGCAGATCTCAAAGCTGTCGGCAATGTGGGCGAGCATGGCTGCCATGGCCTGCTCGTCAGCCTGGGCGTCGCGCACGGCCTGGACAAGCTCGGTCATGGGGATGGGCGAAAGCTGAATGTTGAACTTCTCGAGCAGCTCGCCCTCGTTGCACATGGTGGACCAGAAATCGAACGGACGGGTGGCCATCTGCAGGATGCGGGTGTGCTTGAAGGTCTTGACCACGTTGCACACGGCGAGGAAGTCCCAGACGCCGCGCTCGAACTCGGGATCGGTCAGGCGGCAGTTGGTCATATAGGTGAAGGGGACCTGGAAGCGACGCAGGACCTTGCCGGTGGCGAACAGGCCGCACTGGCTGTCACGCAGGCGGGTGCCGTCAGGCTCGGGGCGCTCATCGCGCGGGCCCCACAGCAGCACGGGCAAGCCGAGCTCGCGGGCAAGGCGAGCGCAAACGTACTCGGTGCCAAAGTTGGCGTGGCAGAGCATGATGCCGTCGACGCCCTCGGCGCGGAACTTCTCGACGATAGGCGCGATATGGCTGTCGTCGAACAGCAGGCCCTCGTCGTTGATGTCGTCGATATCCACAATCTCGACGCCGATCTCGCGCAGGCGATCAGCCGTAAGGCCGCGATACTTGATCGCGTCCGGCGCGCTAAAGATGCTACGGCGCGTGGGCACAAAACCGAGCTTGATCTTATCCATGTACGTCCTCCCCTAGTCACATGTTCAGTAAACAGACGCATGTTTCGTTTTGTTCTGTTTACTAAATGTTTTACTCTTCTGTTTAGAAGTTTAGCGCGAAATACCCGTAGACGGTAGAGAAATCAGCCTAAACGGTATGTAAACAATCTGAACATACAAGGGAAACAAAAAGAGGACCCCGAAGGACCCTCTTTTGAATAGCGCTATGTTTACTGCCCTAGCGAGCTTTGGCACGCTGCAGGCGATGCCGTCTCCGCCTAGATTTCGCGCACGCTCTGGCGCTCGACAAAATAGGTCGACACAGCCGTTTTGCAGGTATAGCTCTTGGGATTGCGGATGTTGCCCACCAGGCGGCGCACCGCGATCTCACCCACCTCGTGCTTGGGAACATGCACCGTGGTGAGCGGCGGGTTGGAAAAAGCGCCCAGAGATAGGTCGTCAAAGCCGATGATCGAGACATCCTCGGGCACGCAAATGCCGTGCTCGTTGAACGCGCGCATGGCACCCACGGCGAGCACGTCGTTCTCGGCAAAGAAAGCCGTCGGCAGGTCGTCGTGCGAGGCATTGTCGAGCCACGCGCCCATGTCGCGATAAGCGCCCTCGAGCGTGGTGCCCAGCGTGACGCGCCATGCCGGATTGGCCTCGAGGTCCGCATCCTCAAGCGCTTGGCGATAGCCGCGCTCGCGGTCCTTAAAGTTGCGGATACGAAGGTCGCCCGCCAGATAGCCGATTTGCTTGTGACCTTTCTCGATAAGGTAGTCCACGGCACGCAGCACCGAATCGGTATTGGCAATGACCACGGCATCAAAGTACTGGCGGTCGCTCCAGCCATCGAGCACAATCAGGTGGGCGGCGGCGTTAGCGAACAGGGCGTAGTCCTCCTCGCCCAACTCCGTACCCATTAGTACAATAGCGGCGGCCGGATCGGCAATCAGGCCCTCGACCTGCGGACGCACGGCGTCTAGGTCGCTAAAGTCGAGCGAGACAAAGCTCGTGCTCATGCCGTGGCGACGCGCCTGGCGCTCCACGCCCTCGATGACCGCGGGGTGGAAGGTGCTCTCGTCCAGGATGGCGCCCGTCTTGCGCGCGAGCACAAACTGGATGCTCTCGAGCTGCGTCGACTGCTGATAGCCGAGCGACTGCGCGCACTCCAGGATGACTTTGGCGGTCTCCTCGCTCACGCTGCGCTTGCGGTTGAGCGCGTTGGACACGGTTGCGGGCGAAAAACCGGTGATGCGGCTGATCTCGCGAACACTTGCTTTGGCCATTGTTCCCCCTAGCAACGGTCGTGGCGGAGCATCGTGGCCTGACCGCCCCGTGACTCGACAACTAAACGACCGCAAATTCAATCTAAACAGAATAGTAAATGTTTAATAGCTAGTTTAGCCTGTTGTCAAGCGAAGCGACGCGACTATTCCCCCAACGGGCGTATTTACTCGGTAGCTAATCTGGATCGGGGCACAGAAACCGTTTAGCCAAGGATGCGAGCCATGCGTGCCTTAAACTCCGCGAGGAAACGTGGGGCGTCCACGGTGAGCGCCACGAGCGCGCTCTTATCCGGATCGGACAGACGGTGCTCATCACAGATAGTGCGGCCGCGGTACTCGCCCAGCAGGTCGACACGAAGATTGCAGCCGAGCGCACCCACGAGCGTGGGATCAATCGCCACGGCAACCGCCAGCGGATCGTGCAGCGCGCAGCCGCCCAGGTAGGGCGCGTTCATTTCGTACGAACCGATATAGTGCTCGACCATGCTCGCAAACGCGCAGCCAGCCATAGTGCCCGAGCCCGTCCAGCCGGCAACGTCGCGACGTGTGAGCACCACGCGGTGCGTCACATCCAAGCCCACCATGGTGAGCTTGCGGCCCGAGCGCAACACGGCGTCGGCAGCCTCGGGGTCGCCCGCCATGTTGGCCTCGGCGCCCGCGCTCACGTTGCCGGGCACGGTAAGCGCACCGCCCATCACGACCACGCGACCGATAGACATCATCGCCGCCGCATCACGCTCCAGGGCGAGCGACAGATTGGAGAGCGGGCCGGTCGCCACGTAGATCAAATCGGGGCCATAGGTACGCGCGGCATCAATCAGGTAATCGACCGCCGCATTGCCATCGGCCGACGTCGCGCCCACCGGCTCGTACGGCGAAGCGGGCACGCTTGCGCCGCCAATACCGTTCTTGCCGTGGATAAGCGTGGTGGACGCCGGCGGCGTGTAGGGTTCGGTCGCCTTCATGGGACGATCGGCGCCCAGGTACACCGGCACCTCGGGACGACCCAACAGGTCGAGCACCGCCAAGCAGTTGTGCGCCGACTGCTCGACGCGCACGTTGCCAAAGCACGTGGTGATGCCGACGAGCTCCACCTCGGGGCTTGCGATGGCATAGGCGAGCGCCATCGCATCATCCACACCCATATCCAGATCAAGGATCAGCTTCTTGGTTGCCATTGTTCTACTCCGCTTCTCCGTCTACATCCAAACCGTCTAAACCAAACTTGTGCTCGACTTCCGTACGCGTGGGAATTGATTGCTGAGCGCCCAGGCGCGACACCGTCACCGCCGAGGCGCGAGCGCCCGCCGCCATGCACTCAAAGAGCGGCAGGCCCTCCAGACGAGCTGCAGCAAGCGCGCCAATAAATGTATCGCCCGCGGCCGTCGTATCGACCACCACGCTCGAAAGCGCCGGCATGCGCAGCGGCTCACCGCCATCGCCGAGCGTAACCGAGCCGGCGCCGCCCAGCGTGATGACCGCAGCCCCGGCGCCCTTATCGAGCAACGCATTGAGCGCGGCGACGCAGCTCGCATCATCTGTGGGCAGAATGCCCGTCAGCACCTGGCACTCGGTCTCGTTGGGGCAGACCAGGTCGACCGCAGGCCACGCTCCTGCCGGCAGGTCGCAGGCGGGCGCCGGGTTAAAGATCGTATAGAACCCCAGCTCGTGAGCGCAAGAAAGCGCCGCGGCCGTTGCTGCAAGGTCACATTCGCCCTGGGCAATAAAGACGCTTCCGGCAGCCGGGGCAATCTCGCTGGCATCGCCGTCGAGCTCGTCGGCCACCAAGCGCCTCAGTGCGCGGGCAACGTCCTCGCCCGCAAGCGCATGGTTGGCGCCCGGCGACAGCACGATGCGGTTGTCGCTCTCACAGCGAATGATAGTCGCGGTACCGGTCTCCACGTCATCGCGACGCGCCACAAACTCAACGCCCACGCCGGCATCCTGGAGCCCTGCCACAAGCGCATCGCCAAAGGTATCGCGCCCAACAGCGCCAATCATGCACGTGCGCGCACCCATGCGCGCAGCGGCAACGGCCTGATTGGCTCCCTTACCGCCGGCGTTGGTGATAAAACCGCTGCCACCGACGGTCTCGCCCGCGCGCGGCATGCGCTCGCACGCCACCGAAAGGTCCATGTTCATGCTGCCGAACACCGCAACGATGCTGTGATCCGCCATGGAAACCTCCTCGTCTTCAGGCTTTGCGCCCACCGTCGACCAACGATTGTGCACTCTCGCACCCCCTATAACTTTAGTCCACTTTGATGTGGACGCGCGCTTGAGCTTGCGCCAGCAGCAAGCATTCACAGGGGCAGGCAGCTACAATGAATACGTGCTGATTATTCTCGTCATTGGATGATGTTTTATGGAACAATTCTCGCAATCGGGCTCGCGCGGTCGACGCCGCACGGGCAACGAGCCGGCGCCGCACGAACGCGTGAAGGGCGAGCGCCGTGCCAACGAGCCGCGACGCACCGCGAGCCCCCATCACGCTTCTGCCAACAACGCGGGCCGCGCCAACACTCCCGCCGCGGAGCAGACGCCTGCTCGCCCCAAGTCCCGCTACATCCCTGCGCTCGACGGTCTGCGCACGCTTGCCGTCGTCGCGGTGGTGCTCTATCACCTCAACCTCACGTGGGCTCAGGGCGGCCTGCTTGGCGTCACGATCTTCTTTGTGCTTTCGGGCTATCTGATCACGCGCTTGCTGCTCAACGAAGTCGCTAAGACCGGCCGTATCGACCTTAAGAGCTTCTGGATTCGCCGCATCCGTCGCCTGGTCCCCGCCGTGGTAACGGTAGTGTTCGTGACCTGCGCGCTGTGCACCATCTTTAACCACGTGATGCTCACCAAGATGCGCCCTGACATCCTGCCGTCGCTGCTGTTCTTCAACAACTGGTGGCAGATTGCCCAAAACGTCTCGTACTTCAATGCCCTGGGCGATCCCTCGCCGCTTACGCACTTTTGGTCGCTCGCCATCGAGGAACAGTTCTACCTGGTTTGGCCCCCGCTGCTGCTCGCTATGGTATCCATGCACATGAGCAAGCCCAACACGCGCCGCATGGTTCTGGGACTGGCTGCTGTCTCCGCCATCGCCATGATGGTGCTCTATAACCCCGCCGCCGACCCCAGCCGCGTGTACTACGGCACCGACACCCGCGTCTTCTCGCTGCTGCTGGGCGCCTGGATGGCCTTTATCCCCGATCGCGACCTGGCGCCGGTGTGTCTCGCTCATCGTTTGGGGCTCAATCGCCTGGCTGGCGCCGCCAAGCACGGCAAGAACGCCGAAAGCAAGCATGACGCTACGACCGACGGCGCAGCCGAGACCGTCCCGGCACAGCCGAGCGCCCTCGTGCGCTTTTGGTCCTCGCCCGCATCCATCGATGTGTTGGGCGTCGTGGGTCTGGTTGGCCTTGCCGCCATGGTCGCGCTCACCAACGGCTACACCGCGTTCCAGTATCGCGGCGGCACGCTGTTATGCTCCATCCTCACGCTCATGGTCATCGCGGCCTGCGTGCAGCCCCAGGGAATGGTTGCCCGCGCGCTGTCCGCCGAGCCGCTCGTGTGGGTTGGCAAGCGCTCGTACAGCATCTACCTGTGGCACTATCCGCTACTGTTGCTCATGAACCCGGTCGCCAACATCAACGATACGCCGTGGTGGCAGTACATTTTGCAGGTGTTGTTGGTGGTCGCCGTAGCCGAATGCTCATATCGCTTTATCGAGACGCCGTTTAGAAAGGGTGCCTTTGGGCGCACCGTATCCGAATTCCGCGACGGCACCACCACGCCCGCCAACTGGGTGCGCGCGCATATTCCCGTGTGCGCCACTTGCGGGATTGTGCTTGTTATCGCGCTGGGCGGCCTGATTTTTGTGCCGGAGACCTCCGCACTGAGCGGTGAGGGCGCCGAAGTCCTCAACAAGGAAGCCAAAAACACCGCGCCCACCGACCAGCAGGCGGCCGACGGCACCGACAAGGACAACGACGGCTTCCCCGACGGATCCTACGACCTGCTGATGATCGGTGACTCCGTGTCGCTGCGCGCCGTTGATTCCTTTGACGGCGTGTTCCCCCACAGTCACATCGATGCCGAAAAGGGCCGCCAGTTTGATGCGGGCCGCGCGACATTTGAGGGCTATCTCCAACAGAACCTTGCCGGCAAGATCGTGGTCTTTGCACTGGGCACCAACGGCTTGGTAACCGACGACCAGATCGACGCCATCATGACCGATGCAGGAGATAAGCGTATTGTGGTGTTTGTGAACACGCGCAGCCCGCAGCCGTGGGTTGGCTCTACCAACCAGGCCATCGCCAACGCTGCTACGCGCTACAAGAACGTGCGCGTTATCGACTGGTACGGATACAGTGCCAATCGCAACGACCTGTTCGATGGCGATGGCACGCACCTGTCGACCACTGGCGTGACTGAGTACCTCAACTTGATCCACGATGCAGTCAAGAAGGACCTGCCCGTGCATCCCGAGGATCACGTCAACGATCCGCAGCCGGCAGCCGTCAAGTCTGCCACCGACGCGCTCGTCAATGCGCTCGCTCTCAAGCCGCACAAGCTGGGCACCGACAAGTAACCTGCAGCGCAAACTTCCCACATCCGGAGGGGGTGCCTGCCACGGCAGGCACCCCCTCCGGCAGTTAGGGACGTTCCTTATATGCCGGCACCCAGGGACACTCCTGACACAGCCGAGGAACGCCCTCCTTGCGACCGAATTCTGGGCGCCTCGCCACCCCGGACG
>UQTN01000036.1 GCA_900543945.1 uncultured Collinsella sp. | reverse complement strand
AATATGAGTACTGATACTCTTTTAGTAGCAGTAATTTTGACCACATTTAAGGTGATTTGACGTGTCGATCGAGCAGATAAGCTGCCGTATCTCCTCAAGTGTTCATTAAAGGAAGACCTTGATGCGAATAAATCTCATTAAGATCTTCTTTTATTAACGAAAATAATGTAGCTACAACGGTAACAGTACTCATATTTGCCGTTTTTTGGCCACAGTCCTTCGGAGGGTCCTCGAAAATAGTCCCGAGCCGGCACTTGGGGACGTTCCTATAATGCCGGCACTTAGGAGCGCCCCCAGGTGCCGGCACCGCGTCTGCCTGCGGCGGCCGCGCCCCGCTGCGTCGCTTCGCTCCCTTGCGGGTTCGAATCCCTCCGCTTGGCGGCGTTGGCTCGATTTGCTTGACGTGAGGGGCTCTTGGCTGGTGTGGGACGGAGGGATTCCGCGTCCGCCTGGTCGGCGGCCGCGCCCCGCTGCGTCGCTTCGCTCCTTGCGTGCTGCGCTGGAAAACGCTTCGCGTTTCCTCAGCTCCGCACCCTTGCGGGCTCGAATTCCTCCGCTTGCCCACAAGAAAGCGCCCTGGGCCGTTATGGGCTTAGGGCGCTCAGTTTTAATGGCTGGGACGGAGGGATTCGAACCCCCAACAGCCGGCACCAAAAACCGGAGTTCTACCGTTGAACTACGTCCCAATGTGTGGTGTTGCCCAAAAGCAACTCGTCTAGTTTACCTAATCTGCGAGGGCATCGCAAACGCCATCGAGTAGGCGTACGGCGAGCGTCTGCGCGTCGCTGGCCGTGAAGGTGCCGTTGTAGCGCGTCATGCCCGTGAGCTCAATGCGAATGCGAGCCGGCTTCTGCTGCACGGCGACATTGGCGGTGCGGATGCGCTGGGCCAGGTTGTGGCACTCGGCGAGGGCAATCGTGGCGCGTGGCGCGGCGTCGGCGGGCAGCTCGTCGCTTGCGATCTCGAGCACCAGGTCAACGTCGGTTGGGACCTCGGAGTCGCAGAGCATCATGCCGCTGTTGTCGGTCGTTGCCGTGGCGATGTTCCACATGCGCGAAGCAACGCTGCGTGCGATGGGGTCCTCACCGATAACGGCGATCTGGAAGCGCTCGAGCACGTTGGCGGCGCGAGCAAAACCGATGCGGGACTCGGCTTCGGTGACCGAGGGCTTGCCCTCCCACACATGGTGCAGGCGGTTGATGTAGGCGTAGGTGTCCTGGAAGGCCATGCCGTCGGCAAACAGGCCGACATTTTCCTGGAACTGCTGCAGGGCGGCCTCGGTATGCGGACCAAAGTAGCCGTCGTCCTCGCCGCAGGCAAAGCCCAAAACGTTGAGAGCGCGCTGCAGGGCCTGCACATCGGCGCCATGGAAATTGGGCATGCGCAGATACAGAGTGCGGTCGCCCAGCTTATACGAGGCGTCGACCAGGGCGCTCCAACAGGAGATATCGACGGCATGACCGGCAGCAAGGCCGCTGTCGAGCCTGAAGGTGCTGACGGCCTGCTCGGTGGTGGTGCCAAAGCGCTTGTCGACAACCTCGGCGCCATCGATTGTATAGCCGAGCTGCAGAAGGCGGGACTGGACGTCCTCGACGGCTGCTCCCTGCATGCCCGTGGTAATAGGTTCCATGAACGAACCCCTTTCGGCGTACCATTCGTACTATTTTGAGCGTGTGTCGGATAGACAACGCGAGACAATTTATAAACATGCACTCAATAGTGTAGCAACTTGTACCCAAACTCGCTGCCCACAGGTTTTATGACCCCCGCTAGTTAAGGCGCTCCACAAAGAAATCTGCCATTGAGAGGAAGAGCTCGCGCGCATGCGGGTCGAGCTCGACGCCTTCGATAGCGGCCTTGGCCTTGGCGGTCAGGTCGAGCGCATAGGTGTGGGCGTAATCGATGGAGCCGGTCTCCTGGAAGATCTCCACGGCGCGTGCGAGCTGCGCAGGGTCCTCGGTGCCCGAGGAAAGGATTGCCTCGATCTCGTCGTGATAGCGCTCGTCTGACAGGGCATGCACGGCAACGAGGGTGCGCTTGCCCTCGGTGATATCGGTGCGGAAGTCCTTGTTGGCGGCCTCCTTGGTGCCGATCAAGTTGAGCAGGTCGTCTTGAATCTGGAAGGCAAGGCCCGTGTGCAGCCCAAAGGCGCGCAGTGCCTCAATCTGCTCTTCGCTGCCGCCGCCGATAATGGCTCCGGCGGCAAGCGGCGTCGCTCCGCTGTAGTACGCGGTCTTGTGCGTCGCCATGTCCAGATAATCGTCGACCGAAATGTCAAAGCGCCCGTCGCGGACCCAGCCCAGGTCGAGCGCCTGGCCCTCGATGGTACGGACGATCATCTCGGTAAGCTCGTGGAGCACGCGAAGCTTCACGTCTGCGTTGAGTGTGGGGTCGTCGAGAACCGTCTTGGTGACCATGGTGAGCGCCAGGTCACCGCAGTTGATGGCAAGACCGGTGCCCTCGGTAAGGTGCATGCAGGGCTTGCCGCGACGAATCTGCCCGTTGTCGGCGATGTCGTCGTGGATGAGTGCGCCCGACTGAAAGTGCTCGATGGCCGCCGCTGCGCTGCGGGCGCTCTCAAAGCTGCCGCCTACCGCAGTGGCGGCGAGCATGCAGATGAGCGGGCGGTGGCGCTTGCCAGCGTTTGCCGTAAATGCCGAGAGCGGGGTATACAGGTAGCGCTCGATATCGGCGGAAGTCGCCTGTCCGTCAAAGAACGTGGCCAGATAGTCGTTAATCTGGTCAAAGTGCTGGGCTAAAAAGCTGGTAAACGGACTGGACACGGGTTCTCGCATTCTTTGATAGGTTGCATCGTTGCATTATGCAGACAACATATTGCCACATTAGGGCGTCGAGCGCGGCGGTTGAAGACGATTGGTCCATGCGGCCGCAAGTGCGGTAGGGGCTTGGCTAGATAAGCCCAAAGTGTTCGAGCGCGGTGACGACGCCGTCGTGGTCGATGCTGTCGGTGACATAGTCGGCCTTTTCCTTGAGGAAGTCCGGCGCGTTGCCCATGGCGATGCCAACGTCGACGGCGTTCATCAGCGAGACGTCATTGCTGGCGTCGCCGATGCCGTATACGGTTCCGTGGTGGGGATCGAGGGCGTCGAGTACGGACTGGATACCCTCGCGCTTGGTGCATTCGCGAGGCGAAATCTCGGTCACTTCGAGCTCGAGCTCGTTAAAGCAGAGCAGCGGCTCAAACGCTTGATCCTGAGCGATGCGGTTGGCAAGCGACGTGGACATTAAGATCTTGTAGGCGCTGTAATGTTGCAGCTGCGTAATTGCATCGCCCACGGTGCGGGCGTATCCCGGGGCGTCGGGCGCATCGGCACTCATGCGAACGACGCCATTGAGTCCCTCAAAACGAATCACTTCGTCCGATTGCTCAAGAATGGGAGCAAGGCGCTGCAGCATGCCGGGCGTCATCGCCAAATCGCGAATCACGTGTCCCTCAAGTTCGACATAGCCACCCGCGAGGCAGACGATGCCGGTCCAGGGCAGCTCGAGCAGCTTTGGATGGATGCAGCTCAGCGTGCGCCCTGTGCAGATAAACGCCATATTGCCCTTGGCGACAAAATCACGGATGGCTTGCGAGACCGCTTCATTGGGATAGGGGGAGAGGTCTCGCTCGCTCTCGGGAAGCTCTTGTGCCACTCGAGGGTCTTGCCAGGCGAGTGTTCCGTCGATATCGAAGAAGCAGATATCGCCGCGCTTATGGGCTGCGCTGGCGGCAGGGGAGGCCGAGGTGGTGGGCACAAATCCCGGCTCGAGGCCCATGATCTGGTCAAAATGCTCTTTAACGCGGGGAACGGAGATGCCAATAATCACCTGGGCGGTCTTGCCCGTAATGATGAGGCCCTTGGCGCCCGCCGCGACGAAGGCTGCGTTGTCTGCGACAACGGAAGGTTCTGCGACCTCAACGCGCAGACGCGTGGCGCAATTGGTCGCTCCTACAATATTGCTAACGCCACCCAAGAGCGCAACGACTTGCTCAGCAAGCAGATGATCTTGGGATGATTGGTTGTCGGTGCCGTTTTGGGCCGCGCCTTCTTTGGCAGAGCTTTTTCCCGTCAGACGTGCGAGCGCCGCATCGCTGGCGATATGATCCTCGCGGCCTGGGGTTTTTAGGTCGAAAGCCAGAATGAGGCCCCGGAAGACCAGAAAAAAGACAGCGCTAAACATCAGACCGATACCGAGCGCCAAAAGGTAGGAGCCGGCATGCATTCGCATGAGTGGGATGAAGTTGAAGGCGGCCATTTCCATGAAGCCGCCCGAAAAGATGCCGACGATACCAAAGAAATTCATGGTCATGGCGAGGCAAGACGAGAGGACGGCGTAGAGCAAAAAGAGCCCGGGGTGGGTGAACATAAAGAGAAACTCAAGCGGTTCGGTGATGCCGCAGACCACTGAGGCAACGATGGCGGGAACCAGGATAACCTTGAGACCGGCGCGGCGTTCGGGCTTGGCGGTGGTGTAGAACGCCGCGGCGATGGCGGGAAGGCCAAAGAGCTTGACCCAGCCGGTGGCGGTGTAACCAGCCCAAGGCGCAAGTTCGTTGAGGGGGCGTGTGCTGTGTGAGAGGATGGGAAGCAAGTTGGTCCACGTGGCGTAGATGCCGTCGTTTATGACCAGGTTGTCGTAGTAGATCGGCATGTAAAGCAGGTGGTGCAGGCCAAAGGGCTCGAGTGCACGTTCTAAAAAGACAAAGATGCCCACGCCAAAGGGACCGACGCCTGCAAGTGCGTGACGCAGTGTATCGGTTACATCGTATACGTAGGGTACCGTAACAGCCGAGAAAATAGCGAGGGCGAGCACAGCGAAAAAGCTGATGAGATAGACCAGCGAGGAGCCCGAGAAGGTACCGAGCCAATCGGGAACCTTGGCGTCGTAGAAGCGGTCGTGGATCGCAACGACGATGGTCGAGACTGCCAGCGGTCCGATAATGCCGGTGTCGAGCGTCTTGATACCGTCGATGACGGTGATGCCGCTGGCGGGGGTCAAAGACGCCGGGTACTTAAGTCCAAGGTTGTCGCCGCTCAGCTTAATGATCTCGCTCAAGAAGAAACAATAGGCAAAATAGGCCACGAGTGCCTCGAGGCAGCAGCGCGCCGGTTGCTTTTGGGCAAGGCCAATAGGCAGCGCTATGGCAAAAAAGAGTGGAAGGCGTTTAAAGACCGTCCACGAGCCGCGTTGGATGATAGCCCAGAATACGTACCAGGGGGTTCCGTATGTGGCGAGGTCGCCGACGATGTCCACAGTCGTTGCGAGAGCGGAGATGCCGACCATAAGGCCCGATATGGAAAACAGCATGGCGGGCGCGAACATGGCCCCGCCAAAACGTTGGATTTTCTGCAGCATAATATGCCTTCCGGATGCAACATGCTGTGCGAGCAAGAACGTTTAAACAATGAACTCATTGTAGAGGACTGGCTGCTTGCCGCATTGACGGTTTTGATTCGGTCCGATTTGGGTTTCAGGGGAACCGTCGACGGTAAATAATCCGTGCTTTACCGATAATCGGTTTGAACAACTCCAAGAAATGCTATCGTGCCTAGCCATACATATTCATTAGAGGTGAAGTCATGCCAAAAGCGATTTACGAAGGAATCTACCGCGAGATCCGTTCGCGCATCATTAACGGGACCTATGCGTTTCAGGAGATGCTGCCAACCGAAGCCGAGCTGACCGCGGAGTTTGGCTGCACGCGCAATACCGTTCGACGCGCCTTGAGCATGCTGGCCGACCAGATGTTTGTGCAGCCTATACACGGCAAGGGCGTGCGCGTTATTTGGCTCAAGGGCGAAACCGACATGCTGGGCGCACTCGAAGAGGTTGAGTCGTTTGGCGAGTTCGCAAAACGCAACAATGCCGTCGCATCGACCGAGGTCAAGTCTTTTGAACATTTGATTTGCACTGAGCAACTCTCTCGTCGCCTGGGCTTTAAGGTGGGCGAGGAGCTGATTCGCGTAGTGCGCGTCCGTAGCCTTAACGGTAGTGCTCGCCAGGTGGACCACGGCTATTTTCTGGAGTCGATCGCCAAAGGTCTGACGCCCGAGATCGCTGCAAAGTCAATTTACGACTATCTGGAGCACAAACGCGGCGTCAAGGTGATGGCGAGCCGTCGTACGGTGAGTGTCGAGCTTGCCAACGATGAGGACTGCAGCTATCTTGACCTCGGCAAATACAACTGCGTTGCCGTCATGGAGAGCCAGTCGTACACCTCGGACGGCATCTTGTTCGAGGTCACGCATGCCCGCACGCATCCCGAGATCTTCCACTACCGCGTCAACTCCAAGCGATAGCCGGCTAGCTCGCAGCCTGACGAGGCTCATGCCCTCAAAGCGAAAACGCCCGGTCAAACCGATGATGCATCGGCTTGACCGGGCGTTTTTTCTGCATCCGATAACAAATAATTGTTTATACAAAACTTGTCAAGTATCAAGTCGAAATTACCGTTCACCGAAGTTTTTCTACCGCTCTAGTAATACTTGTTCAAACAACTAGCCAAATAGCGTATTGTACAAATCAGCAAAAGGGGCCAAGTCCCCAAGCCAATCTCCGAAGGCGGCGGCAAAGGGTGCCGCCACGGTGTGAAAGGGTGGATTGTAATGAAGAACGAAATGAGCAGAAGGCAGTTCCTGGGCTTTGCTGGTTCCGCGGCTGCGGTTCTTGGTCTGGGCCTCGTGGGCTGCGGTGGTTCTGCCGGCTCTGGCTCCTCTGCTTCTGGTGACGCTGCCGAGGTCTACTTCCTCCAGTTCAAGCCCGAGGTCGACAAGGAGTGGAAGGAGATCGCCAAGGCGTACAAGAAGGAGAAGGGCGTCGAGGTCAAGATCGTGACTGCCGCCTCCAACACCTACGAGGAGAAGCTCAAGTCCGAGATGTCCAAGAGCTCCGCTCCGACCCTGTTCCAGGTCAACGGCCCCACCGGTCTTAAGAACTGGAAGGATTACTGCGCCGACCTGTCCGACACCAAGCTCCGCGGTGAGCTCATCGACGACTCCCTGGCGCTGCAGTCCGACGGCAAGGATCTGGGTATCGACTGGGTTCAGGAGAGCTACGGCATCATCTACAACAAGGAGCTCCTCGAGAAGGCCGGCTACAAGGCCGAGGACATCAACTCCTTCGACAAGCTGAAGGCTTGCGCCGATGACATCCAGGCCCGCAAGGACGAGCTCGGCGTTGACGGTGCCTTCACTTCCGCCGGCATGGATGACTCCTCCAGCTGGCGCTACACCACCCACCTCGCCAACCTCCCGCTCTACTACGAGTTCGAGAAGGAGCACAACCAGGAGGCCGACGAGATCAAGGGCGAGTATCTCGACAACTTTAAGCAGATCTTCGACCTGTACATCACCGATTCCACCTGCGATCCTTCGCAGCTCGCCTCCAAGACCGGTGACGACGCCACCAACGAGTTCGCAACCGGCAAGGCCGTCTTCTACCAGAACGGCTCTTGGGCCTATGCTGATCTCACCAAGGCCGGTATGACCGACGATCAGCTCGGCATGCTGCCGATCTACATCGGCGTCGACGGCGAGGAGAACCAGGGCCTGTGCTCCGGCGGCGAGAACTACTGGTGCGTGAGCTCCCAGGCTTCCGAGGATGCCCAGAAGGCCACCGAGGACTTCATGTACTGGTGCGTCACCGCTGACACCCCGACCAGCATCATCGCCGACAAGATGGGCCTGACCGCCCCGTTCAAGAGCGCCAAGGACACCAACAACGTCTTCTCTCAGCAGGCCGTTGCCATGGCCAAGGACGGCAAGAAGACCGTCGCTTGGGACTTCGTCTACATTCCCTCTGAGGAGTGGAAGAAGAACCTCAAGCAGGCTCTGACTGCCTATGCTGCAGATAACAGCAAGTGGGACGACGTCAAGAACGCCTTCGTCGACGGCTGGAAGACCGAGAAGGCTGCTTCCGAGTAAGCAATTGCTGCCCAAGCTATCTGATTAGCGACAGGGGGCGGGCAGACGTTGGTTTGCCCGCCCCCTGCATATTGAAAGGACCCTTCTATGGGCAAAGCACTCAAGCGCTGGTGGCCGCTCTTTATGCTGCCCACGTGCCTGGCGTTTATGATCGGGTTCGTGATTCCCTTTATCCAGGGCTTCTATCTCTCGTTCTGCCAGTTTATTACCATCAACAACGCGCATTTTGTCGGTATCGAGAACTATGTGCGCGCACTGTCCGATCCGCAGTTTGCCACGTCGTTCTTCTTTACCGTGGCGTTTGCCTTCCTGTCGACGGTGCTCATCAACGTGATTGCCCTCGCCATTGCGCAGGCGCTCACCCGCAAGGCACTCAAGGGCACCAACATCTTCCGTACGATCTTCTTTATGCCGAACCTGATCGGCGGCATCGTGCTGGGCTACATTTGGCAGATTCTGATTAACTGCCTGCTCTCCAACGTGGGCGCCCAGCTCATTGCCCTTAACTCTGCTGCTGGCTTCTGGGGCCTTATCATCCTGACCCTGTGGCAGCAGGTCGGCTACATGATGATCATCTACATCGCCGGTCTGCAGTCCATTCCGTCTGACTACATCGAGGCCGCCAAGGTCGACGGTGCTACGGCATGGCAGACGTTTTGGAAGGTTAAGATCCCTAACCTGATGCCGACCATCACCATCTGCCTGTTCCTGTCCATCACCAACGGCTTTAAGCTGTTCGACCAGAACCTCGCCCTTACCGGCGGCGCTCCCGCGCACTCCACCGAGATGCTCGCCCTGAACATCTACAACACGTTCTACTCGCGTGCCGGCATCGCATGGCAGGGCATTGGCCAGGCCAAGGCAGTCATCTTCTGCATCCTGGTCGTCGCTATCTCTATGATTCAGCTTAAGGCCACGAGGTCCAAGGAGGTGCAGCAGTAATGAAACGCGATAAGGCTATCAACCGCGCGCTCTCGATTTTCTTTACGATTCTGTCGCTCGCGTGGATCTACCCCGTGTTCATGATTGCGCTCAATTCCTTTAAGAAGGGGACCGCAATCAGCACCACCACGGCGTTCGATCTGCTCACGCCCGAGACGTTCAACGGCTTTGCAAACTATGTGCACGCCTTAAACGAGCAGGGCTTTGCCTCGGCGTTTATGTATTCGCTCATCATCACGGTCACGTCGGTCGTGCTGATTCTGGTGTGCTGCTCCATGTGCGCCTGGTACGTGGTGCGCGTCAATAACAAGATCTCGAACTTCTTCTATTACCTGTTCGTGTTCTCGATGGTCGTGCCGTTCCAGATGCTGATGTTCACGCTGTCCAATTTGGCGGACCGCATCGGCTTTAACACGCCGTTCAACATCTGCTTTATCTATCTGGGCTTTGGCGCGGGTCTGGCGGTCTTTATGTTCGCCGGCTTTGTAAAGAACATCCCGCTCGAGATTGAGGAGGCGGCCATGATCGACGGCTGCAACCCGGTCCAGGTGTTCTTTAAGATTGTCCTTCCCATCATGAAGCCCACCTATCTTTCGGTTGGCATCCTCGAGACCATGTGGGTCTGGAACGACTATCTGCTGCCCTACCTCACCCTCGACTCCACCAAGTACAAGACCATTCCTATCTTGATCCAGTACTTCCGTGGCGGCTATGGCCACGTCGAGCTCGGCCCCATGATGGCCTGCATCATGATGGTCGTTGTCCCCATCGTCATCATGTACATCTTCTGCCAGAAGTACATCATCGACGGCGTGGTGGCAGGTGCCGTCAAGGGCTGATGCCGTAACTGTTTTGCAAGTTTCTGCGGCGCCCTTCAGCGTGGCGCCGCATATCGAAAGGTAAAGACATGGCCGAGATCGTTCTCAAACATGTTCAGAAGGTGTATCCCAACAACGAGTCCAAAAAGAAGGGCTTCTTTGGCAAAAAGAAGAAGACCGAGGAGAAGAAGCACAACCTCAAGGTTACCGAGGACGGCGTGCTCGCTGTAGAGGACTTTAACCTCACCGTTCACGACCAGGAGTTCATCGTCCTCGTTGGCCCCTCTGGCTGCGGTAAGTCCACGACGATGCGCATGGTTGCCGGCCTGGAGGACATTACCTCGGGCGATGTGCTCATCGACGGCAAGCGCGTCAACGACGTCGCTCCCAAGGACCGCGATATCGCCATGGTGTTCCAGAGCTATGCTCTGTACCCCAACATGACGGTGTACGAGAACATGGCGTTTACGCTTGAGCTCAAGAAGGTCCCCAAGGACGAGATCGACCGCAAGGTTCGCTCCGCCGCCGAGATCCTGGGTATTACCGAGTGCCTCGACCGTAAGCCCAAGGCGCTTTCGGGCGGCCAGCGACAGCGCGTCGCCATCGGCCGCGCTATCGTTCGTGACCCCAAGGTCTTCCTGATGGACGAGCCGCTGTCCAACCTGGACGCCAAGCTTCGTAACCAGATGCGTGCCGAGCTCATTAAGCTGCGCCACGAGATCAAGGGCACGTTTATCTACGTTACCCACGACCAGACCGAGGCTATGACCCTCGGTGACCGTATCGTGGTCATGAAGGACGGTGTTGTCCAGCAGATCGCCACGCCGCAGGAGGTCTTCAACCACCCCGCGAACATCTTCGTCGCCGGCTTCATCGGCGTACCGCAGATGAACTTCTTCGATGCCCAGCTGGTGCGCTCGGGCGACGGCTTTACCGTCAAGACCGAGGATATGAATGTTGCGCTCGCCCCCGAGACTTGCGCTCAGCTTGCCCTCAACTGGGACGGCGGCGACGTGAAGGAGATCACGGCCGGCGTGCGCCCCGAGCAGATCCTGCTTGCCGACAAGGACGAGGAGGGTGCGCTCCAGGGCACCGTCGAGGTGACTGAGCTCATGGGTTCGACCGAGCACGTCCACGTGACTGCTCCCGACGGCCAGTTTGTCCTGATTATCCCCGTCGTCGACCTCGAGGCCAAGGGCGC
Source organism: uncultured Collinsella sp. (assembly GCA_900543945.1). Lineage (GTDB taxonomy): Bacteria > Actinomycetota > Coriobacteriia > Coriobacteriales > Coriobacteriaceae > Collinsella. The sequence continues at coordinate 7,371 of UQTN01000036.1, read as the reverse complement.
GCTCAAGGCTGGCGACCCCATCTGGTTCAAGTTCGAGAAGAACGCGACCCATCTCTTCGATAAGGTGTCTGGCAAGAACCTTATCTAGGCCCGGTGCATCCAGGCCCTCCCTTTGGGCGACTGCGGCTTTGCCATCCTTTTGCCGTGGTCACATATAAGGCTCCCCTCCCGTCCACTGGGCGAGAGGGGAGCCTTTCTTTGTGTTGGGACTGTCTGACCGGTCGTTTGTCTCGATCTGTAACGGATAGGGCCGATTTCGGACGTTAGATGTTACAGATCGAGACGGTTCCGCTGAGCTAACCATTTCATCTAAATCTGTAACACCAAAGGCGAATTTCACCTGCTAGATGTTACAGATTGAGATAAACCCGAGGGGAGGGGCCGGTATGTCTCAATCTGTAACGGCTGGGACCGTTTTGGTTGAGTAGTTGTTATGGATCGAGATTGTTTGGCCGAGTCGGATCACAGGGTAACGTGCGGGCACAAAAAACGGAGCCGCGTTGCCGTGGCTCCGTTTTCAAGAGGATGGGCGATGAAACCGAATTAGCTCAGGTGCCAGATCTCGTCGTTGTACTGGGAGATCGTACGGTCGGACGAGAAGGTGCCGGCGTTGGCGATATTGATGAGCGCCTTGCGCATCCAGGCGTCCTGGTCCTCGTAGTCGGCCAGCACGCGCTCCTTGGTCTGGATGTACTCCTCAATGTCGAGCAGGGCCATAAACCAGTCCTTGCCCTTAATGTCGTCGTGCAGGCGCTGCAGGCGCTCGGCGTTGCCGGTTGCCATAAAGGCCGGGTTGGTGATGAAGTCCACCAGCAGTTTAATGCCGGGCTTGCGGTAGAGCGCACCGGCGTTGTAGGTGCCGTCGGCGTAGAGCTGCTCGACCTGTTTGGACGAGGCACCAAAGGTATAGATGTTCTCGTCGCCCACGAGCTCGGCAATCTCCACGTTGGCACCGTCGAGCGTGCACAGGGTTAGGGCGCCGTTGAGCATGAACTTCATGTTGGAGGTGCCGCTCGCCTCCTTGGAGGCCAGGCTGATCTGCTCGGAGATGTCAGCGGCGGGGATCACGCGCTCGGCGGCGGTGACGTTGTAGTTCTCGATCATGACAACCTGCAGGTAGGGAGCCACGTCGGGGTCGTTTGCAATCCACTGCGACAGCGTCAGGATCAGATGGATGATGTCCTGCGCGATAGTGTAGGCAGGCGCCGCCTTGCCGCCAAAGATGATGGTGACAGGGTGCTTAGGCCTGTTGCCGTTCTTGATATCGAAGTACTTCCAGATGATGTAGAGCGCGAGCATCTGCTGACGCTTGTACTCGTGGATGCGCTTGACCTGGACGTCGATGATGGCGTTGGAGGGAATGGTCACGCCCTGCTCGAGCGCCATGAACTGGCGCATGATGGCCTTGGCCTCGACCTTGGTGGCGGCCAGGCGCTCAAGAACGTCCTTGTCGTCGGCGAACTTGGCGAGTTTGTTCAGATCGCCGGTGCTGCGCCAGTCGGTGCCGATTACATCGTCGAGCAGGCTGGCGAGCGCGGGGTTGGCTCCATGGATCCAGCGGCGGAAGGTGATGCCGTTGGTCTTGTTGGAGAACTTCTCGGGATAGATCTCGTAGAACGGATGAAGCTCGGTGTCCTCCAGGATCTTGGTGTGGAGGGCGGCTACGCCGTTGATGGAGAAGCCAAAGTGGATGTCCATGTGGGCCATGTGGACGGTGTCGTATTCGTCGATGATGGCGACGCGCGGGTCATCGTGCTCGGCCTTCGCGACCTCATCGAGCTTGACGATAATGTCGGCGATGGCAGGGGAGACCTTCTGCAGGCTGGCGAGCGGCCACTTCTCGAGCGCCTCGGCAAGGATCGTGTGGTTGGTGTAGGCGACCATGGAGCGCACGATGGTAACGGCCTCGTCAAACTCGATGTCGTGCTCGGTGGTGAGCAGGCGGATGAGCTCGGGAATGACCATGGTGGGGTGCGTGTCGTTAATTTGGACCACGGCGTAGTCGGCCAGATCGTGCAGGTTGCTGCCGCGCTCGACAGCCTCGTCGATCAGGAGCTGGGCGGCGTTGCTCACCATGAAGTGCTCCTGATAGATGCGAAGTAGGCGGCCCTGCTCGTCGGAATCGTCGGGGTAGAGGAACAAGGTGAGGTTTTTGGCGATCTCGGTCTTGTCGAAGTCGATGGAGCTGCCGGGGACCAGGCCGTCGTCGACGCTCGCCAGGTCGAACAGGCGCAGACGGTTCTTGGTGGGCTGGCCGTAACCGGGCACGTCGATGTTGACGAGCTTGGAGGTAACGGCAAAATCGCCGAACTCGACGGTGTAGGAGCGGTCGTCGTCGACTAGGATGTCCTGCTCACCGAGCCACTCGTCGGGGACGGCCTTCTGCTGGTTGTCGACAAAGCGCTGACGGAACAGGCCGTAGTGATAGTTGAGGCCCACGCCATCGCCGGTCAAGCCCAGCGTGGCGATGGAATCCAGGAAGCATGCGGCCAGGCGGCCCAGGCCGCCGTTGCCGAGCGACGGCTCGACCTCGAACTCCTCGATCTTGTTGAGGTCGTGGCCTGCGGCGGTGAGCTGGTCCTTAACCTCGTCGTAGATGCCGAGGTCGATCATGTTGTTGATGAGCAGCTTGCCGATCAAAAATTCGGCGGAAATGTAATAGAGCTTTTTCTTGCCGTTGTTGAGCGGGCAGGCGGCGGAGCGCTCCTGCACGAGTTTGACCAGCAGCTTGTAAATGCGACGGTCGTCGAGCTGCTCGAGCGAGGTGCCAAAAGACTGCTCGGCGAGTTCCATGAGGTTAATTTGGGGCATGTTTCCTCCTGTAATGGGTTGATTACATGTCTGCAATTCATAAGAATCCCGCGCGAGGGGATTGGGGTGGCCTCGCGCGGGTAAGCAAGCGCGTCCGCACGGTGGGGAGGGGTCGGGCGCGGTAGCTCCTATTGAGGAAGCTCGATTTCGGCTTCCGACGGGATGCGGAAGTAGGTCTCGGTCCAGTCGGTGAGTTTGTGCTCGAGCTCGCGGGTGATGGCGCCGTCGAGCATGCGCCAGGTCCAGTTGCCGCCCAGCGTGGCAGGGGTGTTGATGCGCGCCTCGTTGCCCAAGTTGAGCAGGTCCTGCATGGTGTAGATGCACGTGTCGCTCACGCTGGCTGCGATGGTTCGGTTGAGCGCGTCGGCGATGGGTTCGCCGGCCTGCTGATGGGTGTACAGGGCTGTCTGCTCGCGCTGACGCGGGGTAGCCGTTCCTTCAAACCAGCCGCGTGCCGTCTCGTTGTCGTGGGTGCCCACGTAGGCGACGGTGTTGGCAATGTAGTTGTGCGGCAGGTAGTACGAGTTGGTGCCCTCAAAGGCAAACTGCAGGATCTTCATGCCGGGGAAGCCCGAGTTGTCGCGCATATCGATGACGCCGGGGGTGAGGAAGCCCAGGTCCTCGGCGATGATGGGCAGCGTGCCGAGCTTTTCCTCGAGTGTCTTGAAGAGCTTGAGGCCGGGACCCTGCGTCCACGAACCGTAGGACGAATCAGGCGAGGAGAACGGCACCTCCCAATAGGCCTCGAAGCCGCGGAAGTGATCCAGGCGGATGACGTCGTACATGTCGAGGGCGGCGCGAATGCGGCCCTCCCACCAGGAGAAGCCGTCGGCCTCCATGGCGTCCCAGTCGTAGATGGGGTTGCCCCAGTACTGGCCGGTAGCCGAGAACTGGTCGGGCGGCGTGCCGGCGACGCTCACGGGATTGCCGGCGGCGTCGATCTTAAAGAGCTCAGGTGTCGCCCACATCTCGACGGAGTCACGCGAGACATAGATGGGCAGGTCGCCGATGATGAGAATGTCGCGCTCGTTGGCATAGGCCTTGAGGCGGCTCCACTGGCGATCGAAGAAGTACTGCGTCATCTGGTGGTAGAGCATACGCGCCGGATGGTCGGCGCAGACCTTGGCGGAAGCCTCGCCGCGGGTGCGGAGCTCCGCGGGCCACTCCCAAAATGCCTTGAGGCCGCACTCCTCCTTGACGGTCATGAACTCGCAGTAGGGGATGAGCCAGTCTTCGTTGGTTTGGACAAAGTCGTCGAAGTCGTCCGGCTTGTCGGCGGCAAAGCGCTCGGCGGCGCGGTCGAGAATCTGACGACGGCCATCAAAGATGGCGCCATAGTCGACATTGTTGGGGTCGGAGCCCAGGTATACGCCGTCGATATCGCGCTGCTCCAGGTAACCTGCCTCGATAAGCTCGGCAAAGTCGATGAAGTTGGGGTTGCCCGCACGGGCCGAGAACGACTGATAGGGCGAGTCGCCATAGCTCGTCGTCGTAAGGGGCAGAATCTGCCAATAATGTTGTTTGCACGAGGCGAGGAAATCGACAAAGTCGTAGGCGTTCCAGCCAAAGCCGCCGATGCCGTACGGTCCGGGCAGGGATGAGACGGGCATGAGGACGCCGCTTGCACGCTTCATGAATGCGCTCACCAACCTTCTTGTTGTGGGGTCGGCTTGCCGATGGAAGAGCAGTCCGCCCCCGGTGTTCTGATTTGATACGCCTATTGTAAAACATGTTGTTTAAACATGTACAGGCAAGATAAAAAAGTTGGTCGGTTTTCGGCGAATGGTTACATGCCATAAAAAAGCCCCGACCTCACAACGTGAGATCGGGGCAAGAGTGGTATGTAGGTATTTGCTACTCGGCGTCGGCGAAGCCGTTGGGGTTGTGGCTCTGCCAATTCCAGCTGTCACGGCACATATCCGCGATATCGTACTGGGCCTTCCAACCCATCATGCGCTCGGCCTTGGAGGCATCGCACCAGTTGGCGGCGATGTCGCCGGCACGGCGCTCGCGGATCACATAGGGCAGCTCCTTGCCGCAGGCCTTGGAGAAGGCAGCGACGACCTCGAGTACCGAGGTACCGGTGCCGGTGCCCAGGTTAAAGATCTCGACGCCGGTCTTGCCGTTCATCCAGTTGAGGGCGGCCACGTGACCAGATGCCAGGTCGCACACGTGGATGTAGTCGCGAACACCGGTGCCGTCGGGGGTGGGGTAATCGTTGCCAAAGACCTGAACGGCCTCGAGCTTACCGACGGCGACCTGGGCGACGTAAGGCACCAGGTTGTTGGGGATACCCTTGGGGTCCTCGCCGATCAGGCCCGACGGATGAGCGCCGATGGGGTTGAAGTAACGGAGCAGCACGACGTCCCACTCGGGGTCGGCGGTGTGGACGTCCATGAGGATCTGCTCAATCATCCACTTGGTCCAACCATAGGGGTTGGTCGCGGGCTTCTTGGGGTCCTCTTCGGTGACGGGCGGATTGTCCGGATCGCCGTAGACGGTCGAAGAGCTCGAGAAGATGATGGACTTGCAACCGTGGTTGCGCATGACATCGATGAGCACCAGGGTGTTCTCGATATTGTTGTGGTAGTACTCGACGGGCTTGCTCACCGACTCGCCAACGGCCTTAAAGCCGGCGAAGTGGATGACACGGTCGATCTGGTGGGTATCGAAGATCTTGTTCATCGCATCGCGGTCGAGCACGTTGGCCTCGTAGAAGGTGAGGTTCTTGGCGGCCTCGTCGCCCACGATGGTCTTGACGCGGTCGATGGCAACGGCGCTGGAGTTGGAGAGGTCATCGACGACGACAACCTGGTAGCCACCCTCGAGCAGCTGAACGACGGTATGCGAGCCGATAAAGCCGGCGCCGCCGGTAACGAGGACGCAGGTGTCTTTGGGGTCGAGTGCTTTGGACATGTAGTCTCCTATCGAATCAGGAACACTTCTTGAGGGGAGTATAGCGCAGCTGGGGGCGCCCAAAACACGCGGGGCAGGAAAACCAGAGGATTGATGTTAACGTACTCATAGGGTGTTATTTGCATAATCCTTACCTTTGGTGTGGGGCGTATTTGCGAGCCGCTGACCATGCTTTTCTAGCCGTTCGTGGAAATAGTTGGGACAGGCGCGATGTGCGTTAATATGTTTGAGTTGAGCGACATATAAATAAGCATGTAACGGAGTACATATGTCACCGAACAACGATTCCATTTTTTCGCAGGAGCTTTCGCGCCGCACTGCCCTTAAGGCTCTTTTCGGCGCCGCTTCCGTGGCTGTTCTTTTTGGCCTACCCGCCCGCGCCCATGCGGCTGAGGCCAGCCAAGAAACCACCGACAAACTAAATGCCGCCCAGGCCCAGCTCGACGAGGTCCAGGCTCAGCTCGACAGCATCGCCAATGAGTACGCGACGCTCGCCAACAAGAATGCCCAGACCCTCAGCGATATCGAAGGCGTGCAGGGCCAGATTGACGAGACGCAGGCTCAGATCGACACCAAGAAGGCCGAGCTCAAAGAGAAACGCGGCGACCTTTCCGATCGCGTTGCCGCCAGCTACAAGTCGGGCGGCACCAACATCCTGTCGTTGCTGCTCGCTTCTGGTTCGTTTGAGGAGCTCGTCGCTAACGCGCATTACGTCGAGAAGATCAACAAGAGCGACCGTGACGCCATCGAGGACATCCAGACCATCCAGAAAGAGCTCGATACACAAAAGTCTGAGCTCGAGTCGCAAAAAGCCGACTTGGAGAAGCTCAAGGACCAGCAGACTGCTCAGATGCAGGACATGCAGGCTAAGCAGCAGGAGGTCCAGACGGTTCTGAACGGCCTCTCCGACGATGTCAAGGAGCTCATGGCCCAGCGCGATTCCGAGATTCTTGCTGCCGCTCAGGCTGAGGAGGCTGCCAAGAAGGCTGCCGCTGCCGCGGCCGCCGCAAACAAGAACAATTCCTACTCGGGTGGTTCAAGCTCGGGTGGCGGATCGTATGCCCCCGGAACTCCGCAGCAGAATGCCGGATCGGGCAAGCAGCAGGCCGTCGTCAACGCGTGCTACTCCACGCCTTCCCCGGGTCAGAACTGGTGCGCAGCGTGGGTTACCAACGTCTTCCGCAACGCCGGCGTTGGCTACTTTGGCGGCAACGCGTGCGATATGTTTAACGCCTGGTGCTATAGCTCCGACCGCTCGGCGCTGCAGGTAGGCATGATCGTGGCCGACTCCTCGCATAGCGGTACCGGTACGCCGGGCCTGCTGTATGGCCATGTGGGCATCTATATCGGCGGCGGCATCGTTATGAGTAACGAGGGTCCCATTACGTCGAAGTCGCTCGATTCGTTTATTTCGTTCTACGGTACGGGCTCTGGCGTGCGTTGGGGCTGGCTCGGCGGCGTGGTGCTGTCGTAACTGCGGTTTGAAGTAAGTTGGTCCGTGGCTGCCCGAAAGGCATTAGGTTGCCTGCTCGGGCAGTCCTAGACTGGTTGGGCCCCGCGCCCGCAATATATTTGATTGCCTGCTCGGGCAGTCCTGCGCAAGACGAAGGCCACATTAAGTGGCCTTCTTTGCGTGCGGAACTC
>UQTN01000035.1 GCA_900543945.1 uncultured Collinsella sp. | reverse complement strand
GAGCGAAGCGGGCAAAATTGAACTCGTTGGGCACACCCGCGGCGAAAAGAAGATGCTCACCAAGATTGTCGACACCATGGAGGCCGCAGGCTTTACCGGCGGCGAGGTCGTTATCGACCATGTCGAGAATGAGGTGGGCGCCCAAGCACTTGCCAGCCGCATTGTGGAGCATTGGCCCGGCTCCAAGACGATTATCATGCCCTGTAACGGGCTAGATTCATACTATGCCGAGATGCACGGCCTCATTATCGGCTACGGTATGGGCGTGGCGTCGGGCCGATAATATCCAACTAGACAAACGTATGGGCGGGATAAGGAGCCATTGGCTCTTTATCCCGCCCATCTTATACCTCGGTTAGCTATTAAACCCATTGAACTTGAGATAGCTCATCAGATACGCCTTCGAAACGAAGGACGATACCGCACTGCGCACGAGCAACGATTCGCGCGTAACCTGATGTGCGGTATCGGGCACGGGAGTCTGCTCAACAGAAAACGCCGCACGAATCGATGCCTCGAGCTGATCGACAACATAATCGAAAGCCGTCGGAGCGTCGTAGCTCAAGCGCTGAATATTAAAGAGCGCCTGAACCGCAGCGATGGGCAGCACCTGCTTAAAGATACAAATGGCGATGAGACGCGCAATCTGCTCACGGCCATACTGCTTTTTAACCGGAGCAGGAACGAGGCCGACCTTTACGTAGTTATTGATCATCGATGGCGTGATAACGGGTTGCTCTACGCAAATCGAAAGCGGCTCCATCCACAGCGCAACATATTCAATAACCTGATCGCGATAGAGCGTTACGTTGGGCAGCTGGTCATAGCGTGGCAGGCTCAACGCGTTGAGTTTACCCACCATATCGGACTGAATAAATGCATCCGGCAGAACCGTCGGCTGAATATCCTCAGGCTTAATGCTGACCGACGTATCGGACATCGGGATAACATGTTTAGCATGGTTCATAAGAGGCCCCCGTTCGTTTTCTATATTGTATTCTAGGTTATATAGTTTTGCATACTACATAGCCGCAAAGTAAAAGTGGTTGGACGGCACATTGATGCACTGTCCAACCACTATGTTTAAAGATAGCAACCTTACATAAGATATATTATCGTACTTATCCACGGAGAAACGCGTATGCGCTCGTTGCCGCTATGGCTCCGTCCGAAACAGCGGTCACAACCTGGCGTAAACGTTTGGAACGGATATCGCCAGCGGCAAATAGACCTGGCGTGCGGGTCGCCATGGATTCATCAGTCAGAATGCCGCCATCAGGCGCCAGATCGACTAGATGCTCAACAAGCTCGGTATGGGGCTGCGTTCCGGTAAAAACAAAGATGCCAAACGAGCCGGGCTCAAATGACTCGGTATGAGTCTCGCCGGATGCATTGTCCTTAAAGGTAATCGTCGTTGGCATGGCTTCGCCCGATAGCTCCACAATACTAGTTTGGTACCTAACTGTAATATTGTCCTTTGCGAGTACTTTCTGAACAACACCATCGGGCGCACGGAACTGGTCGCGGCGCAGCACGATGGTCACACTGTTGGCAATGTCGGACAGGAACAGAGCCTCTTCGCATGCCGAATTGCCACCACCGATTACAAAAACCTGCTTGCCGCGGAAAAACATGCCGTCACATGTTGCGCAATATGAAACGCCACGACCGCGATACGTATCCTCGCCTGCGAAACCTGCCGGACGCGGCGTGGCACCCATGCAAGCGATAACGCTCGGGGCCAGCGTATCGCCCATATCGTGATGCACCGTAAACAACGCTGCATCGGCATCGTAATCGACACCCGTAACCATGCTCCATGCAACCTGTGCTCCCAGGCCCTCTGCATGCTGCTGAAAACGCTCGCCGAGTTCGGCGCCACTCAGGAGCGAGATACCCGGATAGTTCTCGACCTCATTGGTTGTGGCGATCTGCCCTCCCGACATGCCCTGCTCAATCACGGTCGTCGTCAGGTTAGCACGCGCAGCATAAATGGCGGCAGCATAGCCCGCGGGGCCGCCACCGATAATCGCAACATCGATCGGCTTATCGGTAGTCATGAAGCGTCCTTTCGTCGAAACGTTGTCGTTCTTTGCGCTCATACCCAAATTTACGTGAACGTGACACTCATGCACTACAATGATAAATCCGTATTACAAAGCTGAAGGGGAGTTATCGATGGACCAGGCGCAGACGAGTGACGACGCTCCCCTGCTCACGCACAGCACTCCCCAATCGGAGCAAACCACGCTCCTGGCTCAGCAAAAACCTCTCGTGACCATCGTGCACGCCTCCGTTGGCTCGGGCCACAAGGCCGCCGCAAATGCGATTGCGCAGGCATTCGACCTCATCCGCGGCACCAATGGCATCCCCGAGGATATTGAGATTGAAGTGCTCGATATCCTTGATTTTGGACGTATTAAATTCGACGGCAATAAGACCGCGGCTTCTTTTACGGGAGCCACGCGCCCCATTTACGACCTGACCTGGCGATATACGCTTACGGGACATCTTCTCTGGGGTGGCGGAACGGCATGGTCGCGAATTATGTTCCCCGCCTTCAACGAATATATTCGTAGCCGCAGGCCCATAGCCGTGGTTGCAACGCACATCACAGCAGCCAATGTTGCCGTGGGCGCCCGCGTAATTACGGGTATCGATTATCCGGTCATCTGCGTACCGACCGACTACGAAGTCGAGGGATGGTGGCCCCACAAGCACACCGATTTATTCTGTGTTGCCAACGAATTTATGGCCGAAACGCTGCGTCCGCGCAAGGTGCTCGAAACAAAGATTCGCATTACCGGCATTCCTATTCGCGCCGGATTCGACACGGATTATGATCGCGAAGAAGAGCTAGCTAAGTTCAACCTCCCCACCGACAAGACCGTCGTGCTGGTAATGGCCGGTGCCAGCTTGCCTCAACCGTACGTTCGCTTTCGCGCGGAGATGGACCGCACCCTCCCCTTCCTACGCAGCTTCGAAGACATGCACTTTGTCTTTTTGCCGGGCAAGGATAAGGAATACGCCGCCCGCCTCAAGACACTCTTCGATGCCATGAAGCTCGAAAATGTCACGGTGCTGGACTATGTCGACGACATGGCGGCCCTCATGCACGGGTGCGACCTGGCAATCCTCAAATCGGGCGGACTCACGGTCACCGAGTGCCTATGCGCACATCTGCCGATGATTCTGCTGGGCAAGTCCTATGGCCAGGAAAAGGCCAACACCACCATGCTCACCGGCATGGGCGCCAGCATGCATGTCACCACCGCACGAGAGCTCATCGTTACCCTACGTCACTTGCACGACCATCCCGAATCACTCAAAGCCCTACTCATCAACGGCGAAGTACTACGCCGCCCCCACGCAGCCGAAGACATAGCCATCGCAACCATGGAGCTCGTAGGCAAACCCCAAAAGCGCAAACGAGCCTTCTGCCGCTTCTACTGGGGCGGAAAACCCGCGCATATCCGCTAGCTTCGTACTGTCCGCTTGCCTGTGGGCCCCTTTATATCATCCCGTGCTCAAACATTCTCGCTGCGCTGCGAAACTGCGCGCGGGACGATATATAGGGGCCTCACACAGGTAAGCTGCGTTAACGTACCAGCGGCTATACCAGATTCCCCACCAGTAGAATCTGCAAAGGGGAACCAGAAAATATAAATACAGTAAGTCGATGCGACAAAGGAGGCGTCCCTTCATCGCATCGACTTACTAGAAAAGTAAATATTGTTTCAAGCGAGTAGCCGCCCGCCCGGGGCTTACCTATATCGTTCCACGCGCAGTTTCGCAGCGAGCGAAGCGACGCGAGAATGTTTGAGCATGGAATGATATAGGTAAGCCCCGGGCGGGAGGGATACGAGCGCCCTAGGCGATGCCGCTGGAGCCGAAGCCTCCTTTGCCTCGGTCGGTTTCGTCTAGTTCTTCTACTTCTATAAGGTTGACCGTGGGGACTTCTTGGATGACGAGTTGGGCTATGCGGTCGCCTTTGTTGATTTGGATGTCGTTGGAGGGATCCAAGTTGATAAGGATAACCTTAAGCTCACCTCGATAGTGAGCATCAATGAGGCCCGGCGTGTTGACTATAGACAGGCCCTGCTTGATGGCCAAGCCGCTGCGGGGCTGGACGAAGCCGGCGTAGCCATCGGGCAGGGCGATGGCCAGCCCCGTAGAGACCAGACGGCGTTCGAAGGGCTTCAGGACGCAGTCCTCGTTGGAGCGTAAATCCAAGCCGGCATCGGTGGGATGGGCGTATTTGGGAAGCTCGACGGTGGGGTCGAGACGCTTTATGTTGACGGAAATGTTGGACATGGAATCACCTTAGCTTGTCGAGCTCTTGCAGAAACTCATCGACGTCTTTGAAATCACGGTAGACCGAGGCAAAACGGATGTACGCAACCTTGTCGATCTTAGCCAAGCGCTTGAGCACCATGTCACCCAACTCATGGGACGTGACGGCCGTCAGCGTGCGAGAGCGAAGCTCGACCTCGATGTCATCGATAATCTCATTGAGCTTCTTAGTGTCGATATCGCGCTTGATGGTGGCGCGCATCAAGCCGACGAGCAGCTTATTGCGATCGAACCGCTGCTTGGTTCCGTCTGACTTAATGACCTCGATTGGGTCTTCGCATCGCTCGAACGTTGTAAAGCGATAGTTACACGAGCAACATTCGCGGCGGCGCTTAATGGTGTTATTTGACTCCTGCATACGGGAATCAACGACGCGGGTATGTGCCTTGCCGCATTTGGGACAGCGCATGGTACCTCCTCTTAAACGATAACAAGGGTACCATGCGCAGCGCGATAATGATTACGAACGAGCAGGAACCTTAAGATGCGCACCGGCGGCGAGCGAACCATGCTCCAGATGATTGACGTTACGGATCATGTCGGAAGTCTCTTGCGTGGAAAGGCCTTCGATTGGATATTCCTCGGCAAGCGACCAAAGAGAATCGCCAGGCTGAACGCGAATGGTCTCGTATGTAACGTTGGAAACGGACTCGGCATACGCGGCGTGACGAGAGCTAAAGACCGAAGTAGCGAGGACAAAGAAGAGCGTAAGCGCAACGGCGACGGCGACAATCGTCGGAACCTTCAGGGCAACGCGGGCCGGCGCGACTACAGCCTGCTGATTGCGCGCAGGCTTTACGGTCAAAGGCTGAAAGCCGGAGCGGCCACCCTGAACAACCGTAAAAGTGGGTTCTGCAGGCGTCTCGAGCTTAAGGGCGAGGTTTCCCTGGACCATATTCGTTGCGTTCATCATGTTCTCCTCTCGCGTGTTTTGCTGAGAACAGTTTTATCAAGCCGCGCGGACAAAAATGTCTAGCGCGAGAACGAATGTTCGGTTATTATTATCTTCGAACAGTTGTTCCTGTCAAGCAAAATTCGAACATTTGTTTGACATGGGTAGAGAGGATGCCCTGATGGCTCGCAAAATTACCAAGCGTCAGCAGCAAATTTACGACTTCATCAAGGAATATCAGCAGGAGAAGGGTTATCCGCCCAGCGTGCGCGAGATGGCTTCTGCCGTGGGCCTTTCCTCCCCCAGCACCGTGCACGCCCATCTCTCTGCCCTTGAAGCGCGCGGGCTACTCAAGCGCGATGCCACCAAACCGCGCGCCCTGGAACTCTTTAACGAGGATGGTTCCTCTGTCTCAATTTCCAAATCTGACGAGCCCACCGCACCTCGCGGAACGGTCTCGCTACCGCTCGTTGGTCGTGTCGCGGCTGGGATTCCCATTCTGGCAGAGCAGAATATCGAAGACACGTTTACTATCCCGACCGAAATCGCCACTGATCAGGGTTCCTTTATCCTTGAGGTGCATGGGAGCTCAATGATCAATGTCGGCATCTTCAATGGCGATTACATCATCGTCCGTGAACAAAAGAGTGCCATGAACGGCGAAATTGTCGTGGCCATGATTGATGGTTCGGCGACCGTCAAGACGTTCTACAAGGAGCAGGGGCGTGTGCGCTTGCAGCCCGAGAACGACACCATGGAACCTATCTATGCAACGAATCCCGTTATCCTGGGCAAAGTCGTCGGCTTGATGCGCCGGTTCTCGTAATGCAAAAACGCATAACCATCTTTGATACCGTCCGCGGGTTTACGATGATTTCTATGGCAGGTTTTCACGCTTGCTATGATCTCGCCTACCTGTACGGCTGGGATATGCCTTGGTTTACCCAGACTGTCTTTCAAGACGTCTGGCGCGCCAGCATCAGCTGGGTATTTTTGTTTATCGCGGGTTGGATGTGCACGCTCTCACGCAACAATGCCAAACGAGCGGCTAAGTACGCTGCCGCAGCTTTGGTCGTCTGGATCGCAACAACGCTCGTATCGGTCGACGATTCAGTGAACTTTGGCATCATTTATTGCATGGCGGTGTGCACCGCGGTGGTTGCGTTCACCCGTCCGTTACTCCAAAAATTACCGGGCTCATGGGGCATCGCAGCGTGCCTTGTTCTTTTTGCCCTAACCTGGGGCATTCCAAAGGCGGTCTACCCACTCCCCTACCTGGCATGGCTTGGATTCCCAGGCCCGGGTTTTGTTTCGGGAGATTACTATCCGCTCATACCGTTTGTCTTTATGTACCTTACCGGCTTTTTTGCTGCCCAGGCAGCACAAGCATCAAGTCTCGAAGCGCCAGCATGGGCATACGCCAATCCTATCCCGGCGCTCGCAGTCCTGGGTCGGCATGCCTTACCGTTCTACCTGCTCCATCAGCCAGTCATTCTAGGCGTGCTAGAAATCGTTTATTCCGTACGATAGCGCTCGAGCCGCGGTGCAATACGAGCCGGCAGTTTCGCCACAATGCGAACGCCGTCCTCGAGATATTCCTCATGCAGAAGGGTTCCCTGCTCATGCACCAGCGTGATGAGAGCGCCCTCACGATACGGGATATCAGCGGAGAGCAACACATCGGTGGCAGCTGCCTCGCGAGCAATCCGGTCGACGAGATCGTCGAGCCCTTCGCCCGTTTGAGCCGAGAACAGAACGGCCTCCGGATAGCGACGACGGAAACTCAATCGATCGACGCTATCGAGAAGATCGATTTTATTGAATACGGTAAGCGTTAAACGCTCTCCGGCGCCGATCTCATCAAGCACGCGGTCGACAGCCTCCAGCTGCCGCTCATAGTCCTCGTCAGACGCATCTACGACTTTGAGAATTAGATCGGCACCCAAAACCTCGGACAGCGTCGATTTAAAGGCATCGACCAGACCATGGGGCAGCTTTTGAATAAAGCCGACGGTATCGGTAATCGTCATGCCGCGACCGCCGGGCAGACGATACGAACGCGTCGTAGGGTCGAGCGTAGCAAACAGCTTGTCCTGCGAAAGTACCGTAGAGCCGGTCAGACGATTGAGCAACGTCGATTTACCGGCATTGGTATAACCGGCTAACGCGACGCGAAACGCCGGGGACTCAATGCGACTCTTGGATTGAACAACGCGACGCTGTTCAACCTGCTTGAGCTCACGACGAAGCGCAGCGATCTTATTACGAATGAGGCGACGGTCGACCTCGAGCTGACTTTCGCCCTGACCAAAACGTGAACCGATGCCGCCGCGCGTCTGCTCCTTGGCGAGATGGCTCCACATGCCACGCAGGCGAGGCAACAAATATTGAAGCTGTGCCAGCTGTACCTGCAGGCGTCCCTCACGCGTCTGAGCATGCAGGCCAAAGATATCCAGGATCAGTGCAGTACGATCGATAATCTTTACCGGCTCGCCCACGGCTTTCTCCAAATAGGATTGCTGCGAGGGGGTCAGGTCGTCGTCAAAAATAACGACATCGGCATCCATGCGATGCACCAGGCCGCACAGCTCCTCTACCTTACCGGAACCGATAAACGATTTAGGATACGGCTTTACCAAACGCTGCGACAAGCGTGCCACGCACTGGGCACCAGCTGTGTGGGCAAGACGCTTCAGCTCATCAAGCGAGCGATCGAGCGGCCATGCATTGTCGCGCCACTCAACACCAACTAAAATGGCACGCTCGGGCTCGGGTGCCGTGGGAACAAGGGGGAAACGGGGCATTAGGCAGCCTCAATACGATGCAGGATATCCTCAACGACCTCATCGATCGTACATTCATCCATATCAAACCACACGATACGGTCATCGCGCTTAAACCACGAAAGCTGACGCTTGGCATAACGACGCGAACGCATCTTAATGAGTTCGCGAGCCTCATCCATGCTCATCACGCCATTGAAAGCATCGATGATCTCTTTATAGCCAATTGCCTGCATCGACGTCAGGTCATCACCCAGCCCCTGGCCCATAAGACCGCGGACCTCATCGACAAGACCCTGCTCAAACATCAGATCGACGCGCAGGTTAATGCGTTCATAGAGCACCTCGCGATTTCGCGTCAGGCCAAACCATAACGCATGATAATGCTCGCGCGGAAAACTAAACTGCGATTTTTGCTGCGCATAGGAAACGCCATCATCGTGCATTTCGAGCGCGCGAATCACACGGCGCACGTTATGGGGATGAATAACAGCAGCCGATTCTGGATCGCGCTCGGCAAGCAAGGCATGCAGTTCTTCCTCGCCAATACGCTCGGCAAGCTCCTGATAGCCCGCACGACGATTGTCCTCAAGTTCACCCGAGGGAAAGTCCATCTCATCGAGGGCGGCCTTGAGATACAGGCCCGTACCCCCGCAAAACACCGGAAGACGTCCTGACCCGAGCAGGCGCTCAACATGCGCGCGAGCGTCGGCCTGGTAAAGCGCTGCAGAGTACGCTACGCCCGGCTCTACGATGTCAACGAGACGCAGGGGCGCCGTGCACTCATCGGGCGTCATCTTTGCGGTGCCGATATCCATACCGCGATAGATTTGCATCGCATCACACGAAAGCACTTCAGACGAAAGGCGAGCGGCCAAACGGTCAGCGACGTCACTTTTACCAACCGCAGTCGGACCGACAATCGCAACGGCGGAAAGACCTGCCCCGGGAGAAATCATTAGCGCGGCTCACCCACAACGGAACCTGACAAATACCAAGTCTTAGCAACGTCGACGTCAACATCAACGATCTTACCAATAAGCTGGTCGATGCTATATCCCTCGGGAATGGGCGCATGAACGGTCTGATTCTTGGGGCTCTTGCCCAGCAGCACCGCATCGTTCTTTTTACTCGTACCCTCAATGAGCGCCGGCACCACGGTATGGAGCTCACCCTGGTTGTACTCGTGCGCTGTCGTCTCGATAACCTTGACCAGACGGTTAAAGCGCTCAAGGATGACCTCGTGCGGTGTGGGATCATCAATCTCGGCGGCCGGGGTACCAGCGCGCTTGGAGTAGATAAACGTGTAGGCCTGAGCATAGCGAACGGTCTCGGCAAGTGAGAGCGTCTGCTCAAAGTCTTCCTCGGTCTCGCCGGGGAAGCCAACGATAATATCGGTCGAGAGCGCAATATCGGGCATGCGGTTTCGAATGCGATCGACCAGGTCTAGATAGTCCTCACGCGTATAGCGACGGTTCATCTCTTTTAGAATGCGCGTCGAACCCGACTGAACGGCCAGGTGCAGTTGCGGCATTACGGCAGGCGTCTCGGCCATGGCGTCGATGGTCTCGGGCAGCAGGTCCTTAGGATGCGAAGACGTAAAGAAGATACGCTCCACACCCGTATCGCCCACGGCACGCAGCAAATCGGCAAAACGCGGCTTGCCAAACAGATCGCGACCATATGAGTTAACGTTTTGGCCCAGCAGCGTAATCTCACGCACGCCCTGGCGCACCAGACCGGTCACCTCGTCGACAATCTCCTCGAAGGGGCGGCTCTTTTCGCGACCGCGTACGTACGGCACGATGCAATAGGTGCAGAAATTATTGCAGCCTGTCATGATGGGCACCCAGGCGTGATACTGGGTCTCGCGATGCCACGGCATGCTCATGGCATCCGTATCCTCATGCTCATTGGTACGGATATGACGCTTACCATCAAGAAACGCCTCGGCAATGAGCTCGGCCACATGCGCGATGGAATGTGTACCGAAGATGACGTTGACGTTATCGACGTTGGTGAGCAGGCCCTCGCCATCGCGCTGCGCGATGCAACCGCCAACGGCAACCACGCGCTTGCCCGAAGGCGAAGGCGGCAGGCTTTTGCAGGAATTGCACTGACCGTACAGGCGAGTATCGGCGGCCTCGCGCACGCAGCACGTCATGAAGACAACGATATCGGCATGCGCAGGATCGAGCGCCATGAGGCAGCCATATGAATCAAGCAGACCGCTCACACGCTCGGAGTCGTGCTGATTCATCTGACAGCCAAACGTGCGGATAAAGTAGGTTTTACCGGCAAGAATTTCGCGTGCGGAACGCTGGTCCATATGCATGTGTCCTAACGATAAAGGCAAATCAAACTAAGCAAACGCTACGCCACGGGCTTAACGTCATCAACAACGACGTTATCCATGGCGGCTCGATTGATTTGATGAACGTAAATAGAGAGACGGATCGCCGTGCGAGATTCCCCATTGATGAGAATATCGGAGAACACCGGCGCGCAGGAGATATCGAAGCCCGTGGGAATCAAAAAGCCGCGCGCAATAGCCACGGCCTTAATGGCCTGATTGACGGCACCGGCGCCGACACACTGAATATTGACGGGTACGCCATCTTTGACCATGCCGGCAATGGCGCCGGCTACGGACGCGGGTGATGATTTGCTTGATACCTTCAGGCAATCCATGAAGAAACTCCTGCGTTTAAAAGTACGTTTTAACTGCAATAACTGTATCGTACCGAGCGGACTCGGTAAAGATGCTATTCCTCTTTGGCAAGATCGAACGTCACGGTGATACGATCACGTGTAACACGAATCTTAGGGTCGCCGCAGAGGTTGAGGTAATACCGAGCAGCAAGGTCGTTAAAGTCACGCTCAACGGCTCGTGAGAACTGTGCCATATCATCCTTGGCAATACGCAAGCCGCGGCGGTCCTTAGCAAGATCGACCGGAGTGGACGCACGCGAGGACGAGTCGCGCTCACGAAGGAGGCGCGCGGTCACGCCGCGAACGGGCTTAATCTGCCCAGCCAAGATACGATGGGCCGTACGCTCGGACATCTCAAGGCCAAGACCCGAACAAATACGGATAAAGTCCTCGGCATCCGATGCAAGCCCCAGTCGATCGACCACCGGAAGCTCGGCTTCGTCATCAATAAACAAAAGACGGGACGCATCGAGACGACAGGAAGCCTGCGCATGCAGCGTCGCGGCGATTTCGGACGGAGAACCCAAATAGACATCACAGGCGCGCAGTTCCTCGAGGGCAAACTCGCAGGCGGCGCGAATGATGTTGTGGGGACCGCGGGCACACACGTAATGACCGTCATCGTCCTTGACGGCCTGGGGCCAGCTGGACTGATCGGCACGCTCGCTAAGGCGGTCGGTGGCGACGCTCACCTTAAAGGCAGAGCCAAGGTCCACGTCCGACGTGACGACACGGGCCTCGTCGGTGTTCTGCTTAATTGAGAACAAAGCCATGCCTCGTCCGTGAACACCCCAGCGATCCATCTTCATGCTCTCGAGCTTAGAGGTCACACGAGCATCGAAAATGCGCTCTTGCATGTCCTGCGGCACGCCCGAACCGTTGTCCAGGAAGACGAGCGTGCGGACGCCATCTTCCTTGGTCGTGGCGAGATAGACCTTATCGGCGCCGGCATCACGAGCATTACGAAGCATTTCGATGACGATATCCTCGACATGCTGAATGTCGTGCTTTGCCTGACGCCGCTCGGCCTCCGAAACGCGGAGGCGGACATACCCCTCGCCAAGGTTTTCCTCGACGCGAAGGTTGCCCTCCCCCGACATCGACGCGATAAATGAGATGAGCTCGTTCGCGTCGCTCATGTTATTTAGCGATATCGACGGCGCGGCTCTCGCGAATCACAACAACGCGCACCTGACCGGGATACTCCATCTCTTCCTCGATCTGATGGGCGATATCGTGAGCCAAAACCGTGGACTGGGCGTCGGAAATCTTGTCCGGCTGCACCATAACGTGAACCTCGCGACCAGCCTGCATAGCATAGGTACGCTCGACACCGTCATGGGAGTTGGCGATCTCCTCGAGCTTCTCAAGACGCTTGATATAGTTCTCGGCCGACTCGCGGCGGGCACCGGGGCGAGAGGCAGAGACAGCATCGGCGGCCTGAACGAGGACATCGAGTACTGAATTAGGGTCGACGTCGGCGTGGTGGGCCTCGATGGCGTGAACGATAACGGGCTTCTCGCCATAGCGGCGGGCAAGCTCGGCGCCAATAACGGCATGCGGGCCCTCGACGTCATGATCGATTGCCTTGCCGAGGTCGTGCAGCAGACCAGCGCGCTTGGCTGTCACAACGTCCAGACCAAGCTCGGAAGCCATCACACCGCACAGGTCGGATACCTCGAGGGAGTGCTGAAGCACGTTCTGGCCAAACGAGGTGCGGTAGCGCAGAGCACCCAGGGTCTTGACGATCTCGGGGTGCAGGTCGTGGATACCGGTATCGAAGGCAGCCTGCTCGCCAGCCTCGCGCACGCGCTGCTGAACCAGGTCGGCAGCCTTGTGATACATCTCCTCGATACGGGCGGGGTGAATACGGCCGTCGGCGATGAGGTTCTCGAGAGCGACGCGGGCAGTCTCGCGACGGACGGGGTCGAAGCTCGAGAGCACTACCGTCTCGGGCGTGTCGTCGATCACGAGGTTGACGCCGGACACCTGCTCGAAGGTACGGATGTTACGGCCCTCGCGGCCGATGATGCGACCCTTCAGGTCGTCAGAAGGAATATGCACGGAGGTAACGGTGACCTCGGCGGTGTGATCGGCGGCACAGCGCTGAATCGCCAGGGAAAGAATCTCCTGGGCGGTTTTATGGCACTCCGCGCGAACTTGCTGCTCAGACTCGCGAATAATGGTGGCAGCCTCATGGGTGACCTCGCCACGCACCTTGTCGAGCAGCTCCTTATGGGCATCCTCGCGGGTAAGGTCGGCGATACGCTCGAGCTCGGAGGTCTGCTTGGCACAGAGCTCCTCAAGCTCACGGGAGCGCTTCTCGACTTGGCCGGCCTGGCTGGACAGCTGATGCTCGCGCTTATCGAGGGCATCGTTACGGCGATCGAGGGACTCCTCGCGCTGCATCACGCGATTCTCGAGCGTACGAATCTCGCTCTTACGCTGCTTGTCCTCGGCCTCGGCAGCCTGCTTATTCTTGATGATCTCTTCCTTGGCCTCAAGCAGAGCCTCTTTTTTGAGGGTCTCAGCCTGACGCTGTGCATCACCGATCAGGGACTCAGCCTGTGCATGTGCCGACTGAATCTTTTCATCGGCCTCGTGAAGACTACCCTGCTTGGCGGTGCGCATGTAGGCAATGGCGGCGACGGCACCCAAAACGATGCCAACGAGCGCTGCAATGATAGGCATGCTCACTCCTTTTTATGGATTCGTTACACAACAAAGCGAACCGTCCTTACGAACGGCTCGCGACATTTGAGTAATATGGGCGCAGCTTATGCGGGTCGGATACAGATAAACATATAAACAAACTCATCACAGATGAGCACATATCACAAAGCAAATGACAGTGTTTATCGTACGTTGAACCACAACAACTGTCAAATAAATGGCCCCAGCACGGCGGCTAAAACGCGGTGAACGGCAGGGCCACAAAACACATACGCCTAAACCGCACATTCCTCACGTTCGGCATCGAGACGTGCCTTAACGGCATCGGCGGCGATGTGATACGAGAAGCCCTTGCCCATCAAAAACCGAACCAGTTTTTCAAATCCGCGCGTCTCTGGAACACGCCGCTTGGCGAGCAGGGCTGACGCACGCGCCAAATCGTCTTCGACGGCAAAATAATCCTCGGGATAACCGGGAATGTCATCGAGCACGACATGACGACGCTTGAGCTCGGTCTCGATTTTACGCTGTCCCCAACCGCGCCGCTTGCGTTCCTCGATAAAGTACGAGCAAAAGCGGTTCTCGTCTAAAAAGCGATACTCGGTGGCGCGCTCGACGGCGAAATCGATCGCGGGCTGGCGAAAGCCGTAGCGAGCCAGCTTGTCACGGACCTCACCCGTCGCATGGTCGCGGCGCGACAACATCTCGGTCACCATGGTGAGAGCACATTTACGCTCGATGAGCTGCACCGCCTCACGAAAGTTATCCCAATCACAGGGAAGATCAGGGCGGTTTTTGACATACAGGCGCGCGGCCCGCACGGGAATCCAAATGGACCGCTTAAAACCGCCCTCAAGCTCGCAATCGATATGTGCGCAAGGCTTTTTGGACGCATACCCGCTCGAGAACGAGGAGGCCGCCTTCTTATCGGGAAAGACGACCGTGGCCTCGGTCACCGTATACGACATGAGCGTAACCGCTACTCGTCGTCATCATCGAGCATGGCGGATCCATCGATGGCGTAAAGCTCGTCAAACTCCTCGGGCGCAGGCTGATCGGTCAGCTCGACTTCGGACGGAGCATCGTCATCAAACTCAAGCCCACAGGCAAGGCGGACCTTATGCTCAATCTCGTCAGCGCAATCGGGGTGTTCGCGCAGGAACGCCTTGGCGGCCTCGCGACCGTTGCCGAGCTTGTCCTCGCCATAGGCAAACCAGGAGCCCATCTTCTTGCAGATACCGCACTCGACAGCCATGTCCAAGATCGAGCCCTCCTTAGAGATGCCCGTACCGTACATGATGTCGAACTCAGCAGAACGGAACGGAGCTGCCACCTTGTTCTTAACGACCTTGGCGCGCACGCGGTTACCGATAACCTCGTCCTTAAGCTTAATGCTGTCGATGCGGCGAATGTCGATACGTACCGAAGAGAAGAACTTAAGGGCGCGGCCGCCCGTCGTGGTCTCGGGGTTGCCGAACATGACGCCGATCTTCTCACGCAGCTGGTTAATGAAGATGCACGTCGTGTTGGACTTGGACAGCGAGCCGGCGAGCTTGCGGAGCGCCTGGCTCATCAGGCGAGCCTGAAGACCGACCGTAGTGTCGCCGATTTCTCCCTCGATCTCGGCACGCGGGGTCAGCGCGGCGACGGAGTCGACAACGATGGCATCGATGGCACCAGAACGCACAAGCATGTCAACGATTTCGAGCGCCTGCTCACCCGTATCGGGCTGGGAAATGAGCACCTCGTCGATATCCACGCCGATGCGCGCGGCATACGTGGGATCGAGCGCGTGCTCGGCATCGATAAATGCCACAACGCCACCCATTGCCTGGGCCTCGGCCAAGATCTCGAGCGAAAGCGTCGTCTTACCGGAGGACTCGGGACCGTAGATCTCGACGATTCGGCCGCGCGGCACACCGCCGATACCCAGAGCGGCATCGAGTGCCAGAGCGCCCGTAGGGATGGCCTCGACCTCGAGCTCGGGGCCACCGTCGCCGTACCTCATGATGGAACCCTGGCCGAATTTCTTCTCTATCTCGGCCTTGGTGGTGGCGATCATCTCATCGCGCTCTTTACCCGTCGTGCGAGCATGAACGGTACGTACGGGACCTGAATTCTTGGCCATGAATAGCCCTCCTCTTAACAACCTGCATCGATAATAAACGAACGGCTGTTCGTGGTCAACCGTTCAGATAAATCATATGCAGGCGGTCTTTCCAAAAACCAACCAAACGCCGACCAAACACTGACCAAATGCTTGACCACAAAGGACCAAATATGAACAAGGCAGGCAAAAATTACGTCTACAACCAGCACAAACGCCAAATGAGCCTAAGGTTCCTATCTCCACAATTAAGGGGCCCTAAGGCCCCTTAAAACACGCCTATTCCATAGAGTTGAGCACAAGGGCAATGCGTCCCAATGCCTCCGTGACCGCATGGGCACGAACACACGAACGGTCGCCCTCATAGTGGCAACGCACAGAGTC
The DNA here is from genome assembly GCA_900543945.1 of uncultured Collinsella sp. Taxonomy (GTDB): domain Bacteria; phylum Actinomycetota; class Coriobacteriia; order Coriobacteriales; family Coriobacteriaceae; genus Collinsella. The sequence continues at coordinate 2,411 of UQTN01000035.1, read as the reverse complement.
CACGATCGGCACTTCCCCATCAGCCACGCGATACGCCCAGCCAATATAGAACGTGCCGGCGGGGTCTTGCTCGGTGCCACCACCGGGCCCAGCGTAGCCCGTTGCGCTCACGGCCACATCGCTCTGATAGAGGTCCAGCGAGCCCGCGGCCATCTCGCGCGCCGTCTGGTGCGACACGGCGCTAAACCGATCGAGCGTCTCCTGCTCAACACCCAGAACACGATGCTTGATCTCATCGCAATAGGTCACCGCACCGCCGCGCAGCACCGCCGAGGCGCCCGGGATATCGGCAATCGTCGAGGCGATCATACCCGCCGTCAGCGACTCAGCCGTAGAAACCGTCACGCCCCGAGCGCTCGCGCGCTCGACAATATCGCGCGCCAGCTCCTCGTTATGTGCGGAAATCTGCTCAAAAGAGTCCGCCATACCCACCAGGACCTAGACCGAAAAGACGATCTTGCGGCAGTTCCAGAAGTACTGGGCGCCCGAGATAACGGTCAGGACAACGGCAACAGCGTACAGGAAGCGTGAAACGCCATAGACACCGAGCAACAGCTCCGCAGGCCCCAACTGGAGGCCGGTCATCGCAAAGACGCACAGGTAGCCGCAGATGGAGACCATCGTGGTCGCCGTCTTGTACTTGCCGAGCTTATCGGCGGCAATGACCACACCGGCCGCACTCGCGACCATGCGAAGGGCGCTCACCAACAGCTCGCGGAACAAGATAATGAACACGGACCACACGGTCACCGCGCCAAAATCGAGGAACAGCAGCAGGGCCGAGAACACGAGTAGCTTGTCGGCGATGGGGTCCAAGAACTTACCGAAGTCGGTGATCTCGTTGCGCGAGCGCGCCAGATAGCCGTCGACCTTATCGGTGCACGACAGGATAACGTACAGAATAAAGGCGGCGGCGGCGAGCGGGCCGTCGAAGGTGCTCCAGTCCGTACCGGCAACGCTCGTGTGAGACAGCGCCGACACGATCATGAACACCGGGATAAAGACGATGCGAACGCACGTCACGATGTTGGCGGGCGTCCAAACACTCGTCAGTTCCTTATTGCTCTCGTTTGCCACGACGCTCTCCTACTCCACAACATGTCCGATAAGCTCATAGCAGAAGCTATCGGTAAACTCGACGGTCAGAATATCACCCACGGACGCCTCGCTGGCGTCCAGATGCACCGCGCCATCGGAATCGGGCGCCTGGAACCAGGCATGGCCGATCAGCTCGGCGCCGTCCTCGGTTTCTTCGATACCGTCGACGATCACCTGGGCGCGCTCGCCCACATGTGCGGCGGTGGCGGCAAAACCGAGCGACTCAGCCAGGTCCACGGCCTCCTGGGCGCGCTCGAGCTTGACCTCTTCGTCGACCTGACCCTCCATCTTAGCGGCCAGGCTGCCCTCCTCCTGCGAGTAGGCAAAGACGCTCGTGTAGTCAAAGCCGACGGTGTCCATAAAGTCGATAAGGTCGCGGAACTCGTCGTCGGTCTCGGTCGGGAAGCCGACCATGGCCGTGGAACGGATCACGATGCCGGGGATACGCTCACGCAGATCGCGGAACAGGTCCTCGAGCTCCTGGCGCGAACCAGAACGGCGCATAGCCTTGAGAATGCACGCGTCGCAGTGCTGCACGGGGATATCGATATAGGGAAGCACCTCGGGCGTATCGCGAATCGTCTCGATGAGCTCATCGGTCATGCCCTCGGGCTGCAGGTAGAGCACGCGGACCCAGACGTTCTGCGGGCGCACGGCCTCGGCGACGGCACGCAGCAGCTGCGCCAGATTGCGCGGCGAGCCCTCGGCGACGTCCTCATCCGCAAAGTCGGTGCCCCAGATGCCCGTGTCCTGGCCGATCAGCACGATCTCGCGCACGCCACCGGCAACCATGTCGCGCACCTCAGAAATAATGCTCTCGGCATTGCGCGAGTGATAACGACCGCGAATATAGGGGATCATGCAGAAGCTGCAAAAACGATTGCAGCCATCGGAAATCTTGACGTAGGCAACGGCACCCTCGACGGTACGCTTGACCTGAGGGATATAGGCCGCGATCTCACGCTCGACACCCAGCACGCCATCGATGACTGCCACGATGCCGTCTTCCTCGTCGGCCTTCACAAAGGCAGCGACCTCGGGCAGCTCGTCAGGCAGGTCGTCGCCATAGCGCGACGGCACACAGCCGCACATGACGATGGGGCAAGAACGAACGCCGTCCTGCACCTCGTTGGCGAGCTCGAGCGTGGTCTCGATGCTCTCGGACGTTGCGGAGGCGAGGAACGAGCACGTATTGACGATGGCGATATCGGCCTCCTGCGGGTCGAATGCCTCCTCGTAGCCTGCGGCGGTCAAAAGAGAACGCATGCGGTCGGTATCGACCTCGTTCTTGGCGCACCCGAGGGTGATGTAGA
>UQTN01000034.1 GCA_900543945.1 uncultured Collinsella sp. | reverse complement strand
GGGGCGGCAACCGGGTGGTTGCCGCCCCCTTTGCGAAGCTAGTTGGCTTCGGAACTAGTGATCGATGCCGTTGAGGTTCACCCTCGTGAGCGTGTAGGTCACATAGTCGGGCGATTGAGGCGTTGCACTCGCCGTGCTGCCCGTGACTAGGCTCGCCGTCATCACCAGACGATAGTTCGCGTAGAACTGATCACGCTGTTCAGCCTGCGTGTTGACCTTAACGGTAAAGGGCAGGTTAAACGTGGTGTCGCCGTTCTGTGTTCGGAACTTGCCGTTCTCCTTCGAGTCAGTGAAGGTGATCGTGCTACCGGAGGGAGCGACCGCGGCAAGCTTACTCTCCGTCACTGTTACGTAGTTGGAGATATCATCCGTTACGCTCTCATACGTGCCGTCGGTTCCGCGGCGCTGAAGCGCGAGCGTGTACACAACAGAGTCTGCGTTCGCAATTGCCTCGGCGGCGTTGCTGAGTCCACCCAGTTCATACGTGGCACCCAGACCAATCGTGCCATTCGCGATCGGACGCAGGTCGTCCACGTTAATGCCAAGCTGCGACTTCTCAGGCGCCGATAGCGTAATGGTCGTATCACCCGTGTCCATGCGATAGTATCCAACGTTGCCGCGCTTCGTCATCGCCAGGCTCGAGGTGGCAAGACCAGAATCGCGCGTCGAAAGCTTGGCGGTATAGGACATCTTGGTACAGGCGTCCTCGCCAGACTGCTTGGACAGGGAGATAACCTTGTTGCAGCCGTCCGGCGTAAGGCGAATCTCTTCCACTACCGTACGCACGGTAAAGGATCCGCCCGCTGCACGCTTGCGGATTCCGGCAAGGTCATGGTCGAGCGTGAGCCTCAGTGAGTCATCACCCGTATCCGTCACAATCTGTGTAAACGCAGGCGTCGAAGCGTCATACGGCTCCCAATCGCTGCCATTCCACCTGTAGTTCTGATTGCCGATGGCAACATAGAACTTCGCAATCGCCGAAGTTCCGCTCGGGAAACTGCTTACTCCCATTAGGTTGTTGTTGGCGCCATAGCGACACAGCGATGTATCGAGCTGATAGAACAGATGGTCGCTCTCTGTATAGTATTGGCTCGGGCTAAACGTAACCGTATCCATGACATCGAGAGAAAGAACGTAGGCGGCACCGTCCTCCGACTTCGAAACCGGAATGCACGCCCCATCTTTTTTGTCGACTACATTCTGCTCATAATTGGACAAGATACTGTATGTCGATGCCGTACTGTTTTGAATATCGTCGCTGCCATCGGTGCGTAAAACATGATGCAGATTCCAAGATATGCGGGCACCCGAAGAATTCGAGTCAATAGACGAAGCCGTAAAACCGTTGATATTAGCTTGCGTCACGCCGTCGCCCGACTTGGGCACGTTGACAACTAGGTAGACGCTCTCCGACGCACGCTGCTCCTTGCCGTTATCCTTAGGCACCTCTAGCGTATAGCGACTGTTGCTGGGAACGTCAGCACCCGCAACCTTAAACAGCGTCCACTTGCCATCGAGTTTCGCTTTAGCGGTCGCCTCTGCCTCGTTATCACACACGGTCCATGTGCCGGCGCCATCCTGTGTGGCCGACACATCCAAAATCTCGCTCAGCCATCGCTCCTGATATGGATTGCCCGCAGAATCCTTAAAGCCGTCGTTTCCGCTCAGGGAAACGCTCGTTGCTCCGCCTTCGCCCACCGTATAGTGATACTCTCTGCCACCGGCCCGGCCGTCAACGTTCGCATCGATGAGCGCAAGCTGGCTGCCCTGGGGCAACCTTCCGTCGGCACCATTGAAGAGGATGCTCTTACCGAGCCCCTTCATCGAGCCGCCAGCAGCCATATAGCTGTCCCAGCCAAAGTCGACTTCCTTCCCATTGGCAGAATTGTATGTCCAGGTAAGCAGACCCGTCATCGGCTCGCCAAAGCTCGTAAGCACGTGTGCATCTTTTCCAAGGTTAGCGTAGTCGCTTTCTTTAAACTTAGTGCCGTAATCATACGTTGCAGTGAAATCGATCTCGAGCTTGCGCTTAACGATGATCGGCACCTGAACGTTGTAGCTCTGACCCGCCTCGGTAAAGGTGACGGTCAGGAGCGTAAAGCGACCCTTGCCGTTATCCCAATCGGAGCTTGGGCTAAACGACATGTTGTTCTTGCCGTTGTTCACCACGCGAAGCGTGGGATTGTTCGACGCGTCATCGTCCTTAACGAACACACCGTCCTTGAGTTGGAAAACCTCTGCTTTGGCCGTCACGTGCGGATTGGTGCCATTCTCGTTATTCAATCTGCAGGCATCGGAGAAGCCGCCGTTCGTGACGATGTTTAGATAGCTCTTGACCGTCGTGTTGTCGTTGCCAGAGATCACCAAAACGGAGAAATCCGTTGTGGCTTGGTTGCTGCTTGTATCATTATTCGAATTGAACTTACTGGCCACGGATGAGGCATCGTAGCTCGACTTATTTTGATAGGCGCCGTTGTCATTAATGCCGCCGATATTCGTGTAGGTGTAGCGATCGGCAACACCGGTGCCTGCCTCGCTCTGGACGGTCGCCGCGGTGTCGATGGTGGCGCCGTCGCCAAACAGGTAGCGATCGGTGGTGTCGTTGTCGGAGGCACGCACCGCCAGCGTGCTTACGGGGCTCGTGGTCACGTACGGGCTTGCCGCCGTGGTAGCGGTATCGTCCGCACCGTAGAGCGTGGTGCCCTCGTCGGGCGCGCGCAGCGTGTCCTTATAGTCGCCGAACGCGATGTAGGTCTTCCTGTTTACGGCGGCCGTATTGGTCGTGTAAACCATCGGCGGCAGATCACGCGTGGTCTTGCCGTTGCCGAGCTTTACGTTCACGCCCGCTGCGGAGAGGCTATAGCCGTTTGTGTCAACCTCGCCTAAGAGCACGCCCTGCTTAGAGCCCAATTTGTAGGTATTGCTGTCCATGAGCACGTTTACCAGATGGAACTGGCCGCGTCCGTCGCCCGCAATGCCGCCGTTGGAGGTTCCGCCAAACGTTGTGTTAGATACCTTTGTGTTGGTGACGTTGATGACGTCGGCACCGCTGTTAATCGCGCCAAGTAGACCGCCGCTCCACCTGCCCTTGATCGTGGCGCACTCAATCGCGATATTGTTGCAGGCTATGTTCACATTGCTGAAGTAGTAGCCGATAAGTCCGCCCGAGCATTGGTCGGTGCCGGCAATGTTGATATTCTCGACGCTACAGTCCTCAAACCAGTACGTGTTGGGGCTGCCACTGCTCGTGACCTCGCCAATCAAGCCGCCCGCATTACGGATGCTATTGTTCGTTCCGGTGGCATCGCCGATGATGGCGCTCTTGGCATCGCCTCCGGCATCAATGCGCACGTTGCTTATAGAAATAACGCCTCTATAGGCGCTTCCGACCACACCGCCGGCGCCCATGTACTTATCGGTGTTCGACCCGGTGGCGAGTACATTTACCCCAGAGATGACTGCCGTGCTCGATGCGACGGCTTCCGTGATGCCAATTTTGGTGTTCACCGATACGTTACTGGAGGTATAACCGAACACGCCGCCCACGTAGGGTGTTGTTCCCGTGGCGGTTATGGTCGAGTTTTTGCCAATAGTCTTCTCGTATACCCCCGTGGCCGCGGTTGTCCACACGCTGCACGGCGAGGCGATCGCACCCACATAGCCGCCAACGTACTTCTCGCCCGTGACGCTAAGGCCACTGTATGAGCAGTCATAGAGATTCGCGGGCGCCTGCGTGCCGGAGCCGAAATTGACCATATAGGTCACGTCGTTATCCGTCCTTCGGCTGGTACGGCCCGAGCTGCCAAGAAGCCCTCCTACGCTCTTTGCGCCCAACACGGTGCAGTTCTTCATCTGTACGTTGCGGTAGACGCCACGCGTGTTGCCGTCGTAGTTGGCCGTTGCGCCCGCCAATAGGCCGGTGCCGATGAGGTCGTTCGATGCCGGTCCCGAGGCAATGCTACCGTTGGCGTCTTTGTACGTGAGCGATACGTTGCAGTTACTAAAGGTAAGGTCTTTGACCTGAGCGCCGTCATTCGCGGTGACGCTCTGCCCCACATTGGTTGAGGTGAACATCACGGTGCTGAATAGGCCGCCCACGCCCGAGACCTTATAGTCGTCATCGGCATATTCGACGACGCCGTAAGTGGCATCTTTGGCGCCTACCGTGATGGTGGCCCCGTTGCCGTCGATCGTTGCCACGTGCGGCGTGATGCGGTCGCGATCGGTGGACGCCTCGTTCGAGCTGCAAGCATTGGAATAGTAACGGCCGCTAAGGCCCACGTATCCCGTGCCGTAGCCGGTCATATCGTAGGTGGCATTTTCCTTGAACTCCAGGCTCATGCCGATAGATTTCGACGCGCACACGTAGCCCGTTTGGTAGTCGGCAGCGTAGGACGCCACCAGGTAGGGCGAATTTACATCGTCATCATGGTCGAGCGGGCCGTGCCACCCCTGTTTGCCCGGGGCCTTCTGGTCATCGTTTTTGGCGGTTTCGAAATCGCCGGCAGCGCTCGCAGGCTTGCCCACGCAGTCGTAGCTGGCATTTCGCACCTTACCATATTCCTTGTTGCCAAACAGGTAGCCGTTTATCGCCGGGTCCTGCTTATCGCTGCCCCAGTACGCCTTGGAGCCGCGGAACACGCCATAATTAGCGTAGTCGGTATGTGCCGCTCCAGCACCCGCACCCGAGCTAATGATGGCCGAGAGCACCAAAAGGCCCTGGGCGTTTTCCACCGTGGTCACGGGTGCCTCGGCATCAGTGCCGATATACTTGTTGTCGGTGCCCGTGGTAGTGACGCAGGCGGTTCCCTTGTTTGTGAGCTCGTTGATCTTGTAGCTAGCGTTACCGTTTTCGACTTTGCAGCCCTCGCTAAAGGCATAGCCATCAATCACACGGCCAACGTAGGGATTGTCGTACTGCCGGAAGTTGCCCGTTCCAAGCCCCTGAGACTTGTCGCTGGTTCCAGCGCGCCAAGACGTCCCTGACATATTGCGGAAGATCACACCGCCGCCCGCAATGGCACCAACGTAACCGCCGACGGGAACAAGATGTGACTTAGTTCCGCCACCAGTAACCGTAAAGCCAGTTGTGGGGTTATCGGCCGTCGCCCCATTTACGACCACGCCATCGATAATGTTATCGCCACCAAGGATGCAGCCGATAACGCCACCAAAGAACGCCGTTGGGGCACCGTCGGCGTCCTTGGCAGAATAAGTAATCGCCGCCGACTCGTTCACATAATTGATGTTGAGGTTGCGTACCACGCTGCCATAGCTATAGGGAACCAGGCCGCGAAGCTCGCCCTTGTTGTTTTCAATCTCAATTGTTGCAGTCGAGGCGCCCAGATCGCCAACGATAACACCGCGGAACGGATTGGCCTTGTTGCCAAACCCGCCAAACGATGCCGCATCGACGGTAATCTTACTATCTTTGTCAGGCTCTATGCTGTAATACGCACTCTGTATATAGCGGCGCACGGTTTCGTCGCTCAGCGTCTGCTCGGGATCGGTCTTATCGCCGATCTTCCTCTCCCATTTTTTATCAGTACCGTTTGCCTGCTTATAGACGTACGTAACCTCATTGTTGGTCGATTGGTCGCTGCGGCGAGTGCAAAGCGCACTCTGGTCAGCGGCAATGGTGACTTCCCAGCCATCCAATGCCACGCTATTGTTGATGTAGTTGGCGATGGCGTTCATCTCCGTCGCGTCCTTAACGGTATACGGATCGCCATATGTACCACATCCCGTTATCAGCTTTGGAATACGCTGGTTGACTTTTATTTCGTGGTACTGGACATTGCTCTCGGTGGCCTTCCCCTTATAAACATAAGGAAGATAGTCACCGAACACCGGGGCATCGACATTCGCCGTCTTATCCCCAGCCTTCACCAAGCCGTTAGGGGTGCCATACGTCGCTTCATCGTAATACCAAAGCTGCTTGCCGGAGTACTCCGTGCCTTTCCTATCAATTTCGGATCCGTAGGTCACCTTGTCATTTTGAGCGGCATCTGCTGTAAAGGTATAGTCCGCCGAGCCCGTGCCGCCGGTCGCGTAGCCAAAGCTCTCCAGCAGGCTCGCGTGGGTAAAAATCGAATTGTCCGTTTGGCTGGGCAAGCTTATTTTCTCAAACTTCGCTATGACCTGATTGGCCTTATCTCCCACGCCGAGCTCGCCAAACAAGCTTGTAGCTGCAATCTTTTTTTTCGTACCGTTATTGTACGAATCGGTTACCGAGATATTCTTCGCATCAAGGTTTACAAGGGTCTGCATCTGGTTGATTAGCAGTGGAGCGTATTGGGTGGCGTTCGTCACACCATCGACCGCAAGACCATCGAGCACTAAACCGTTTATCGTGATTTGTGCCACATTGGTTTTTTTGACGGGTCCGTAGATATAGCGACACACAAGCGCGCCAGACGAGCTTCCCCAATCGCTCACAACAGAGCCCACGGTACCAGCAAGCGTGACATTCTCAACCTTAAGATCGCCCGTGTGAGTTCGGATGAGAGCGCAGTGCATATTCTCGTGCTGCGTGGCTTCGTTATTCTTTTTATTGCCTTCTTGCTCAGCTTTAATATCGGAATAATGGAACGTAATGGTTGCGTTTTTTACCGTTACCGTGGAATTACTGGTGGGGTTGGTGGGGTAGAAGCTGTATCCCTCTAGGTTGATAGCCACGCCCTCGGAACCGTTCGTACCAATATTGTTTCCTTTGAAAATCTCACGATTTCCCGGAATGATATAGCCCTGAATTGCAGGCGGGGCATACAGGCATGCACACCAAAGCAACAAGTACTCCGGGCGGTCCATCCAGCTGCTCGCACTACTATTTTTTGAGTTGCTGCCTACTACCGTATACGCCTTGTCAAGATTGTAGTAATACCTCGTCCAAGCGTTGGTTTTGCGTGAGTTGCCGAAATCCGTTCGATTGTGATAGCTGTTATCGCTTCCCGGATTTCCGCTCATGTCGAGCTTGCCATTATTAACGTCGTCTTTGGTGTGAAGTGAAACGACAGTGTTCCATTCGGCATCGATTAGCTTGCTGCCTGGCTTCCTGCCGTCGCCAACCCATTCATCAAACTTCTTTATGGACTTAGCTTCCGCAACATGAATGCCTTCGACCCTATAGGCAGTACCCCAATAAGCCTTATCTTCTAGATATAATCCCGCATACGGCTCGGAACCGTATATTCCGTCGGCTACCCTGCTGCCACGGCCGACGAGCAAGCCCAACATCTCGGCGTTGCTCGCGTTAATGGTTGCACCCGAAAGGTCGATGGCATAGTCGTTGATGACCCAGTGGCCACTAGCGGCGTATACAAGACCGCCGAGCTCCTTGGAATTCTCCGCAGTTATTGAGGCCTTGGTTGTTCTCAGAGCATAGGAGTTTACATCCTTGTTAACGCTGTTATCTCCGATAGTTACGACCGCGTTGCCCCAGCTATAACCCAAGAGACCGCCCGCGCCATTGAGCTTATCGCCGTTTTTGCCGACGCTCATGGCGAACGAATCGAACACCAACCCTGCGATGTTGACGGTCGCCACATTGGTCTTGTTTGTCACGTTTTCTTGTTTACCCTGTGCGATGCAGCCGATAAGGCCACCAACTTGGGCAATCTTGCCGCTGGCGCAATTGCCGGTTTCGATTTTGCCGCCGGCTTCGAGACCCGTAACATTGAATGTCGAGGCATAATCGCCCACATAGCCGATGGCGCCGCCAATGCGAATATTGCCGTTAAGCGTTTTAGTTGCAGCGATGGTCGCTTGAGCCTTGCTGCTGCCCCCAAACGTAACCGTGGAAGCTGTCGACACGCTGCCCGCAATACCACCAATGTTCACATCGTTAATGTTCACATCGTTAGCGAACGTATCATCGCACGCGATATTCGTTTTGCACGTTGCGCCAGACAGCGTCAGACCGCCCGCAATGGTGCCCGCAAGCGATCCGGCATCAATGGCCGCGCCGTTATCGAACTTCATAGAGCCGGCGATTGTGACGTCGGAGACAGTTGCGCCGTTGATTGCTGCGAACAAGCCCAGGCGGCCGTGGCGATAGATTTTGCCGTTGCCATCACTGGTGGCACTGACCTCGCTATTGCCGCGCATGCCGTAAGGCTCGCCCACCGCCAGACTTATGGTGTGACCGTTGCCGTTGAGCGTGGCGGTAAAGCTGTGGTTGTTCTCGTTAACGCCGGCTTGCTCTTTGGGCTGTCGGTCTTTGGTAAGGCCGGTAAGACCTGTGCCGGAAAGGTTGATGTCTGCAGAGAGCGTGATGTTCGTCGAAGGAATCTGAGCGAAATTGTCATCCGCAACGTCCTCCACGGCGGAGAAGTACCCGCTCGTTTGCCAGGTGATCGCCAGCTTTGCGAAATCGTCGACGCCTGCCAGCACAAAGGCGCCACCAGTTTTTACGAGGTTCGATTTAAAGATACACTGGTGCGAATCGTTGATGGTGATGAGATCATTGCTCAGCCCACTGCCCAGGCGAATGACCTGACCATAGCTGTAGATGTCATCAATCTTGACCTGAGTGGTGGGGCGCTTGTATTGCCATTTTGTGATATCGCCTGCGGTGGCACCGCCGTCGCTTCCGCTACCCGCGGCAAAAATGAGTGAGTTGAAGTTCTCATAGACTAGCTGCGCGGTGTGGTCGTTTTCCGCGAATCTGGCGTCCGACAGATCGGTGACACCGCTGAACTTAACGATGCCGCGCCACGACGATCCGACGACTCCGGCAAAGCCGCCGTTCGAGCCGCCGATGGTGGCGTTGCCGGCGGTTTCGACCTTTAGGCCGCGCACTTCTAGAACGTTTTTTGTGTCCACGACGCCCACGGCACCGCCATACTTGCCACTATTGCTGGCGTAGCCCGATGTTGCACATGTCACCGTTGCGTCATCAATGACCACGGCAGACTCGTTGGGACTCCCGTTGCCTTCGCCAAGGTAGCCTACCAGGCCGCCCGCATAGGTGAGCTTGCCGTTGGAGCCCACGCCAAACGACACCGCGGCGCCATCCTGCACCGTGAACGCACGCAGTGCCTCGCCATCCTTCCTGCCCCACAGCTTGCCCACCAAGCCGCCGTAGTTGCCGCGCACGCTATTGTTGTTGTCCGTTCCGTTTTGCAACGTACTTGTATACGATCCGCCGCTGACGGTCACATCGCCGTTCGAGATGTCGAGCTCGCCGAACAGTCCGCCGGCAGAAGGAGCGACGCTCGTGTTGGATACGCTGAGATCCACGCCCTCGCCAAAGTCGAAGATGTCGCCATTGATGGTGAACTTGCCGGCAAACGAGGCGTCGCCGATAAGGCCACCTGCATACGTGCCGGCCGATGATGACCCAACCGCGCGTGCAGGCTTGATGGTGATGGCATTGCCCGAGGCGTCTTTTCCGCTGTTATCCGTACCCACGGTAAGCGTGAGGTTGGCTGCCTTGCCGATAAAACCGCCGCTGGCGGTGGTGCCCTTGACGGTGAGCGCGTGTAGGTCGAGAGCCTCCGTGACGTTGACCATGGCACCTGCACTCGAGCCAACGAGGCCTACAACGCCACCGGCAAAGCCGCTCGTGGACTGGACGGTGGCGGCGGGAACATTGGTCAGGGTGCCGACGCTCAGGGTCGCACCGTCCTTGACTTCGCCTACGAGCAGCCCAGCGTTGTCAGAGCTCGTTTCGACGGTTCCGCCTGAGGCCAGATCGTTGGGGAACGTGACGGACTCAACCGTCAAGGCCCCGCTTTCGACCGTGTTACCAATCAAGCCAATGTTGCCCGTCGCATTCACCTTGAGAATCTTGTGGGAACCGGTGAAGCTATAGGTAACTTTCGCAGCAAGATAGCCCGTCGTCTCACCCAGGAGGGGTGCCGTCAAGACGGAAGTCGTATCATCCTTCTTATCAACGGGACCCGCGATGTCAACCGACGCGTTAAGCGTCTTACTCTCTTCGCTGTTTTCCGCACCGCTGACCTTCGAAGCGACCATCGGCGCGCTATAGCTAGTCGCGCCCACCCACTTCATCTTGACCATATTGTTTTGGTCGGTCAGCTTGAGGCTATTAAAAACCGTCCGATCAGTCGTGAGCTCGACGGGACTATCAGCGCCATTCAGCGACCTATAGATCCTGCCTTCAAACGGATGCTCATCGCTGCCAAAGCCCTGGAAAGACATGCCGTTATTAGCCGACTCGGTGAGCTTCGCATCGCCCGTGATGATAACCTTGATCTGCGCATCATAGTAAAGCGAAGCGTCGGCGTTAGACAGGGCGGCGAACGCCTCCGACGACTTGACATTGAGGCTTTTGATTCCACTGTTATCTTCTTTGAGCACGATGTTTTCCGCACCATTAGCCTTGAGCAGCTCGACAAGCTTTTTCAAATCCGTGATCGTCGCACCCGCCTGGGCCTCAGCGTCCTCCGAAGTCGCATCATCGGCATCTTGCTCGGCGTCGTCAGCGGCGGCATCGTCAGCGGCATCGTCGCCTTCCGTCTGGTCGCCCGTGGAATCGGAACCCATGGCGCTATCGGTGGTATCGCCTGCTGCAGCGTCATCCTTCGCCGCGTCATCCCCAGCACTGTCGCTGTCGGCACCGGTATCACTCGACCCAGACCCGATCGTGACATCGCCGTTGGTCTCGCCGCCCTCGGCAGTATCCAACGCCTTCGCAGATGCGGCAGCAATCTCGTTCGAGATGTTCTGCCAGCCTGCCGCCACAGCAACCACCGTGGGCGAGCATGCTTGGAGCACCATGACCACCGTCATGAACTCTGCGAGTATGCGCTTTGCCGTTCTCATCGATTCCGTACCTCTTATCCTAAAAACTCCGCTTCCAGAGTTATTGAGTCTCCGTCGTGCCCGTCAGGGTAGTTCCGCTCACGCTAATGCCCAGGTCACCCCAGCCACCGGGCGTTTTGCCGTCCGCTCGGTAAAAGTTGACGACCATCGAACCCGGCTCCATGGTGAACGTAGCCTTGCGAGCTGCAGCATCCACCGTCGCGCCATGGTTGGTCTCGAAGAACGGATCGATCTCCACGTTCTCCCCCCACGTGAGCGTGACGTTTGCCGGTGCGCCCGTAACCGTCACACGGTAGTTGTACGCAGCGTAATCAGCAAACTTGCCAGCCTCATCAACCAGCGCGCCCTCAACCGCAGCGGTTTTGACCTCGGCCTTCTTTGACGGCACGACTTTCGCCGCCAGACAGGTGAGCTCGGTGCCGGGGCTCTCCTTCGAAACAACCATGGCCTTAATCACAAAGTAGGCATGTCCCAACTTGTCCTCAGGAAAGGTCACGGTGTAATCGTTCTTGGTAGGCTGATTCTCCGGAAGCTTGACGTTTCCGGCGGGTTGGGGCGCATAGCTCCACGTGGCACCATCGAGCCCATACCCCTCGACCGTCAAGGTATACGTCACGTTTTTATCGTTGCAGAAGTTGCTGTTGCTCAGCAAATAGTTATAGATGCTAAAGGTGAAGCTGCACTGCTTGTTGTTGGGATATACCGTAACGGAGCGCTGGGCGCGGTCGAGCTCGTCGTTGCCAGGCGCACTCATATAGCCCGTGAGCAGGTCGCTCGCAAACAGGCTCTGCGCGGTGCCCGTTGCGGCGACGGACTTTAGAAATCCGTTGGCGGTGTAGGCGGAATAGGTAAAGTAACCACCCGTCACGAGCGCCACGGCGCAAGCAAGTGCGATTGCTGCCACAACCAGCTTATTCTTGGCTAGGCTCTTGCTTTTTGCCAGCTGCTCGCGCTCGGCATCCTGCTGCTTCTCTCGCTTCTCCATGTGCGCCCCCTCTCCTACTTACCGCTCGTGTTGCGCGCGATCAGGTAGATCACATCGGTCTCTTTGGCGCTCTCGTCCCACGAAAGCTTGATGATAAAGTTGAGCGTGTCATTGTCAGTCGAGCCGTCGAGCGTCTTAGCGTTGAGTTCGCTCTTGCCGAATTTCTTGTATCGGTAGAGCGGGCGCGCGTTGCGCTGGACGTTTTGATAGTCCTTGAACGTAGGGTCGCTTGCGCCCTCGCCCGGCACGGCTGCCAGACCGTCGTTCTCCTTGTTGATATATTCGAAGCTCGTAAGCAGGTTCTCTCCGGTTGCTTTCCAGCTATAAGATTTGCCGTCTGCGGTACCGCTCACGTCGGGCGTCTGGAGCGCAGACGTGTTCTCGGCTCTGTACAGCTCAATAGTGAGACCTGTAATGTTGGTCGTATTCGCGAGTTGCAGCTCAAAACCGTCACCGCCCGTTTGCACGCAAAACGCGCGCTTGAGCGTCACCGTGTTGCCAGTCTTGGTATCGCCGTATTCGGGGTTGTAGCTCAGGTCGATCTGCTCTGTTGCCGTAGCGTTGGGGCCCAGCACTTTGAGCTCTGCCGGCTCCTTGATCTTGCCGACGGTGGAGCCGCGATTGGCATCGACGAACCATCCGAGCGTCAATCCCAGCAACACGAGAAGCACGGTAAGCAAGCCCATGATGGCAAGGGATTCGCGACGGTGGCCGCTCACCCAAGCCTTGATACGCTCGATGCGGCCAGCCGGACGCGCTTCGCCGTGCGAGCCGAACCCGTTGCCGCCGGGGTTTGCCGCTCCTTCGTTGTGTTTGATATCGCCCTGCTCGCGGGCATTAAGCTGCTCGTCCATTTATTTATCCGCCTCCTTGGCGGTAAAGCGCACGCGAATGTACTTGACGTTCTTGCCGATAATCTCGTCGGCGTTGTTGTAATAATTGGCGCAGGTTTCCACATCCGCAGAGGACATGCCGGCTCCGACAGGCGGAACCGCGCTAGGCGCCTGACCTGGCACGCTCGTGCTATCGGCGCGGAAATAGCACGCGTGGTTATTGTTGATGTCGCCGACGAGGGTCGTGTATCCCCCCTCGTCGCCTGTGTTAGCGAAAAGGTTGCCACCGTAGCCGGCGTTGCCCGTGCGAACATAGCTCTTGAACTGCTCCGGCCAAATCCAGTAGAGGGTTTTGGTGACGGTTTCGGTCGTATTGTTTGAGCCCTCAGCACGAAAGCTCTTCGCCGGAATGGTAAAGCTCTGTGTGATGACGGTGACGCTCGCTCCGTCCTGGGTCACCGTGGTTGTCGTGGGAACCAGCGGATTGGAGTAAAAGCCAGAGGTGTCTTTGCCCTGGAAAACCAAGATATGGCCGCGCACCAGATTTTTAAGCGAGTTGATGATCTCTTCATTTTTCGATGCGTCCGTAGCAGTGCCGTCCGTGCCCGCAACGCTCGTCTGGACAGAAATCTCCCAGGTCATCTCCACCGTAATATCGTGCAGGTCGTTGCAGAGCGGCTTGACGTTGAGCTGAAGCTGGCCCGCCGACCCCGGAGAAAGACTGCCATCGGCACTCATGTTATTGAGGTTGAAAAGATTGTTCACGGCAAGGCTTGTACTGTCCGACGCGTAGTTGTCCTGGGCGTCGTACTTACCTGCCGTGCCGCCCTGCGTTCCCGAGAGCACAAACCGTGGGCCCTTCGCCCCGATCGTACTCCCCGTGGCACTCACTCGGTTATTCGCGGCAAACCAGGCCAGGCATGCAAAGATGGCAACGATGGCGGCCAGCACAAACAGACCGCTCACCAGGAAATCCTTCCAGAAATCCTTGAGGGTCCGCACATGCTCGTCGGCAGCTTGGCGGTACTCGGCCGCCGTCTTGTGCTGCTGGAGCTCGCTATGTCGGTCCATGCCACTCATCGTTTGCGTTTGCCCTGCTAGCGGGCGTGCCATCCTTTCCGCTCGGTCGCGTTTATCCGTTGTTCGCAGGTAGAGAATTCAGGCAGAATACAACACCGTACGATAAGGTAAAAGAATAGCATTGACCTGCGGCTTGCTCCACAACGCAAGCCTTAATGATGTCTTAAAGATTACGAACAGCAGCTTCTTCCATATGCCAAGGACATGGTGCAAACAAACCTGACCACTTGCACCAATCCGCAGCACCGGGCAGCGGGCACACGGCGTGCCGCCCCTTAACACCTCAACGCGCGCACGGGTATCACGTAGATACCGTCCTCGACCTCGCGAGCGTACTCACCCACCCCCACAATCACGGCCATAAACTCCGGTTCGCGCGTGCGTGAACGAGGGTTTCCACAGACCTTCTTGCGAACGCGCTTGAGGCTCTCGACGCCGGCGCTCGCCTTATCTTCACTCACCTTAATCTCAAAGGCGGCCCACCGTCCGTCGGCTAGCTGCACGATAGCATCGCACTCAAGGCCCGAATCGTCGCGATAATAGCGCACAGGCGTGCTATCCAGCAGGTCGAGCGACCGCGCGTAGACCGAAAGGTCGCGTATGACCAAATTCTCAAACACCAGACCAAATGTCTGCCAGTCGGCAAGCAACGCCTGCAAGGACATACCTAGCAAGGCGCAAGCAAGGCTCGGATCTGCCAGATAGCGCTTGGGCTTGACGGTAAAGCGTCGTTTGTCGCGCGCGGCGGGAACCCAACCGGGGACCTCCTCGAGAATGAACATGCCTTTGAGGGCATCCAGGTACCTACGCACCTTGGTCTCGTCGGCAAACGCTGCGGGTTCCTCCTCGGCACCGAACATATTCATAAGAATCGTTTTATACGTGGTCGCCTGTCCCAGATTGCGCGCGATCGATGCGGAGACTCGACGAGCAATATCGGGGTCGAGACCGACCGCCGGGAAGCTGCTCGAAAACGCGGTGTTGAGATATTCGCGGGCGATGAGCTGGGCGTCAGCCGAAACCATATCGATCGCCTCGGGCCATCCGCCGCGGCAGGCGGCTTCGACAAGCCCCGGTGTATCGCCATTGCACCGGCAGGGCTCAAAACGATGCTCAAACAAGCCCGCCAGGCTCACCTTGCCGTTGGACTCACCTGTCTCGGCAAGCGTCATGGGGTGCATGCGGACGCGACCGATGCGTCCGGCTCCACTATGCGCGGGCGCCTCCGCCTTTGAGCCAAACGCAGGCGTGGCGGAACCCGTGAGGATATAGGCGCCGCGCGTGCCCCGGGTGCGGTCAACCTCGTGTCTAACGTAGTCCCAAATTTGGGGAACGCGCTGCCACTCATCGATAATATGCGGACGGTCTCCCAGCAACATCATCGCCGGGTCGGCACGTGCGAGGTCGAGATTCTCGTCGACATACGAGGCGGACGCCCCGTGCTCAAGCGCGGCCCACGTCTTGCCGCACCACTTGATGCCCGCAATCTCGACCGCGCCAAAGACACGAAGGTAGCGCTCGATTTGCGCATCCACGATACGTGGGATGTATCCGTCCCGATGTAGCCTCTCGCCTGCCATGAGCCACCCCCGCAGATTTCCAGGTCCTGCTTTCTGATTCTTCTATTCCACTGTAGCAAATTCGGATTTTCGGGTGGTTGCGATTCGGATTTTCGTGTTCATATAATTCGGATTTTCATGTTCTAAGTATTCGGATTTTCTGGTGCTCAAGATTCGGATTTTCTGAACCAGCTGGTCAGTGGGCGCCCTCATTGGCAAAAAGGCGGGGAGCACCGATAACGGCACCCCCCGCCCACTCAATACGCGATAGCTTTCTTGCCTAGAGCTCGTTGGCCGCGTGATATGCCGTGCGAATGGCGCTCGCAATGTCGGCGGTGCGCTCGCCCGAGCAGTCGCCCACGCAGGTCACGGGCACCGTCACGCCGTCCAGGTCAAACGCGTTGGCCTTGGAGCCTACGGCCATCACCACGTAATCGCAGGCGATCTTCACCGGCTCCTCGGCGCCGTCCTCGGTGGTGCGAATGGCCTCCACGCCCTCGTCGGTAATGGCGGTCAGGCGGGTCTTAACGTGCTGCTCCACGTTGTGCTCTGCGAAGTCGCTCATGATCAGCGGCAGAATGGTCTCGGACTCGCCCGCGGCAATCTTGTCGAGCATCTCGACAATCGCCACCTCGCAGCCGTGCTGCAGCAGGTACTCGGCAGTCTCGGTGCCCACCAGGCCGCCGCCGATAACGGCGACGCGGCCCGTAAGCTCCACCTTGCCGGCCAGCACGTCCCAGCTCGAGACGACCTTCTCCGAGTCGGCACCCGGAACGGGGATGACCACGTCGTGTGCACCCACGGCCACAATCGCGGCGTCGGCGGCGTTGAGTTCCTCGGCCGTAGCGGCGTGGTTGAGCTCAGCCTTCACGCCCAGGCCGGGCAGGATCTTCTCGTAGTACTCGACCGAGCGCATAATCTCGTCCTTGCGCGGAGGCGCGGCCGCCAGCACAATCTGGCCGCCCAGATGATCGCTCGCCTCGTAGACAGTCACGTCGTAGCCGCGCTTGGCCGCCACGCGCGCGGCCTCCAGGCCGGCAATACCACCGCCCACCACGGCGATCTTCTTGTCGCCCTCGCCCGGCTTGATGGCGACGGTCGCCTCGTCGCCGTTCTCGGCATTAAGCACGCACGAAATGTACTTGCGGTTTTGAATCGCGTCGACGCAGCCCTTGTTGCAGTTGAGGCACTCGCGGATGGGCTCACCCGTGGCGGCCTTCAGCGCAATGTCGGGGTCGCACATGAGTGAGCGGCCATAGGCGATGATGTCAGCCGCGCCGTCTTCCAGAATCTTCTCGCCGGCCTCGACCGAGACCACGCGACCGACGGTTGCCACCGGCACGGAGACCAGGGCCTTAACGCGCTCGGCCACCGGCAGCGTCCAGTTGTAGGGCATGGCACCCATGGGCGGAATGGTGTCACCCATGTTGCCGGTGTGGTTGGCCTGTGCGACCTGGATCATATCGATGCCCGCGCCCTCGAGCAGCTTGGCAAACTCGCAGGCCTCGTCGGGCTGCAGGCCGCCCTTGCCGCGCGGCGTGCCGTCGGGGTTCTCCATGATCACGGGGAGCTTGTACTCCACCATCAGCTGCGGCGCGGCTTCCTTAATGGCGGCGACGACCTCCAGCGCGTAGCGGACGCGGTTCTCGAACGAGCCACCGTACTCGTCGGTGCGCTGGTTGAGGATGGCCGAGCACAGCGAACCCACCAGACGGTCGCCGTGGACCTCGATGGCGTCGATGCCGGCCTGCTGCGCGCGGGCGGCCGAGGCGGCGATGGCCTCCTTGATCTGGGTGAGCTGCTCTACGCTCGCCTCGTTCACAAAGTGCTGCATGTCGTGGTGCAGCTTGGCATATGCCTGCTTGCGGATCTCGTTGGACTCGGCCATCTTGGCGGCGAAGGCCTCCTCGTCGCCGGCGGCCTTGGCCTCCTGCGCGGCCTTGGCAGCGGCCATGGAACCCATGACCATGCGGCCGACGCCGGGCACGTCGTACTCGGGGTGGAACAGCTGCAGCGCGACCTTGGCGCCGTGCTTGTGAACGGCGTCGGCCAGCGCCTTAAACGTGGGGATCTGGGCGTCGGTCGCTAACTTGGGCGTGGGGCTTGCGGTCATAACGGGAGCGACGTCACCGATGACGATGTAGCTCACGCCGCCACGGGCCAGGCGCTCGTAAAAAGCCAGGCTGCGCTCGCCGATGGAACCGTCGCGCTCCTCGTAGCCGGTGGTCAGCGGCGGGAACATAATGCGGTTCTTGAGCTCAAGGGGGCCAACCGTAATGGGCTGGAGCAGCTTGGATGCAGGTGCGGTCATGGACATTCCTCTCTTGTAGGCGCGGCGGCGATGGTGCCGCGTAGTTGTCTAGAGGATATGGCATGGGAGCACAGTGGCGCAATGGAAATCGGCAGACAGCAGGTAACGGCAGGTGGATGGGGCGGGGCGGCCCGTCGGTTTGTCTCAATCTGTAACAGTTAGGCCCTATTTTGCCGAGCAACTGTTACAGATTGAGACGAACCAATCTAGCCTGCCGAAAGATCTAGATCTGTAACAGTTACTCAGTAAAAACCGTCCCTCGTGTTACAGATTTAGACAAACGAAGACCGTCCTGCCGAAACATCTCAATCTGTAACACCTAGCCGCTCAAATCGGGTCTAGATGTTACAGATCGAGATTTTGTTTGAGAGGCCGAGAATTGGACCGAAAACACGGTCCCGGAATAACAAAAAAGCTCGCCGGGTAGGCCGACGAGCTGCAAGTTCTTGGTCGCGGGGGCAGGATTTGAACCTACGACCTCCGGGTTATGAGCCCGGCGAGCTACCAGACTGCTCCACCCCGCAATGTCTGGGCGCCTCATGTGCGCAAGAAAGAATATTACGCGGGAGTTCGGTAAACGGCAAGGAAAATCTCGTAGAGCATAATTCCTTCATATTTAAACCCCTCAGCCCCTATCACCGTAAACGAATCGCAGCCGAGCGCCGTCGACGGCACGTATACAATGGTGCGCGTCCTTTTATGCCAACACCGGGAGTAGACATGCTGCTCGCTATCGATATGGGAAATACGCAGACGGCCATGGGCCTGTTTGACGGAGACGAGCTGGTGCAGTCGTGGCGTATGCCCACCGATCGCTCCTATACCGCCGACGAGATCCACGTGCGCCTGATGGGTTTCTTTAAGATGTACGGCCTCTCGCTCGATGCGGTTGACGCGATCGCCTTTGCGGGCGTGGTGCCGCAGCTCTCGCGCGAGTGGCACGCCGTGGCCGACCGCATTGCCGCAGACGCCATCGTCATCGGGCCGCAGACGGCCGCCGTGACCAAGCTGCGCGCGGC
>UQTN01000033.1 GCA_900543945.1 uncultured Collinsella sp. | reverse complement strand
CGAGGGTGATCAGCGATGAGCCTGCAGACGAGGATTAAGGCTGCCGGCGCTGCGGCGGCGGCAGCGCCTGTAGATGCGGGGCGTCGCCGCGCCGTGAAACGACGCACCAAGCGCGCCGTGATGGACCGCATGGGTTACGACGAAGTGGCGCGTATCAGCGCCTATATCGACCCGGCACTTGCCCGCTCGGAATTGCGTCCCGCGGTGGAGGCGGCGCTCAATGTTGAGGAGCCGACCGATCTCGCGACGCCCGAGCGCGAAACCATCATCGACGAGATTTTGGATGACGTGGTGGGCTTGGGGCCGTTGCAGCCGCTCATCGAGGACGACACCGTTACCGAGATCATGATCAACGGCTGCCGCTCGGCTTTCTTTGAACGCGGCGGCGTCTTGTACCCCATCGAGCATGCGTTTGAGGATGATGAACAGATCCGTGTGCTTATCGACCGCATCATCTCGCCACTTGGCCGCCGTATCGACGAGCGCAGCCCCATCGTCAACGCCCGCCTCAAAACGGGCTATCGCGTCAACGCGGTGATTCCGCCTGTGGCGATTGACGGACCGATTCTCACCATCCGAAAGTTCTCGGACCGTATCTGCTCGCTGGACGAGCTTGTGGGGCTGGGGTCGCTGCCGCTTTGGTATGCGCAGCTGCTGTCGTGCGCGGTGTCGCTGCGACAGGACCTGGCGGTTGCGGGAGGCACGGGATCTGGTAAGACCACCCTGCTCAACGCGTTGTCATGTGAGATTTCCACCGGCGAGCGCATCGTGACGATCGAGGACTCTGCCGAGCTCAAGTTTGCGCATCATCCGCACGTGGTGCGCCTAGAGGCGCGCGAGGCTTCAATTGAGGGTGAAGGCGCGGTGACGATCCGCGACCTGGTAACTAATGCCCTGCGCATGCGCCCCGACCGCATCGTGGTGGGCGAGGTGCGCGGTGCCGAGTGCTGCGACATGTTGCAGGCCATGAACACGGGCCACGACGGGTCGCTCACCACACTTCATGCGGGTTCAGAACAGGAGACCGTGGTGCGTCTGACGTTGCTTGCGCGTTATGGCATCGACCTGCCGAGTGAGCTCATCGAGGAGCAGATTGCCATGGCGCTCGACGGTATCGTGATGTCCGAGCGCCACGCCGATGGCAGGCGCTTCGTCTCCTCGTATTCGGGGGTGCGACGCGCCGCATCGGGCGGCGTAGAGCTCGAGCGCTATGTGACGTTCGATGCCGCCGAGCGCACCTGGACGCTTGACCGCGAGCCGCCGTTTATCGCAGAAGGCCTGCGGTCGGGGACGCTCACACAAGAGGAGGTGGACGAATGGAGATCACTGTGCCCCTCGTCGTAGGGGGCTTGGCAGGGCTTTCTGTCGCGACGGCGTGCGGGGCGGAACCTCGTGTGCCGCAGGTACCGCCGGCGGAGCTGGCACGTCAGGCGCTCGAGACGGTGGCAGAGAAGCTGCCGCGTGAGCTGGTGGAAAACGATCTGCTGAAAAAGATCGCCCGTTCGTGGGCATCGCTGGCTCCGGCGCATCGCCTTGGCCTCGTGATCGAAGATGCTTCGGGACGTTTGGCGTTTCTGCTGCTATCGAGCGGTGTCTGCTGCGTTTTACTAACGATGGTGTCGTTATCGCCCCTCGGATTTGCCTTGGGACTTGTTGCTCCGTTTGCCGTTGGTGCCGCTCGGGATGGCTTTGAGAGCCGGCGCGAGCAACACGATGCAGAAGAGGCAATGCCCGAGGCGTTTACCGCACTTTCCATGTCGCTTGCCTCGGGACATTCGCTGGCCCAGGGCATGCGCTTTGTGGGCGCTCATGCGCAAGAGCCAGTGCATAACGAGTTTTTGCGGGTGGCGGCGGCGATCGATTGCGGCATCTCGGCGACCGACGCGCTCGATGACTTGCTCGTGCGTATCGACGCCCCCGGTCTTTCGCTTGTGACCTTGGCGCTTAAGGTGTCTCAGCGCACCGGCGCTCCGCTTGCCGACTTACTGTCCGAGGCATCGAGCATGGTGGGGGAGCGCATTGAGCTCAAGCGCCGCCTGGATGTTAAGACGTCGCAGGCTCGCATGTCTGCGCATATGGTCGCGGCGATGCCGGCGGGCATGTGCGCGGTGTTGGCGCTGCTTTCGGCAGATTTTCGTCGCGGTCTTGCGACGCCTGCCGGCGCGGGCGCTGTGGTGCTGGGTCTTGCCCTCAACGCCGTTGCCCTGGTGGTTATCCGGCGCATTATGAGGGTGGAGCTATGAGCGCCTCGGTTGCAGTTGCGGCTTGCCTGTGCGCCCTGAGTGTATTTGTCGCGACGGGTTTGGATCGGGTGGATGCGCGCAAGATCGCAGGGGCCTGCAAGCGCGAGGCGGTGCTGGTCGCTGCTGCGGGTTGCTCGGTGGTCGATGCTCTGACCGCGCGAGTGAAGGGCGCGGTTGGAGCGGGCGGCCCGGCGCGAGTGTCGCTCGGCGAAGTGTCCGAGATGATCGATGTTGTGCGCTTGGGTCTTTCGGCCGGTCTTTCGTTTGATGCGGCGCTTGAGATTTTCTGCGCCAACCGCCGGTCAGTGCTGGCTCTTCGCCTTGAGCGCGCCTGCATGGCGTGGCAGGTGGGCGTGGGCACGCGTGAGGACGAGTTGTTGGCCGCCGCGCGCGACCTGGACGTGCGAGCGCTCGAGACCTTTGCCATCACGGTGGGGCAGGCGCTCGCCCTGGGTGCCCCACTTGCCGAGACGCTGGCCGCTCAAAGTCGCGAGATCCGTGCGGCTCATCGCGCTGCGGTCGAGCGCGAGATCGAACGTGCGCCCGTCAAGCTGCTGATTCCCACCGGCACGCTCATCTTGCCGGCGTTGCTTCTGTCCATATTGGGCCCGCTGCTGGGAGCAGGCGGGATGATGTAGGGAGGAATACATGAACACGATGACTGACGCTGCTGGCAAGGTCCAGGGCTGGGCGTTTTGCCGGGCGGCACATGTTCGTCAGCGCGCCAAGGAACTATTGCAGGAGGAGAGTGCACAGGGTACCACTGAGTATGCCATCTTGGTCGGCGTGCTTGTGGTGATCGCGATTATTGCCATCGTTGCATTTAAAGGTAAGGTTAAAGAGCTATGGGATGCGATCAGCGAGGGCATCAACAGCCTGTAGAGGGCGAGCGCCCCATCGGGGTGCTGCTGGTGTTTGCTTGCCTGACCGTGGCGATAGCGGTGGTGCTTTGGGGGCTTAACGCCGCGCGGCAGCAGCGTCCTGGGACCGCCTCCGATTTGGGCTCAGATTCGGCGGTAGCGTCTCAAAAAGATGAGATGCGAGATGCGGACGATTCGGATGTCGCTGTCACGGCGCAAACCTTTCTGCGGGCGCTCGACAAGCGGTCTGGCACTGCGACGGATTCGCCTGAGGGCAACGCGATTGCGGTCCGGCTTGCATGGTCCGAGGACCGACCGATGACCGAAGCGGCAGCGGATATGCTGCGTGCCTATCACGAGGTACCCACGGCACAACTTGCTCTGAGCGGCTATCTCGATATCAAGGGCAACGTGTGGGGCGCTATCGTGCGCGACGGACGCGGCTGGGTCGATATGGTGACGGTTGCCGCGGATACTGGCGATGCTTCGTGTCGTCTGCGCGCCGTGCGCCTGGTCCCGCAAACAATAAACTCAAAGGAGGGGTCGTGAAATGCATGGCGTTCTGCGTGAGGAGGTTGCCCAAGCGACTGTGGAATACGCCATCGTCACGGTGGCGCTGTTATCGATCGTGCTGGCGATTGCGGGACTTTGGCGTGCTGGCACCGATGGGCGCTTGGCGGCGCTGGTCGAGCGGGCGGCATCCCATGGCGTTGCCTCGATGTCGGTTATCGACGCCGCTGCGGGCGCTAAGGACATCGCGTTGTATTGATATCGCGTGCGAGGACCGGGCGCAGTCTACGGTCGAGGCCGCTTTTTTGCTGCCGACGTTTCTGACGCTCATCCTTCTCGCACTGCAACCGGTGTGCCTGCTCTATACGCGCGCGGTCATGGAGTCTGCCGCCGCCGAGACCGCGCGGCTCATGACCACGACGACGGCGGAGGACGATGATCTTAAGGAGTTCACCCGCCGCCGGCTTGCCGCAGTGCCCAACGTTTCGATCTTTCATGCCGGCGGGCCGCTGTCGTGGGATATCGAGCTTGGCCGGGCCGGTGCGGGTGGCGTCTCGTCCGTGTCCGTTTCCGGCGAGGTCAAGCCGTTGCCCGTGATCGGTGCGTTTGCGCAGGCTATGGGTGGTGCCGCCGAGGGCGGCTACGTTGAGCTCAAGGTCGATGTCTCGTATCAATCGCGTCCCGAATGGCTGGAGGGAGATTATGATTCGTGGATTGCTACATGGGATTAAGCGTTTCTGGTCTAGACGCGTTTTGACGCGCCGTCCGAGCTGCCATTGCAAGCGAGGCGGCTTTATGGGTCGAGCCGGTGTCGATCTGTTTATCGAAGACGGCGCCTATACCACGCTTTCTTCTGCCGTGGTCATCCTAGTGGTGCTCACATTGTTGTTTTCGTCGACCGCGGCGATATGGAGCATGTCGCGTGCCGGGGACACCCAGGTGGCGGCCGATAGCGGCGCGCTGGCGGGTGCCAACGTAGTGTCGTCCTATCACACGGCTGCCACGGTGGTTGATGCGAGTATCTTGAGTCTGGGGCTGGCGGGGTTTGCCACGATCGGGACGGGCCTGGTCGCCATCCTCATCCCGGGTGCCGAGCCGGTTGCCGGCAATATGGTCGACACCGGGATCGAGATCATTAAAACGCGCAACAAGTTTGCCAAAAGCGCATCGGAAGGCTTACAGAAAATCGAGACGGCTCTGCCGTATCTGATCGCCGCGCGTGCCACGCAGGCGGTGTCGGCGCAGGATACCGATAGTGTGACCTATACCGGTACGGCGCTTGCCGTGCCCAGGACATCCGAGTCGGACTTTGCTGCGCTCAAAGGGTCAGAGATCTCGACCGATACCATTAAAGACACATCAGATGATTTAGAGCGTGCGGCCGAGGAGCTGCGGAAGGCCTCGGAGGAGACGGCGAAGGCAAAGGAGCGCGCTTGGCTGGCGGATTGTGGTGGGTCTGACAAGGGCTCGGTCGGCAGCTGTTCTTGTATGTGGGAGCGCGCAAAAAGCCTAACGGATCTTTCCGGTGTTCAAAATCCGCATTACTCATCGAGCGTTACGTGGGAGCCTCAAGTTGCCCTTGATCGCGCGAAGGACTACTACCATTGGCGTCTGACAAATGAGAAGCCCCAGGGCTCGAGTGTCGAGATGAAGGCAGAGTCTGCGGCGCGTAAGGCGTTTTATACCTATGCGAACGCGGAGGTCGATCGGGCATATATAACCGAGAACGGAGACAGGGTTTCCTCCTATATTCCGCTGCTGCCGCGCAACTCTGATGAGGTTCGGGCGACGGAACTCTATACCGATGCGGTGTGGCCGACGAGCGTGAACGATGACAAGGCGTATCTGCATTACGGGACGACCTGCCCTAACTATAAGAAAGGGACGCCGAGCGGATTTGCTTCGGTTGCCGATTACGATGGACAGGATAAATGCAGCAAATGCCATTTTGGCGTTTTGTCGCTTGGTGCTGTTGCGGCGCCTTCAACCTCTATCGAAAACGGCTTCGAGTATCACTTTGACAAGTTTAAAGACGCCCTGGAGGACTACGTCGACTGTCGCAACAAGGAGCTCGAGCTCGAGCGTCAGACCGAGGACGAAGCCGACCGTGCGGGCAATGCGTTCGATACCGCCATCAAAGAACTTTCCGGTGAGCGTCCGCGTATCGCTCCGCCCGGTCGCAACGGCGTGGTTGCCTTTGCGGTTTCGGGTGCCATCTCGAGCCCCGATGAGCTCAACTCTTCGTTTAACACGGCAGTCAGGCTTGGCGATCGCGGTGCCATCTCTGCCGCGGTGCTGGCGCCCGATGGGGCGACGGCGCAAAACAACGTGCTTTCGCGATTTTTCTCGACATTGAAGGAACGCTCGGGTGGCGTTGCCGGCGTGCTCGATGGCGTCATGGATGTCTGGGGACGGCTGCTTGTGGGATACGGAGACATCCAAGGTTCGGCCGACGAACTTATGGACGAGATGATTAAGGGCCCAGGAGGGGGCAACGGTGCGTTGGACTCCATTGCATCGTGGCTCGGCGATACCGTTTCGGCGTCCGTGGCGGCGCTGGGTTTGGAACCGTGCGACTTGCGCCTGCGAAAGCCGGTGCTGACCGATTCCGCCAACGTCATTAAGAGTCCGGGGTCTGACATTGCCGGTCTCTCTCAAGCGCAAGACAAGCTGCGAAGTATTCCGTTGGGCGTGACCGATCCCAAGGCGCTTTGCGAGGCGTTGGAATATCAAGTCGAACGCACCATTAGCGGTACGGTGTTCACGCTTGCGGAGATTCCTCTGCCCGGCGGCGGCTCCATCCCGCTCACCGTCGATGTCGCCACGCTGGTTGGCGCTTTGGGCGGTGGGTCGTAATGAGTATCCGCATGCGTCTGCGCGAGGAGCGCGCCCAAGCGACGGTGGAGATGGCAGTGGTTACGCCCGTTTTGCTGGTGCTGGCACTCATCGTGTACAACGTCATGATCTTTGCCAGCGCTGTCGCGCGCTTCGACCGCGTGGTGCCCGACATCGTGTTGGCGCACGCCGTGGCGTCGGAGGGGGAGGGCGACGAAAGCTCTGCCGATGCCTCGGCGACGGTTCAGACTCAAATTCTGAATGCCATGGAAGGCTATGGCTTGCAGATCGAAGTGTCGAGCGAGCAAGGCGCGGAGGCATCGGATGGTGGCCTGCTCTCCCTATCCGGTACGTTTAGGACCTACACCTGCACCATGCACTATGAGCCGTGGCCGACTTCTCTCAGCATCGCTGGCGTTCCGCTGGGGGCGCCGACAACGTTGTCGCACGAGCGCGCGGTGACGGTCGATCCATGGCGTCCGGGGTGGTCATGTGACCGCGGTCTCGTCCTACATCGCGTACGCGCGGGCACTCAACAGGCTGGGTTGGACGCCGGCCGAGTTTGTGGTGGCGGAGTCGTTTGTCGTGCGCCTGCGCGGCATGCTGGGACGGCGTCCGGTTGCCGCCAACGGCTTGCCGCTCGTCATGGCGTTTCCACGCTGCTCTTCGGTCCATACGTGTTTTATGGCCTATCCCATCGACATCGCCTTTATCGATGCACGTGGCTATGTCCTCGTATGCTACGAAAACGTACGTCCCTGGCGTATGTGCTCCTGCCCCGGCGCCTGGGCCGTACTAGAGCGTCCTTCGATCATTGTTTCGACCCCTGCTCTCCAACGCGTGCCGGCTTAAGGGACTGAGCGAAAAACTTCTTGCTGCCGGCTGATGCCTCTGACGTGCCGATTTATAGAACCGAGGCTGTGCTCAAAAACTTTTTTAAAATTCTCGGTTGACCGGAACGCGTCCTTGGTTATACTAATCAAGCCTTGAAACAAGGCACACCTCAAATGGCTGGGTAGCTCAGTTGGTAGAGCAGAGGACTGAAAATCCTCGTGTCAGGGGTTCGATTCCCTTCCCCGCCACCTTGAATTGACTAGGACCTCTGCAAAGGGGTCCTTTTCTTTTATGTAGCCCTCGCACGGAATCGAACCCCGTGAGGGCGCGGAGCTGAGTAAACGCGTAAGCGTTTGCCAGCGCAGCTCGCAAGGCGCGTAAGCGCCGCAGCGGTCCGTCCGCGCAGCGCGCGGACGCGATTCCCTTCCCCGCCACCTTGAATTGACTAGGACCTCTGCAAAGGGGTCCTTTTCTTTTATCGAGGGCTCTGCGGAAACTGCGTCCCGGAATCCGGCGTCAGAATGGGACGTGCTTTCCTTTTGCAGCCTTTGGCGGAAACTGCATCCCAGATCCCGCGCTCAGAACGGGATGCATTTTCCGGTTGAGGCCTCGAACGGAAAGCGCATCCCAGTCTTTTGCGAAAAACGGGATGCGCTTTCCGGCGCTTACTTCCGACGTGCGTGCACATCTCGGCGCACCAGCTCGTGCCCACCTGTCCCAGACATTCCTCCCACTTTCGCGTCACTTTGCAGACCGTTCGGTCGCCTGTCCGCACACGCGGGTATACTCAAAACGATACTTTTCCTATGCAATACGATGCAGGCTCGGCCTGCACGATCCGAAGGGGGCAGTGATGGAGAGGATACTCGGCGTTAATCTCTCTGGCTGGTTTATTCCCGAGCCCTGGGTGACCCCGTCGCTCTATGCGGCGACCGGAGCATCCAATGCAGCTGAGCTGCAGGAGGCCATGGGCACCGCTGCCTATAACGAGCGCATGCGCCGTCATTACGAGACGTTTGTGAGCGAGGACGATTTTCGCCGCATGGCGCAGATCGGTCTCAATGCCGTGCGTCTGCCGGTGCCCTGGTATGCCTTTGGTTCGCAGGAGTCCGATGCGTCCTACATCTCGGTTGTCGACTACATTGACCGTGCAATTGAGTGGGCTGCCAAGTACGACATCCGCGTGCTGCTCGATCTGGCAACCGTGCCCGGTGGCCAGGGCGATTCCAACGATTCGCCCACCACGCCGGAAGCTGTCGCCGAGTGGCATTCGTCCACCAACGGCCGTCATGTCGCACTCGACGTGCTCGAGCGCTTGGCCGATCGCTATGGCGAGGCCGAGAGCCTGCTGGGCATTGAGCTGCTGGACACGCCGCAGATGAGCGTTCGCAAGAGCCTCTTCACCATGACGGATGGCATTCCGGCCCACTACCTGCGCAATTTCTATCGCGATGCCTACGAGCTCGTTCGTTCGTATATGCCCGAGGATAAGATCGTCGTCTTCTCGTCGTCGGGGCATCCCAGCGAGTGGAAGCATTTTATGCGCGGCGCCAAGTACAAGAACGTCTACATGGACCTTCACCTGTACCATTACCGTGACGAATATGCGCTCGACATCACGAGCCCCCGCGGGCTGACGACGGCGATTTCGCGCAACAAGCGCGAGCTCAAAGAGGCGATTTCGACTGGGTTCCCCGTGCTGGTGGGCGAATGGTCGGGTGCGGCGATCTTTGCCAACTCGTCGGTTACGCCTGAGGGCCGCAATGCCTACGAGCGCGTGTTTATCGCCAACCAGCTGGCTTCGTTTGCGCCGGCTGCCGGTTGGTTCTTCCAAACGTGGAAGACCGAGAAGCGCATTGCAGCATGGGACGCCCGCGCGGCGCTTGGTACGCTCGAGCGCGGCATGATTGAATAGGTTGATATGACGCAAAACAGCGCCCATACGGGCAAACTCTATGTGGTCGGCACGCCCATCGGCAACCTAGGCGACCTGTCCCCGCGCGTTGGCGAGGCTTTTGCCGCCGCCGATGCCATTTGCTGCGAAGACACGCGTGTGACGTCAAAGCTGCTGATGCACCTGGGCATTTCCAAGCCGCTTGTCCGTTGCGACGAGAATGTGATCGCTAGCCGCGCTGCCGGCCTGGTCGACCGTCTGCTGGCGGGGGAGACCCTCGCCTTTGCCTCGGACGCCGGCATGCCGAGCGTGTCCGATCCCGGCCAGGCGCTGGTCGAGGCGGCGCGTGAGGCCGATGTGCCCGTCGAAGTTATTCCCGGGCCCTCTGCTTGCGTCACGGCGCTTGTTTCGTCCGGCATTCCCTGCGAGCATTTTTTCTTCGAGGGCTTTTTGGGCCGAAAGCACGGCGACCGTGTGCGCCGTTTGCAGCGCCTTGCCGTGGTGCCCGGCGCACTCATCTTCTACGAGTCTCCACATCGTATCGTGGCGACGCTCGAGGCCGTGGCGGAGGTCTTTCCCCAGCGTGAGGTCGCCGTCTGCCGCGAACTCACCAAGCTGCACGAGGAGGTCTTGCGCGGGCCCGCTGACCAGCTTGCCGAGGAGCTGCGTGCTCGCGGCGAGGTAAAGGGCGAGATTGCGCTGGTCATCGCGCCGCCGAGCGAGGACGAGGAGGCCGGCATCGCGCCGGTTGGCGCTGCGGTAGCGGATCCCGACGAGGCCCTGCGCGAGGATATCCGCACCGCGCTCGAGGAGGGGGAGCCCGCCTCTGCGGTGGCCAAGCGCCTGTCTCAGAAGTATTCGCGCCGCAAGCGCGATGTCTATGCCATGGTGCTCGATATGCAATAGATGGAGGATATCCAGCCCTTGCGCTAGAATCATCCCCTGTATGCAACGTTTTTCTGGAGGACAAACCCCATGGATCAAAGCAAGCCTTCGTTCTTTATCACGACGCCCATCTACTACGTCAACGCCGATCCGCACCTGGGCACGGCTTATTCCACCATCATCGCCGACGTTCAGGCTCGCTATCGCCGCTCCGCCGGCTATAACGTCAAGTTCCTGACTGGCATGGACGAGCACGGCGAGAAGGTCGCCGAGGCCGCAGCCAAGCACAACATGACGCCGCAGGAGTGGACCGATAGCCAGGCCCCGCACTTCAAGGAGCTTTGGAGCAAGCTCGAGATTTCCAACGACGACTTCATCCGCACCACCGAGCCGCGCCAGCATCATGCCGTGCAGTATCTGTGGGAGCGCATGAAGGAGTCCGGTTACCTGTATAAGGGCAGCTACGACGGTTGGTATTGCGTGCCTGACGAGACCTACTTCACCGATACGCAGGTCCAGAAGGGCGACGAGGAGTACGGCAGCGTCGGCCAGCATCTATGCCCCGACTGCCACCGTCCGCTTGAGCGTGTGCAGGAGGAGTCCTACTTCTTTAAGCTTTCCGCCTTCCAGGACAAGCTTCTCAAGCTCTATGACGAGCACCCCGACTTTGTCGAGCCTGCGTTCCGCATGAACGAGGTACGTAGCTTTGTCGAGGGCGGCCTTAACGACCTTTCCGTGAGCCGTACGAGCTTTGACTGGGGCATTCAGGTCCCGTTTGACGAGGGTCACGTGACCTACGTGTGGTTCGATGCGTTGCTCAACTATATGACGGCCGTCGGCTACGGTGTCGACACCGATGAGGCCCGTGCCGAGCTGGCCTATCGCTGGCCTGCGCAGTTCCACATCGTGGGTAAGGACATCATCCGCTTCCACTGCGTCATTTGGCCCGCGATGCTCATGGCCATCGGCGAGGCCCTGCCCGAGCACGTCTTTGCCCACGGCTTCCTGACCGTGCGCAATGCCGAGACCGGTAAGGCCGAGAAGATGTCCAAGAGCCGCGGCAACGCCATCGCTCCGCAGGATGTTATCGACATGCTGGGCGTCGAGGGCTACCGCTATTACTTTATGACCGACGTGGTCCCCGGCACCGACGGCGCCATCAGCTTCGATCGTATGGAGCAGGTCTACAACGCCGACCTGGCCAACAGCTGGGGCAACCTCATTTCGCGCTCGCTCAACATGAGCGCAAAGTACTTTGACGGCTGCGCCCCGGCTAAACCGGCGTCTGCCGACGCGTTCGATAACCCGCTGGCAAAGATCGCCGATGGTCTGGTCGAGCGCTACATGGCCAAGATGGACATGCTCGATTACGGCGGGGCCAAGGATGAGGTCATGGAGCTCATCCATACCGCCAACCACTACATCGAGGACTCCGAGCCCTGGGCGCTTGCCAAGGACGAGGCCAAGGCTGACGAGCTGGCATTTGTGATTTACAACCTGCTCGAGGCCATCCGCATCGCCGCCCACCTGCTGATGCCGCTCATGCCCCAGACTTCTGTCGAGGCTCTGCGCCGCCTGTCCTGTGAGGGCGAGGCCGCGAGCGACGACCTCAAGGGCATTTGCGCTTGGGGCCTGCTTGCTGGTGGTCAGCCCGTCGAGAAGGGCGATCCGCTGTTCCCGCGTCTGGCGTAGAGACTTCGCGAGCGCCATATCGGCAATTTGCTGTTTAGATGTAAGGGCGTGGCCGCAACGGTCCATGCCCTTTCGTTTCAAGACGCCGCCATCATGCTAAGGAGGCAACTATGACAACTTCGCCTTTGGCAAACCCCACGGCCACCAGGGAGCTGCTGGAGGAGTTTGGCCTTGCGACCAAGCATCGCCTGGGCCAGAACTTTCTAATCGACAATCATGTGATCGAGCGTATCTGCGAGCTTGCCGAGCTTGCAGGTGACGAGCGCGTACTCGAGGTGGGTCCGGGTTGCGGTACTTTGACACTTGCGTTGCTGCAGGAAGCGGCGTGCGTTACGTCCATTGAGGCCGATCCTGAGCTCGAACCGGTGCTCGACGCCCACGCCGCCGACTATGCCAACTTCCGCTTTATCATGGGCGACGCGCTTAAGGTGGGCCCGGAGCAGATTGAGCAGGCCGCCGGCGGCGAGCCCACGGTATTTGTCGCGAACTTGCCCTATAACGTGGCGGCGACAATCATCCTGCAGTTCTTCCAGACGATGCCCGCGCTCAAGCGCGCCGTCGTCATGGTGCAAAAGGAGGTTGCCGATCGCATTGCCGCAGTGCCGGGCAACAAGACCTATGGCGGCTATACGGCAAAGCTCGGCCTGTATGCGCAGGTGACGGGTCGCTTTGAGGTGCCGCCGCGTTGCTTTATGCCGGCGCCGCACGTGGACTCGGCCGTCGTGCGTATCGACCGTGTTGACGGCGTGGTGCCCGAAGGGCTCGATCGCGACTTTGTGGCTCGCGTGATTGATGCTGCATTTGCCCAGCGTCGCAAAACCATCCGCAATTCCATGAGCGCCAACGGCTTTGCCAAGGACGTGCTCGATGCCGCCTTTGAGGCTTGCGGTATCGCACCCACCACGCGCGCCGAGACGCTTGATGTTGCCGACTTTGTCCGTCTGGCCCAGGAGCTAATCCATGATGCCTAATGCCGAACGTGTGACGTTTACCAAGAAAAAGAAGACGGTTGCTTGTCCCGTGCCCTTGGCACCGCTTGCTGACACGCATGCGCATCTGCTTTCGTTCTGGGGCAAGGAGGTGCCCGAGACGCTCCTGCGCGCCAAGGCCGCGGGCGTCGAGCTATTGGTGACGATGCTCGACCCCATCGCCGACAAGCGCAGTGTGACGGACTATAGCGACTGGCTGACGCGCGAGATTCTGCCGATGCAGGGTATCCCGCAGATCAAGTATCTTGCCGGCGTGCATCCGTATGGCGCGCCGGACTATACCGACAACGTTCATGCACAGGTCGTTGCCGCACTCGATGACCCCTTATGCGCCGGTATTGGCGAAATCGGTCTGGACTACCACATGGATTACGACGACGACATCACGCCGGCGCCCCACAGCGTGCAGATTGATTGCATGGCGCGCCAGCTCGAGCTTGCCGTGTGTCGTAACGTGCCGGTGGAGCTGCATCTGCGTCACGAGGACATGGACCAGGAGCGTACCTCGCACGTGGACGCCTACAACGTGCTTCGTGAGGTGGGCGTGCCCCAGGCCGGTTGTGTGCTGCACTGTTTTGGCGAGGACCGCGCCACGATGGAGCGCTTTGTGGAGCTGGGCTGCTATATCGCCTATGGTGGTGCGGCCACCTTTAAGCGCAACGACGACGTGCGCGAGGCATTTGCGGCAACCCCACTCGATCGAATTTTGTTCGAGACGGATTGCCCGTATATGGCTCCGGAGCCCATCCGCGGTCTTGAATGCGAGCCCGCAATGATCTCCATTACGGCAAACGCGCTGGTTAACGACCGTGTCGATCGCACTGGTGAGGACGCCGAAACAATCGCGCATGCCGCTTGGGAAAATGCCTGCAAACTTTTTCAAAAATAGTTCTTGCGTTCGCGGTGGCGCTCCGTTATTCTAATTCCTGCACGCGGGCGTGGCGGAATTGGCAGACGCGTACGGTTCAGGTCCGTATGGGGGCAACCCCATGAAGGTTCAAGTCCTTTCGCCCGCACCATTGATTGAAAGAGCTCCCAGCAATGGGAGCTTTTTTGTTATGGGCCCGTCGCAGGGACTTGAACCTGTGAAGGAGCGAGCGTAAAGAAAACGCGGAGCGTTTTTAGCGAGCTGGCGAGGACGCCGGCAGGCGGCCGATGCCGGTGCGGATCCGCGAAGCGGATACGCGGACGTCCTTTCGCCCGCACCATTGATTGAAAGAGCTCCCAGCAATGGGAGCTTTTTTGTTATGCACGATCTCCTTGGACGGGTATCCTAATGCCAACGTGTGCCTATCAGAGGAGAGACCATGCTATTTTCCGGTATCATCGCCGCCCTTACCAGCCTTTTGATTCCCATCATCATCCTGTTGCTGCTGCTCCCCAACGCCTGCTATGTCGTTGAACAGCAGCATGCTGTGATCATCGAGCGCCTGGGCAAGTTCAACCGCATCGTCAACGCAGGCTTCCACATGAAGGTGCCCGTGATCGACCGCAAGGCCGCCACGGTGAGTCTGCGCACCATGAAAAATGGTTTTGGCATCGACGTTAAGACCCAGGACAACGTGACCATTGGCCTTGAGGTCTCCGCTCAGTACCACGTGAGCTATGACATGGGCGCCGGCCCGGCAGATTCGGGCATCTACAAGAGCTACTATATGCTGCAGGAGCCCGTCGACCAGATGCGCGACTTCATCACCGACGCCCTGCGCTCCTCCATCCCCGTCTACACACTCGATGAGGTCTTTGCCAAGAAGGATGACATCGCCAAGGATGTCAACGCTACCGTTTCCGAGCAGATGGCCGCCTACGGCTTCACCCTCGTGTCGACGCTCATCACCAAAATCGCACTGCCGACCGAGGTTGAGAACTCCATGAACGACATCAACGCTGCCCAGCGCAAGCGCGCTGCCGCGCAGGAGCTCGCCGAGGCCGACCGCATCAAGCGCGTCACCGAGGCGACCGCCGAGGCCGAGGCTATGGAAAAGGCGGGTGAGGGCATCGCCAACCAGCGCAAGGCCATCGCGCTGGGTATCAAAGATTCGCTCGAGATCATCCAGGAGACGGGTGTCGGCAATGACGAGGCCAACCAACTGTTCATGTTTACGCAGTGGTCCGAGATGATGACGGAGTTCGCTCGCACGGGTAAAACCTCGACGGTCGTGCTGCCGAGCGACTTTTCGCAGTCGGCCTCGATGTTCGAGCAGATGCTGGCCGCCGGCAAAGTTCAAAACGATTCGAAGGAGTAGACGCGCGTGAAATACACCGTCGTTTGCGTCGGTAAGCTCAAGGAGCGCTTTTGGAAGGACGCGTGCGCTGAGTACACCAAGCGCCTAGGTGCCTATGCCAAGGTGGATATCCGCGAGGTGGCCGATATCGACCCGGCTAAGGCGGGCGGCGTGGATGCCGCGCGCGACAAGGAGGGGGCGGCGATTCTTGCCGCCTTGCCATCTCGAGCGCATGTGATCCTGCTGGCTATCGAGGGCAAGGAGCGCTCGAGCGAGGAGTTTTCGGCGAGGCTCGACGATCTTATGCTGCGAGGCAGCAGCGACATTGCCTTTGTAATCGGCGGTTCGGACGGCGTGAGTGATGAGGTGCGCGCCCGCGCCGACGAGATGCTCAGCTTTGGGCGCATTACCTTGCCGCATAACCTGGCGCGTGTGGTGCTGCTAGAGCAGATTTACCGTGCCTGCAAGATCAGTCGTGGCGAGCCGTATCACAAGTAGGTCGGCAATACGAAACAATAGCGTGGGACAATGACTTTCGTTTTTGAGGAACGCATCTGAGAGGACTGTGTGATATGAAGATCGGATTTGTCGGTTTTGGCAATATGGCGAGTGCTATGGCCGATGGCTGGATTGCCGCCGGCGTGGCCGCGGGCGACATGTGCGCCTGCGCAGGCCGCTACGATGCTTTGGTCGAGCGTTGCGAGGCGCGGGGCATGGCTGCCTGCCACGATGCGGCGGAGGTTGTTGCCGCGTCCGATATCGTGGTTGCGGCGGTCAAGCCGTACATGATTGAGAAGGTCTTCGCTCCACTCAAGGATGCGCTTGCCGACAAGGTCGTCCTTTCGGTCGCCTGGACCTGGGATAGCGCCAAGTGGGAACAGGTCCTGCCAGGTGTCGCTCATATCTCGACGGTGCCCAACACGCCGGTTTCGGTGGGCGAGGGCGTTATCGCCTGCGAGAAGGCTTCCACGCTTAGCGATGGGCAGCGTGCCACGGTGCTCGGTCTGCTCGGAAAGCTTGGCACGGTGGTCGAGCTCGATTCGAGTCTGCTGTTTGTGGGCGGTACCGTGGGCGGTTGCGCCCCGGCGTTTGTCGCCATGGCGATCGAGGCTCTGGGCGATGCGGCCGTCAAACACGGTATTCCGCGCGCCGATGCCTATCGCATTGTGAGCCAGATGGTACTGGGTACGGCAAAGCTGCAGCTTGCAACCGGTCAGCATCCCGCAGCGATGAAGGATGCCGTGTGCTCGCCCGGCGGTGCTACCATCAAGGGCGTCGTCGCGCTCGAGGACGCCGGCATGCGCAGCGCCCTCGTCAAGGCCATCGACGCTACTCTCCAGTAAGCTGATCAAAAAGGGATAGGTTTATTTTGGCAGGTTTTTCCTGCGGTTTTGTCGTATGTACGAAAAGCGCCTCGCAACTGGCTCAATTCCAGTTGCGAGGCGCTTGCGTTTGCCCAGATAAAACCGACCAAAATAAACCTGTCCCTTTTTGGTCGGTTAGTCCCAGAAGCTGTCTTCTTCGTCCTCGGACTTGGGGCCGCGGTCGACGTACATCTTATGGGTGCGCTTCTCCATTACAAAGGCAAGAATCGCAAATAGCAGGATGCCGCCGGCGAAAAGGATGGCAAAACCGGTGCGGGTGCCAAACAAAAAGGAAAAAACTGCGTCCATTGGGTGCCTTCTTGCGTAGTTGGGTTGGGTCGTAAACGCTCATAAGTATATACTTGCCCATACATGTACAAGGTTGCAACCTAAATGGAATGTATATCGCCGGAGGATCTAATGCTTGATATCAAGTTTGTTCGCGAGAACCCCGATGCCATCGATACCGCCATGGCAAATCGCCAGACGTCTTGGGATCGCGAGAAGTTCTTTGAACTCGACGACGAGCGCCGTGCCGTCATCACCGAGGTCGAGGAGCTCCAGGCCACGCGTAACGCCGAGTCCAAGAAGATTGGCGCCCTGATGAAGGAGGGCAAGAAGGACGAGGCCGAGGCCGCCAAGGAGGCCGTGCGCGCCGTCAACGAGAAGATCGACGGTCTGGCCGAGCGCCGTACCGCTCTTGAGCAGGAGCAGTACGACTTCATGTCTCACCTGCCTAACATTCCGTGCGAGGCCACCCCGTACGGTAAGGACGAGGACGAGAACATCGAGCGTCGCCGCTGGGGCACCCCGCGCGAGTTCGACTTCGACTTTAAGCCGCACTGGGATCTGGGCACCGATCTGGACATCCTCGACTTCGAGCGTGGTAACAAGCTCTCCGGCAGCCGCTTCACCGTTCTCGGTGGCGCCGGCGCCCGCCTGGAGCGCGCCCTTATCAACTTCTTCCTGGACACGCACACGAGCCGTGGCTTCAAGGAGTGGTGGCCGCCCATCGTCGTCAAACGTCAGACCATGTTCGGTACGGGCCAGCTGCCCAAGTTTGAGGACGACGCCTATCACGTCTCGGGCGACAACTTCCTGATCCCTACCGCCGAGGTCGTACTGACTAACCTGCATGCCGGTGAGGTTCTGGACGCCGACACTCTGCCTCGCCGCTACACTGCCTTCACCCCCTGCTTCCGCGAGGAGGCCGGTTCCGCCGGTCGCGACACCCGCGGCATCATTCGCCAGCACGAGTTCGACAAGGTCGAGATGGTTAAGTTTGCCAAGCCGGAGGAGTCCGACGAGGAGCTCGAGAGCATGACCGCCGAGGCCGAGTACCTGCTGCAGCAGCTGGGCCTGCCGTATCGCGTGATTAGCCTGTGCACCGGCGACCTGGGCTTCTCTGCCCGTCAGACCTACGACATCGAGGTTTGGCTGCCGAGCTACAACGCCTACAAGGAGATCAGCTCCTGCTCCAATTGCGGCGACTTCCAGGCCCGTCGTGCCAACATCAAGTATCGCGACCCCGAGAACTTCAAGGGTTCGCGCTACCTGCACACCCTTAACGGTTCCGGCCTGCCGGCTGGTCGTACCATGGCTGCCATTCTGGAGAACTACCAGAACGCCGACGGCACCATCACGATCCCCGAGGTTCTGCGTCCCTACATGGGCGGCCTCGAGAAGATCGAGCCGGTCGCGTAAACTAGCTGCATAGGCGATTTGCGAGGGCGCTCCTTTTAGGGGCGCCCTTTTTGTGTACGGCTATACCATGCCGTGAGGACAGCTCGATAGAAAACACACGAACAGACGTTCTGTATACATGCATTTACCTGCTATGCTTTTGCTAACTAAGAGCAAGAGAAAGGGGATGTGATGGAGCTGTTCGACGAGCGGGTTGTTTTGTTCCAGAGCGATGAGGGCGGGGAGCAGCTGCTGGTAACGTGCGAGCCGTCGGGTATGGGTGGCTTGGTGGTTCGGCAGACGAGTGAGGGACCATTGACGCAATGGTGCTATGAGGAGTCGCCGCATGTGGTCGAGACCTTTGTGGCGCACGAGGGGCTTGTGGCGCTTGAGCGATTTTATGAGGTGGGAACTTCTAACCAGGTGGCGCGCATGCTGAGTATCTCGTTTGCCGACTACGACTGTGCCCAACGGGTGCGTTCGCTTTTGAGGGAGCTCGGTGCTGGGTTCGATGTGATCGAAAAGCCAATCGATCGCACGAGAAGCGCTGATGCTTGCAGTGCAGCGTGACAAATTGAGGCCCGCGCGAAAAAAAAGTTTGAGATTTCGCTTGACTCTAACGAACTAAAGTGGTTTTATATGTCTTGCGCTGCGGCGTTACCTCAGCTGGATAGAGGGTCTGACTACGAATCAG